>JABRWC010000097.1:0-64400 GCA_039961675.1 Phycisphaerae bacterium
ATATTACACTGGTATTGTCTGCGGTTCTGATGTGCTGGTCACGGATCGTGGCGACGAAGAAGGCGCCATCATGCGCCGCGCCGATGGGACGGTCCCGTCGTGCGGATACGGCCCGTTTCATACGCTGTCCGTGGACGGTCAGGTCTGGCACTACGGAGAAGGGCAGCTTATTGCGACGCTGTGGGAGTCGGAAGGTCGAATGGTATCCTTCGACGCGCGGACGCTCGGCTTGAGCCCGCAGCCGACTGCGGGCGGGCTCAAGGAAATATTGGCGCTGGCGGGGCCCGAGGCTCGCATCCGGGCGGCGCGCGAGGGCGAATTAGAGGTCTTGCGGGCCGAGTCCGAATCCGCCGTGGTGGAATGGCGGCTCGACCCGCGCCGCGGCGGCGCGCCGGTTTCCGTGCGGCTGGAGAGTGGTGGCAGGATCATCGCCGAATCCCGTAGCGAGCCGCGAGAGTTCGACGGCGTGTGGTATCCGGCGCGCGTGGAGTATTTCGGCCCCGGCGGCGAAGGCGGCCATGAGTTGCTCGAGACCATCGAGGTCACGACCGTCGAGGTGGAGCCAAGGGACTTGCCCGAGCGACTGACGCCTGAATTCATCGGGATTGATGCCGGTGTAAACGTGTTCCGGCGGCGCATGTCGGCGTCCGCCGACGTCGGGTCAGAGCCGCTCAAATGGGACGGGAGCAGGGTGGTAACGCTCTCGGAGTACACGCGTGCCGAGGAGGCCGGCAAAGTCCGCGATGGCCCCATCTATCGGAAGAACTTGGAGCGCGCCGCGGCGATAGAAGCAGAGCAAGCTCCGCTGCCGACAGCAGTGTCCGCAACGGGGAAACGCGCGCCCGCCGCCTCGGCGCCCGCGGCGTCGCTGCTCGAGCGGCTCACAGGCTGGGAGGCTTATACTCAGGGGTTCATCGAACGGCATCGACTGGACGGGGAGCAGACGCAGCGCGCGATTTCCGCGTTGCGAGAGTGTCAGGAACTGGCGCAGGCTCACCTGGCGAGCGTCTCGAACGCCCTGGAGCAATGGGAGCGGGTCGGCGGACGCGTGCCCACGACGACGCAACCCGCTTCCAGCAGCACAGAGATGGGCCGCCTGCACCGTGAAATCTTCGGGCGCCTGGACGAGATTTTCGCATCGCAGCTTCGGCCGCGACTGGAAGCGATCCCCACGCGCGCCCAGCGCAGATCGGCCAGCGCACCCTGAGTGTGGGCGTCACAGGGGCGGCCAGGAAACCGCGCAAAAAAGGCGAATTAGTTTCGCAAAGACGATTTGAAAAGGCAATTGAACGTTGTCACACGCCGCCGCGGCTAGCAGTCCGTTGAAAAACTGTCCGCCCATTGGGGGGCCGGCCTCCAGGCCGGTCCTGAAGGCCATTTGGCGTGCGCTCCCGCACTTATGCAACGGACAGCTAGACCTCTCACTCGCAGCCGTTGACGTGAAACGCGCAAGGCCTTCTCGTTCTTTTCTGCCGGAGGCAGGGAACGGCGCGGCCGGCGCCTGCTTAGCTCACGAGGATGTCGCGCTCGTTTCATGCCGGGCAACATTTGCCGCGCTGGTCGCCGGCAGCCGGATCTCGACCTCCAGGCCGCTGGGCGAGCGGTTCCGCGCGGCGATCGTGCCGCCGTGATGCGCGACGGAACGCTCCGCGATCGCCAGCCCCAGCCCGACGCCGCCCGACTGCCGCTCGCGGCCGCGGCTGACGCGGTAGAACGGGCGGAAAATCTGCGCCAGCTCGTGCTCCGGCACGCCCGGACCGCAATCGGAAACACGGATCACCGCCTCCGCGCCGTCGCGTTGCAGTGAGACCTCGACCGCAGTCTGCTCCGCGGTATGGGTCACGGCGTTGCGCAGCACGTTCTCGACCGAGCGGCGAATCAGCTCCGGCACGCCCGACACCTGGCAAGGCGCGCAGTCGGTCATCACGACGCTCCGGCGCTGACTTCGGGCCTCGTAGTTGGCGTCTTCCACGGCCGATTGGAGCAGCGCAGCCAGGTCGAACGGCGTCGGCTGCCACCCGTGCGGCGCGCCCTCCAGGCGGGTCAGCGTGAGCAACTCGCCGACCAGTTCATTCAGCCGCACCGACTCGCGGCTGACGCGGTCGAGCGCGTCCGCGGCCTGCGGACCGGAACGCTGCCGCACCAGCTCCAGCGCCACGGCGAGCCGCGCCAGCGGCGAGCGGAGCTCGTGCGAGATGTCCTGAAGCAAGCGGCGCTGTGCGGAGAGCAGCGTTGCGATCCGCTCGGCCATCTGGTCGAAGTCGCGCGCCAACTCGCCCAGCTCGTCGCGCCGCCGGGCGATCGCCGGTCCGACGCGCTCTTCCAGGTTCCCGTCGGCGAAGCGCCGCACGGCGGCCCGCAGCCGCACCACCGGGCGCGTGATGTAGCGCGCCAGCAGCAGGCACACGATGCCAAGCGACAACAGCACCAGCCCGAGCTGCGTGAGTTGCGCCCACAGCCGGTGCGACGAGCGCCCCGGCTGCCACCGCTCGGACTCGGCCAGCAGCGTATAGCGCGCCCCGCCCGGCGCGGTCAGCACGCGCACGAGGCGATACGCGCGACCGTCCTCCGTGCGGCGGACTCCCTCGCCCCCGGCAGCGCGTGAAAGCTCGTCGCGCAGCGCCGCCGGTACCTCGCGCCCGCTTACGTCCTGGCCGCTACCGTCCAGCAGGTACGCTCGCACGCCGCGCATCTCGGCCGTTGATTGCATGAAGGCCCGCAGGGCGGCGGGATCGTCCGCGTCGAGCAGGTCGCGGACGCTGTGAGCAAGGGACTCAAGCCGGCCGCCGAATGGGGCTGGCGGCCCGTCGGGCGCGAGGGGCGTGCCGGCGGCGGGGGCATCCCGCGTGGTGGAACGGTCCGACGGCGGCGGCCACGGCCGCAGCCAGTCCGCCAGCGCCATGCCAACGACGAACGCGGACAGCACTGCCAGCGTTACCGAGAAGAAGATCTTGAAGAACAGCGGTCGCATGTGGTTCCCGGGCGTCTCCAGCGGACAGCCCGCTTCGCCAGTGTCCGTCAGCCCGGCTCGACGCGCGTGTAGACATACCCGACGCCGCGCACGGACTTGATCCGTTCTACGCCGCCGCACGCGTGCCCGAGTTTGCGGCGCAGGTGGCTGACGTGCATGTCGATGCTGCGGTCGAACGGGTCGGGGTCGCGATCCAGCACCTTGCGGAAAAGCTCGCTGCGGGAAACGGTCTTCCCGCACGAGCGCATCAGCGTCTCCAGCAGGTCGAATTCGACGCCGGTGAGCGCGACGCGCTGGCCGTCTTTGAAAACCTCGCGGCTGCCAGGGTCGAGGTCCACGTCGCCGACGCGGACGCGCGGCTGCGCGGGACGGGTCTGGGCGTCGCGATCCGGCGGCTGGGCGCGGCGGAGAATGGCGCCGATTCGCGCCACGAGTTCGCGCGGGTTGAACGGCTTGGGGAGGTAGTCGTCGGCGCCCAGCTCCAGCCCCACAATGCGGTCCACGTCGTCGCCGCGTGCGGTGAGCATGATCACCGGCGTCGCCGACTGGGCGCGGATTTGCCGGAGCACCTCGAAGCCGTCGATGTCCGGCAGCATGACGTCGAGCACGATCGCAGCCGGTTCGCCGGACAGCGCGCCGCGCACGCCATCGCGGCCGGTCTGTACCGCGTGCAGCTCGAAGCCCTGCGGGGAGAGGAACTCGTGCAGCAGCTCGGCCAGCTCGGCATCGTCGTCGATGAGCAGCAGTTTGCGATTCACGCTCATACGACGCCAGCCCGCAATCGGACGCTCGGCCGCTCACCCGGCGGCGCTGTCGCGCAGTATAATCTTCGCCCGCATCGGCTCGCGATGCTGACCGCGCGAGCCCAGGCGCAAGCATGTAAAGTTGTGTAAGTGCGGACCGGCGGACGCCGACATTTCTTTACGCCGCATACGCAAATCATGACCGACTTGCAGGTAATAATCGGGTTCAATCTTCGTCAGGCCGAAAGGGAGCGGACGCGCCGGCCAAGGTGCGTTGGCGTCCCGGGTGCGAAGCGCAACACCCGACCGCCGCAATGCGGCGATCGACGCGCAGAAAAAAGGAGAAGTACATGAGGCTCAGGATTGTCGCGGCGTTCGCCGTCGCCGCGTTGACGCTCACGGCGATGGCCCAGGAGGTGGAGCGCGGACCCGAGGGGCGGGCGCGGCGCGGGGAGTTCCGTCGCGGGCCGTCGCTCGAACAGCTCGTCGAGCGGATGAAGAGCGCGATCGAATTCGATGAGCAGCAGCTTTCGCAGCTCGACGAGCTGCTGAAAAAGCACCAGGAGCAGGCGGAGCAGGGTCGCGCCCGTTGGCGCGAGCTGCGCGAGGCCGAGGAGATGGGCGACGAGGCGCGCGCGGCGCAGCTCCGCGAGGAGTTCCGGGCTCAGCGCGCGGAAGGCGGGATGCGCGGGCGCGGCCCGGACGCGTTGCTGAACGAGGTTGAAGCGCTGCTGCATGAAGACCAGCTCGAGGCGTTCCGCACGTTCCGCGAGAGCCTCCCGCCGCCGCCCGATCGCGGCCCCGGCGAGGCGATGATGCGCGCGATCCGCGACCTGCCGGACGCGGTTCAGATGACCGACGAGCAGCGCGCGCAGTACGACAAGCTCCTGGAAGAGCGCCGCGCGGCGATGCGCGAGCGGTGGGGCCGTCGCGGCCGCGGAGAAGGCGAGGGCGCGCAGCCTCCCGCTCCGGCTGCTCCGGGCGAGCCGGCGGAAGGCGCGCAGCCGGCCGAAGCGGGCGATCGGCCGCCGCGGTTTGAGCGTTTCGACCCCAGCGCGATGCTGGACGAACTGTTCGCGCAGGTGGCGGAGATGCTGAACGCGGACCAGGTCAAGCTGCTCGAGGAGTACCGCAAGCAGGTCGGGTCGGAGCTGCGCGATCCGGGCGGGCGCGGCGGAAACGATCCACGGGCGGTGATTTCCGCGGCCAAGCGCGTCAGCAATCTCTCGACCGAACAGGAGGACGCGATCCGCGAGATCGAGAACGAGACGGCGCAGGCCGCCCGCGGCGTGCCGCGCTCCGACGCCGAAGGCCAGGCGATGATCGCCGCCGACGCGAAGGAGAAAATCCTGAAGGTGCTCAACGACGAGCAGAAGGCGGAGTTCGAGCGCAACCTTCAGCGCACGCGCTCGCGTGGTCCGCGCGAGGGTCGGGGCCCGGACGGTCCGCCGCCGCCGCCGGATCAGCCGTAATCAGAGCGACGACGCCGGGTGGTACGGGCGTCCAGCCCGTCGTGATCCCGCGACAACGGGCGAGGTCGCCCGCACCACCACGGCAGGCGAGCGTCACAAAGTTCCGCGGCATTCGTTTAGTAGTTGATGCGGATCGACTCGAGCACCGCGGGCAGGTCCGTGCCGTCGTCGAGCGAACTGACCACGCAAATGCAGACGTTCTCGCTTTCAAAGTGCATGAGTCGCAGCGAGTCGGACCGCACGACCTGCCCTTCCCGACCGCCAGCGGTGCACGCCATGCACTCACGATCCCCGTAGCGCTTCTGTATTCCCGGCGGACATTGCAGCAGCAGGAGCTGTCCGCGCGGGCCGACGAAGTGAAAACCGAGCGACCGGTGCGAGCGGCCCATGTTCAGCAGGTACAAGCCATCGAGCCGCAGCTCCGCGGGAAGCCGGGCCGGCGGGTGGACGCGGACCTTCATGCACTGCCGGGCGCGCTCAGCGGAAATGGGGCGCCCGCCATGCGCCAACATCAGCGCCCGGATGCCCGCTCCGATGTCGCCGTCCGTTCGCGAGAGCAGCGGCCGAAAATCAACCTGCGCCGCCAGCGCCACGGCGGACCCCGGCCCGCTGAACGCAAACAACGCCAGGCCAACCGCGAGCGCGACGGCGGCCGCAGAGGTAAGCCTGCGCACCGTGACCGGCGCGAGAAGCCGGCGTTGACGAACCGCCACCGGCCGATCCAGCCGGCGCGCGATAGCTTCCCAAAGTTCGTTTCGTGGAGGGTCCTGGCGCGGCACGGCCGCCAGGGCCGCGCCCAGTTCTCGCAGGCGCCGGAGCTCGCCCGAGCACGCCGCGCACGGGGCGAGGTGCGCTTCGACCTGTGCGCACGTCGCGGCGTCCGCCTCGCGGTCGATGTACGCGCCGAGACAGGAACGGGTGCGTTCACATTCGGAGTGGAGCGTCATGCCGTCGCTCACCGCGGGCCGCCTACGAAATGAATCCGCGTGCGGCCTTTGAAGCTCCGCGTCGACCGCGCGCCGCGCCGCTGAGTCAGCGCCGGCCGGGCGCGCCGTCGCCCGGATCGTTCGTGGGCACCACCAGTTTTGGATGCGGCGTAGGCCGCGTATCTTCCCGATCTCAACCGCCTTCCAGCAGCACCCGCAGCTCCCCGCGCGCCCGGTTCAGGCGCGAGGCGATGGTGCCTTCGGGGATGTCCAGGACGGCGGCGATATCTCGGTACGACATCCCGGCTTGGTATCGCAGCAGCAGAATGACGCGATGTTCGTCCGATAATCGCGCAAGTGCACCTTCCACCGTGGCCGGATCGAACTCCCATTCGGTGGGCAGCGGCGTCTCAACGCGGCGCGCGATCCGCGGCGCGTGCCGGTGTTCAACGCTCCGCCGTCGCAGGAGTTGCAGAGCCTCATTCACGGCGATGCGATGAATCCACGTTCCGAGGCTCGCGCGGCCGTCATATGACTGGAAGTTCTGAAACATGCGCAGGAACGCGTTTTGCGCGGCATCAAACGCGTCGTCGGCATTGCCCGTGATGCCGAGCACCAGGTTGTAGATTCGATCCACGAAGCGTTCGTAGCAGGCTTGTTGGGCCCGACGGTCCTGACGGCGGCACCCGGCGATAATCTCCGGCTCGAACATCATTCGCGCTGCGCGTGCGGTCTCACTACTCTGCGCTGGGACTCTGGCGGCGGAGCAGCAGCGGCGCCCGCGGCGAGTCGGCGCCGCGGCGGCGATTTCGGGGCGCGCGTCTTAGCGCTCGCTTCACTCAACTTCGGACTCGCCGCCGTCAGTTCTGGGAACCGCCGGCGCCGCCGGCTCGTATTTGGGAATCGTCGGTTCCGGGACGGTCTCGACCAGCCGACGCACGATCTTCACCGCGTCCTGTCCCTCCGCCTGCGCGGCGAAGTTGCACGCGAGCCGGTGACGAAGGACGGGGACGGCGGCGCGGCGGATGTCGTCCAGGCTGACACTCAGGCGGCCGTCCATGGCGGCGAACGCCTTGCCGGCCCAGACGAGGTATTGCCCGGCGCGCGGACCCGCGCCCCAGTCGATGAACTTGCGCACGAATTCCGGGGCGGATGCGTCGCCGGGGCGTGAGGCGCGGACGAGGCGCGCGGCGTAGTCGATGACGTAGTCCGTCACGGGAATCGCCGCCACGATGCGCTGCATGTTCAGGAGCTGACGGTCGTTGAGGAGCGTTCGCAGCGGCGCGGGATCGGCCTGCGTGGTGGCCGCGAGAATGCGTTGCTCCTCGGCCAGCGAGGGGTATTCCACCCAGACGTTGAACATGAAGCGGTCGAGCTGCGCTTCGGGCAGGGGGTACGTGCCCTCCTGCTCGATGGGGTTCTGTGTGGCGATGACGAAGAACGGGCGCGGCAGGTCGTACGTCTGCGTCCCGACGCTCACCTGCCGCTCCTGCATCGCTTGCAGCAGAGCGGCCTGCGTCTTGGGCGGCGTGCGGTTGATCTCGTCTGCGAGGACGATGTTCGCGAAGACCGGGCCGGGCACGAACCGAAACTCGCGCCGCCCGTCCGCAAGCTCGTCGATCACGTTGGTGCCGGTAATGTCCGAGGGCATCAGGTCGGGCGTGAACTGAATGCGCTTGAACGTCAGCGACGTGATCTCGGCCAGCGTCGAGACCATCAGCGTCTTGGCCAGGCCGGGGACGCCCACCAGCAGGCAGTGTCCGCGCGACAGGATGGCCCCCGCGATCTGCCGAATGACTTCCCGCTGTCCGACCACGCGCTGACCGAGCTCGTCGACGATCAGCGACACGGATCGTTGAAGCTGTTCCAGGAGCGATTGGAACGACTCCTTGGCCATGAGGCAGAAAGATAGCGGCGTCCCTCCCTACGGTCACGATCGCGCGGGCGGCTTCGTCCGGCGCCGGGGCCGGCGGTCGGCCCGATCACCCTTGGTCGCTCGGCCGATCGCCGCATCGAATTACTTCTGTGGGAATAGGATGGGGGCGAGCGCTGTTTTCGGGAGTACGGGTAGAAGTGCAATCGCGGCCGCGGCCGCGCACGATTCTTGGGGAGCCGGATCCAGGGCGAAGGGCGGAGCTCTTCGCCCGGATCCTTTACGGAGCGCGCCGGGAAGCGCCGATTATCGGGATGGACGAGGCAGCCGGCCCTCGTTGTACGCCCGCTCAAGCCGCTCGTACGCCGCCTGGTATGCAATGAACCGCACGTGCCGTTCGCGGCGCTCTTCGCTCGTCCGGGCCAGGTCCGGGTGCCACTTCTTGCAGATGCCGCGCCAGGCCTCGTGAAGTTCGTCACGCGACGACCGCGCGCTCAGACCGAATAACGCCAACGCCTCATCGTCCTCCAGGTTCGCCGCCTGCGCGCGGACGCCCCGGGCGACCTGCTCGCGCTGCCGCGTGCTCGAACGGGTCCGCAACCACTGCCAGTCCCAGACGTCCGGCAGGAGCGCGCCGAGGCTGGAGCCGAGCACTGCGCCGGCGCGCGTGAACGGCCGTCCCTTCAGACGCAGCAGCCGATCGATCAGTCGCCCTCCGGTCGCCGCAACCTGCCCGCCGGCTCGGGCCGCGATCGACCGTTGCCGGGCGTACCTTCCGCGCAGCAGGGGGGCGACATCCAATCGCCACACCCGTTCCATGAACTCCTGGAATGCGCGGTCCTGGGCGCTCGACACAGTCTCACATTCTCTCGGGTTGGGGTAATCGGCTCATCACCAAGCGATCCAGTCGTCACAAGAGTCTAACCGGGCTGAGAGGTCATGAGATTCTCGACCAGGCGTTGACGTCACACTCCCGAGCGGAGCAAACGGACTAATCTTGCATCGTATTCCCAGCCGTCGCGGGCGCGGCAATTGCCCCTTTCGCGACGGATTCCTGCGTCCGGAACACCTCGCGCTGCGGCGCGGGCGAGATCGTCAGGATGCACTGCGCCAAGCCGATCGCCACGTGCGCCGAGCCGAACACCTCGCGCGTCGTCTCGAGCATGAAGTCCGAATCCACGATCTCGCCCAGCGGACTGTTGATCAGCGCGGCGCGCATCTCCGGCGTCAGGCCGCAGATGATCAGGTGGCCGCCGCCGGTCAGGTACTGCCGCACCGGCGGGCACAGGCCCACCAGGATCGAGAAGTCGATCTGCTGCGTGCGGCGCATGCGAAGGATCGTTACGCGCGGGCCGCGACGGAAGATGTCGCGCAGCCGGTTCGCGAGCAGTTCGGCGTGGGCGAAGAACAGCGAACCCTCGACCTGGATCATCGTGATCGCGCTGGTCCCCGTGCGCTCGTCGATTTCCTGCTCGCGGAACGGCCCCTCGGGCGTGCGCACCATTTCAAACAGGTGCACGCGGCTGACGCGCCGCAGCAGGATCACGAACGAGACGGCCAGCCCGATCAGCAGCGCCCAGTGAATCGGCAGCACGAAGACGCACGCGATCATCGTGACCAGCACCGGCCGGTCGTGCACGTCGCGCAGCAGCGCCCGCAGCTCGCCGCGGTCGATCATCGAGATCGCCGTGGCGATGAGCAGACCGGCGACGGCCGGCGCCGTGACGTAACGCACCAGCGGCGCCGCCAGCAGCGCGATCCCGCCCGTCGCCGCCGCCGCGATGAGCGACGACAGCCGCGTCCGCGCGCCGACCAGCTCGGCCAGCGCGGAGCGGGCGAAGCTGGCCGAGCCGGGGAAGCCCTGCGCCGCGCCGGCCGCGACGTTCGCCAGCCCGAGCGAAAGCAGCTCGCGCCGGGAGTCGAACTCTTCGCCGCCGCGCAGCGCGAGCGCCTTGCCGATCGCCAGGTTCTGGATGATCCCGACCAGGCCAATGGCGGCGGCGCCGGCCACCAGGTTCGTCAGGTTCTCGCCACCGGGCGGAAGCTCCGCGACGCCCGCCCAGCGCCAGGACATCGGACCGATCGTCTGGAACCCCGCGTCGATGCCGGCGCGCTCGAAGAGCCAGGCGGCGACTCCGCTCAGCAGCAGCACGACGAACGCGGTGGGGAACCGCGGACCGAGCTTCGCGCCGGCCACGACGAACACGAAGACCGACGCGGCCATGGCCGCGGACAGGAGCTGCGCGTCTTCGAGATGCGAGACGACCTGCCACAGCATGCCGATCAGCGTGGGGGCGGGCCCGGAGCGAACGCCGAGCGAGGGCGCCAACTGCGAGCCGATGGTGAGCAGCACCGACCCGACGACCAGTCCGACGATGACGGAGCGTGAGACGAAGCGCACCAGCCGGCCGATGCCGACCGCCATGCCGGCCAGCGTCATTACGCCCACCAGCACGCTCAGGGCGGCGGCGACCGCCGGCCAGTTCTCGGGACTGTCCGGCTCGACCGTGCGCAGTACCGCCAGAAGCATCGTGCTGTTGGTGATCACCGGGCCGATCACGAGCCGCGGCGAGTTCGAGACGAGGGTGCTTATGACGCCCATGGCGACGGCGCTGGCGATGCCTGCCGCCGGCGGCAGCCCGGCGATGCTGGCGAAGCCTACGCATTGGGGGATGGCGATCAGCGCGATGGTCAGGCCGACGATGGCTTCATGCGTGACGAGCGGAATGGACCAGGCGGTGCTGGCGGGCGCCGCGATCTCGCTGCCCGCGTCGCGTCGCGTTTCGTTCACCACAGCCTCCGAGCGGGCGGGGATGAACGCGCGGCCCGGCGCCGCGCACGAGAATCGTCTTGCGGTACGCCGCTTCGCTCGTGATGCAAAGCCGAGTTTCGCGCAGCGCACCGCCCGCGAATCGAAGGCGTGTGCCGCCACTCCGGCCCCGGCTTGCGCCGCCTAGATCCCCGCGCCGAAGGCGAATTCTAGCACCGGGTCCATGAACTCGCTGACGCGATTGTCCTCCAGGCGGTAGGTGCGCATGTTCAGCAGAGGGGGAGTGTAAATGTGCAGCGTGATGAGCTGCGCGTCGCCGGGCTGGAGGTTGGAGATTTGGTGAATGTCGGCGTCGAACGATCCGCACACCTGGCCCACGTGCAGCTCGCGCGAGGTCGTGGCGCGAATGTATCCGCTCGGCACGCGCTCGAAGATGGTCTCGGTCGCCGCGCCCCGGATGACACGCACTCCGCAGGCCGAGCCGCGGTGGTCGTGGATCGGGCTGCGTTGGCCCGGTCCCCAGCAGAGGATCAGCGCGTGGTAGTGCGGCCCCTGGTGCAGCAGGTTGCGCTGGTAGCGGTCCTTCGAGAATCGCACCACGTGCTCGATGTCGGAGTACGAGACGCAGAGCCGCTCCATGCGCTCGACCAGGTGCGACAGCGGCACCGGCCCGTCGAGCCGATCCAGCTCCGCAAGCATCTCATCCAGGGAAAGCTGCATACACGGTCCTCCCACCCCGCATGCCACGCACACCGAATCGTCGCGTCAGGCGCGCACACGCCGGGTCGACCCCGGCCCGATGCGATAGAGGCGCTTCATCGGCCAAGGTACTCCGCAGCCCGCTCCGACTCAAGTGTTATGTCAGGAAACGTAGTACAGCGCGCCGAGTTACCCGGCGCTCGCGGCGGGCACCGGCAGGGAATGGCCGACTTGCCGCTCGCGCCGGGCGCCAGTACCCTCCGCCGCTCTCCGGACCCGACCATGAACCACCGGACCATCAAGCTCCTGGGAATCCAGGCCGGCAGCGGCGGACGCGTCAAAGGCGCGGAGGCCGGGCCGTGGTGGCTCCGCAAGCACGGGTTGACCTCGCGGCTTGGAGCGTGCGGGCACGCCGTCGAAGACCTGGGCGACATTCCGGGCGTCTACGAGACGCGCTTCGCGCTCGGCCGCGGCCGCGCCGTGAACTACCTGCACAACATTCTCCAGGTGAACCGGCACACGCACGCCTGCGTCCTGGGCACGCTGCGCAAGGCGCCGAACGCGTTTCTGCTGGTGATCGGCGGCGACCACAGTCTGGCGATCGGCACCCTCGCCGGACTTTCTGACGCCTGCCAGCGGCTGGGGCTGCTGTGGATCGACGCGCATGCGGACTTCAACACGCCGCATTCCAGCCCCTCGGGGAACATTCACGGCATGTCGCTGGCCGTCGCGTGCGGGCACGGCCTGCCGGACCTGCGCGGCATCGCCAGCCTGGACCCCATGGTGCGCGAGGAGGACGTCTGGCTGCTTGGATGCCGCGACATCGACCCCGGCGAGCGCGAGCAGCTTTCGCGCTCTCGCGTGCAGGTCTGCGGCGTGGAGGACTGGCGGCGGCGCGGCGTCGTGCGTACGGCGCAGCAGGCAGTCGAAGCGCTGGCGTCACGCTGCGACCATGTCCACGTCAGCTTTGACATTGACGTGCTCGACCCGCGACATGTTCCGGGGACCGGCACCCCCGTGGCGGGCGGACTGGAGCGCGACGAAGCGCTGGAGCTGCTCCGGGGGCTGGCCGAGACGGGCCGAGTCCGTTCGGCCGAGTTCGTCGAGTTCAACCCGAAGCTGGATCCGGAGGGGCGGACCGGCGAGCTGCTGCTAGAACTGATCGAGTCACTGTTGCGCCCGCCGCAGGCAGGTCGCGATTCCTGACAGGCGCGCGATTCGGCGGCGAGGCGAAGCCCTGCTGGCGACGATCCGAACCCGGCACGGAAGTGCCGGGGCATCACGGGGGACTCCTTTCATCCGGTCGCCCGCGCGGCGTTCTGATATCTGCCCCGCGCTTGCGTGCGGGGTTCGGACAATGGTGCGCCTCGGGCGTGATGCGCCGGCAAACTCAACGCCGCTCGCCGCCGGCCGCCAAGACGCGCAGGGCCTCGCCCGGGTCGGCGATGCGCGTCAACATAATCATCGCGGCGATGACGAACGGCTTGTGCGCGGCCTCGCGGTACGTGGCCAGGCGGTAGCGCTCGAAGACGCCGGCCGCGACCTCGCCCGCCTCACAGCTCACGCCGCTGATATCGGCGGGCAGGCAGTGCATGTAGAGCGCCTGCCGGTCGCGGGTGAGCGACATGAGCCGCTCGGCACACTCCCAGTCTTTGTGGCGGGCGTTGCGGGCGAGGGCCTCTTTTTCGAGCGCTTTGAGCTGGTCGGTCTGGCCGCCGCGGAGCAGCCGCGTGCGCTCCTGCATGACCTCGTACGGCGCCCAGCTCTTTGGATACACGGCGTCCGCGTCGCGGAACGCTTCCTCCATGCTGTGCACCTGTGTAAACGAACCGCCAGACTCGCGCGCGTGGCGCTGGGCGGTCTCCAGCGTCTCGGGCACCAGGTCGTAGCCGGGCGGGTGCGCCAGGACGACGTTCATCCCGAAGCGCGTCATGAGCGTGACGATGCCCTGCGGCACGCTGAGCGGCTTGCCGTAGCTGGGCGAGTAGGCCCAGGTCATCGCCAGCTTGCGGCCGCGGAGCGCTTCGAGCGAGCCGAACGTTGTCTTGAGGTGCAGCAGGTCGGCCATGGACTGCGTGGGGTGGTCCAGGTCGCACTGGAGGTTGATGACCGCCGGCCGCTGCGGCAGCACGCCCTCGCGGAAGCCCTCGTCCACGGCGGCGGCCACCTCGGCCATGTACTTGTGGCCCTCGCCCAGGAAAAGGTCGTCGCGGATGCCGATGACCTGCGTGAGGAACGAGATCATGTTGGCGGTTTCGCGGACGGTCTCGCCGTGGGCGATCTGCGACTTGCTCTCGTCGAGATCGACGGGCGTCAGCCCGAGCAGGCTGGCGGCGCTGGCGAAGCTGAAGCGCGTACGGGTGGACTGGTCGCGGAAGTTGCTGACGGCCAGGCCGCCGTCGAACAGGCGGCACGGCTGTCCGGCACGATGGAGCTGCTCCAGTGCTTCGGCCGTTTCGAGGACGGCACGGAGGTCGTCGAGGGAGTGCTGCCAGGTGAGAAGGAAGTCGCGGTTGTGGAGGTTCGTCCTGCGAGGTTCGGTGATCCGTGACATTGAAATGATTGCTCGTGTCGGCTTTGCCTCTAGGGGTTCGTTCGAACCGTCCGCGATGACGAGCGCGGCGAGCCGTTTGCGCCCGCGCTGTATTTGGGCGTGACTCCGCCAGGGCTGGCGCAATACGCGCCCCCCCGCATCACACCCCATACCACTCCAGCAGAGACGACAAATCCGCCAGCCCCACACAGCAGTCGTTGTTCAGGTCGGTGTACGCATCGAACGTCGAATCGCCGTGGCACAGGCCGAAGCTGGACAGCAGCCGTGACAGGTCGGACAGACCCACGTGCCCGTCGCCGTCGAAGTCGCCCGGCAAGGTCGGCGGCATCGGGTACTGCAACCGGATCGTCGCGTACGGCGTATCGCCGTAGTTGCGGCACATGCCGGCCAGGTCGGGCAGGCTGTCCTCGTCGAAGTCCCCCGTGACCAGGCACGTGTTCTGCGTGCCGGTCGCGACAGTCTGCGGCGGAAAGAGGTCGCCGCAACCGCTGTTCAGAAACAGCAGCACGCCGAGGCTCTGGTGCGACACCAGCACCTCGGCGTGGCCGTCGCCGTTGAGGTCGGCGATGCGCACGTCCTCGCAGCGGAAGCCGATGTCGTGCGCCTCCGGCGGGCCGAACGTTCCGTCGCCGTTGCCGTAGCAGACCAGCAGCCGCTCGCCGTAGAACTCGATCGCGGCCAGGTCGAGCCGGCCGTCGCCGTCGATGTCTCCAAGGTCGTTGGCCTCGTGAATGAGAGAGCTGCCCGCCCCGCCCGCGTATGTGAACCCGCCGGCGCCGTTACCCAGGAAGATCGACTCGCCGGAATAGTGGCTGACGGCGAGATCGAGATGGGCGTCGGCATTGATGAGGCCCGCGGAAACGTCTGTAGCCATCAGCCCGGCCTGGCCGGGCAGGTGCTGTGCCGCGCCGAACGTGCCGTCGCCGTTGCCGATGAAAATCGTCACGCCGTAGAGCACGTTGTTGGCGACCGCGAGATCCGGCTTGCTGTCGTGATTGAAGTCGCCGGCGGCCGCGGCCAGCGGAAACTTGCCTGCCGTAAGCGTCGCGCCGAGCACAAAGCCGCCGCTGCCGTCGCCCATCCAGATGTTCACGGCGGTGCTGTCGTGGCCGCCCTGCGTGACGGCCAGGTCAGCGTGGCCATCGCGGTCGAAGTCGGCCGACGCCAGGCCATAGGGCTGGACGCCCGAATCGAACGGCGCGTCGTTGCCGAAACCGCCCAGCCCATCCCCCAGCAGCACGGTGACGCCGCCGGGATTGCTGTCGTTGCCCGCGGACGTGATGACGAGGTCGAGGTGCGTGTCGTCGTCGATGTAGTCGGCGATGACGACCTTCGGTTCCGGTTCGGCCGCGTCGTACGAGGCGCCGGGGGAGAACCAGACCTCCGGCGGCATGGACGATGCGGTCGCACAGAGCATGAGCGAAACCAGAACGGGCGCGGCGTGAATGCCGCGCATCCGAAGCGTGGTCCAGAACATTATTGGCCCCTCGATCTCAATTCTAGGTGTTTGCGTGCGTGTACGCCCAATTCAGAGGGTACGCTTTCGGGGCGTTGAACTCAATTCCTAATCTGACGCGGTGGCGCGCCCGACAGTACGCCCGTGCACCCCTCGTCGCGCCGCTGTGCGAGCCGCCAACGGGTGGATCAGCCCGCGCCGCGCCTGGGTACAGCAGTTGGCCACGCGGATGGTTCAAGAACGGCGAGCCCGCCTGCGCTTCTCAGCCCGCCACGCGCCGGTTGAATTCCTCGATCCGCCGATCCCACTCGTCCACCTGCGCGTACATCTCGGACCAGAAGTCACGGTCCCAGAGCCGCCGCAGCTCGTCGGAAGTCCGCCCCTGCTGCTCGACCCAGGTGAAGTACTTGAAATTGTGCAGCGACTTGCGGTCGGCGTAAGTCAGCTCGCGCAGGTGGTCGGTCGAGATTCCCTCGCAGTAACGTGCGAACTGCGCCGTCGCATCCACGGCCGAGTACGGCCCGCGCTCGCGGCGGTACTCCTCCAGGCGCGAGGCGTACAGCTCCATCGAGTCGGTCAGCGGTACGAAGACCGCTTCGCGGCCGTCCAACTCGTAGTACCTGGAGGTCTTGATCGCCGCGACCAGGTTGCAGATGCTCGAAATGCCGATGTCGGGCAGGCGGTCCACCACGGTTCGCGGCACGCCGCGGCGCTCCAGCTCGCGCCGGCCGGCGTCCTCATTGAACAGCCGCACCAGGCTGACGCACTGCTCGTCGTCGATCGCGGCCACCATGTCCGTGTTGCGCACGTTGTGAATCCACGGCACGTGCTTGTCGCCGATGCCCTCGATGCGGTGCTCGCCGAAACCGCAGCGCAGGAGCGTCGGGCACTGGAGCGCCTCGGCCGCCACGATCTTGACGTCCGGGTGGCGGGTTTTGAGAAAATCGCCGGCTGCGATCGTCCCGGCGCTGCCGGTGGCAGACACGTATGCGGCGAGGCGTAACGTCCGAGCCGCGACCGTACGGGAGCGCTCTTCCGCCAGAGCCGCGACCATACGCGAGGGAGGAATTGCGGGCGAGACGCTCGCGCTCCCCCGTGCTATCGCCGCGAAGACCTCCTCGATCGCCCCGCCCGTCACTTGATAATGCCACACCGCGTTCCCGAACTCCTCGAACTGGTTGAAAATCTCGCACTCCGGCCGCGTGCGGCGAATTTCCCAGCACTTGTCGTAGATTTCCTTGACGTTCGACTCGCTCCCCGGCGTGGCAATCACCTCCGCCCCGATCGACCGCAGCCAGTCGAACCGCTCGCGCGACATGCCCTCCGGCAGGATCGCCACCGCCGCGCAGCCGAGCAGCGCGCAGTCGTACGCCCCCCCTCGGCAGTAGTTCCCCGTGCTCGGCCAGACCGCCTTCTGCGTCGTGGGGTCGAACTGGCCGCTGACCAGCCGCGGCACGAGGCAGCCGAACGCTGCGCCCACCTTGTGCGCTCCGGTCGGAAAGTGCTTGCCGACCAGGCCGATGATTCGGGCAGGCACGCCGGTGAGCGCCGGCGGAAACTCCATCCAGTTGCCGCGGTTGAAGCCGCCGCCGCGGGCGACCGGTTCGTTCTTCCAGGTGATGCGGAACAGGTTTGCCGGGTCCACGTCCCACAGGCCGACGTGGCGCAGACGCTCGCGAATCTCCGCGGGCGCCGTGTCCGGGTCCTTCAGTTGCGCGAACGTGGGAATGACGATGCCGCGCTCGCGGCAGCGCCGGGCGGCGCGCTCGATGACTGTCTCAGGATCGAAACGAACCTCGTTCACTGCTTGACACCGCTGCTGAATCGGGCCAGCGGGAGTATATCGCCGAGCGGGGCCGGCTCGAATCCTCCCCGCCCCACCGGTGGCGACGGGGACCAGCGCTGCGCGCGTGAGTACGCGGGAGATTGAGGAACGTCCACGGGTGCGACGGGTGCGTCGGAGACTCCACTCCCTCACGGTCGGGGCTTGGAGCAAGAGGCCACATCCCGTCGGGATTTGGCACGCGCGCGGCGGCCTCGTATAGTAGCTCGGATGAACCCCGGGGCCCCGCTGGCGGTCATCGCGCTCGGCGGCAACGCCATCTCCCCACCCGACGCCGAAGGGAACATCCCGCAGCAATTCGCCGCCTCGCGCGCCACCGCGGTGCGCCTGGCGGACGTGATCGGCGCGGGCTACCGCGTGATGGTGACGCACGGCAACGGCCCGCAAGTGGGAAACGTGCTGCGCCGCGCGGAGCTCGCGCGCCACGAGCTGTACATGCTGCCGCTGGACATCTGCGTCGCCGACACCCAGGCCGGCATGGGCTACATGATCGCCCAATGTCTGAACAACGAACTGCTGCGCCGCGGCGACGCGCGGCGAGCCTGCGCGATCGTCACGTCGGTCGAGGTCGACCCCGCCGATCCCGAGTTCGCCCAGCCGACCAAGCCCATCGGCCGCCCGTACACGGCCAAGCGCGCCGACGAGCTTCGCGCCGCACACGGGTGGCGGATCGTCGAAGTCTCGCGTGGCAAGTTCCGCCGCGTCGTCCCCTCGCCCCGGCCGCGGGCCATCGTCGAGATCGAGCTCATCCGCGAGCTTGCCGCGCAGGGGCGGTTCGCCGTGGCCTGCGGCGGCGGCGGCATCCCCGTCGTTCGCGCCGCGGATGGAGGCTGGACGGGCGTCGAGGCTGTGATCGACAAGGACCGCACGTCGGCGCTGCTGGCGCGCGAAATCGACGCCGACGTGCTGCTCATCGCAACCGAGGTCGAGGGCGTGGCGCTGGACTTCGGCAAACCCACGCAGCGCTTGGTCGAACGCATGACCGTCGCGGAGGCGCGCGGGCATCTGGCAGACGGCCAGTTCCCGGCGGGCAGCATGGGGCCGAAAGTCGAGGCGGCGGCGGAATTCATCGAACACTCGCGACGGCCGGGCGCACGCGCGATCATCTGCCATCTCGACCGCATTACCGAGGCTCTTGCCGGCGCGTCCGGCACGCGCATCGAGCGCGAGTAAGGGATCCGAGTCATGGGCGTCTGCAAGCTTGCGTGCGTCTGCTGCGGCGCCGAAGTCGGTGGCGCCGCTGTCGCCCGCGCCGCCGGGGGGCGCGTCACGTGTCCGCGCTGCGGGCCGGACGACGGCATCCTGGAAGCGCATTTCGACTTTGACGAGGCCCGCCGAACGCTGACGCGCGCGACGCTCGCGGCGCGTCCACGGACGCACTGGCGCTACCGCGAACTGCTGCCGCTCGACGAGGCCCGCTGCCCCGCTTCCGCCGACCTGGATCACATCGGCTGGACGCCGATCCTCGAAGCGCCGCGGCTGTCCACCGCGCTGGGAATCGGCCGGTTGCGGCTGAAGGACGAAGGCCGCAGCGCCTCGGCCTCGTTCAAGGACCGCGCCAGTTCGGTGGGCGTCGCGCGGGCGATGCAGGAGGGATTCCGCGCGATCGCCTGCGCCTCGACCGGCAACGCGGCCAGCAGCCTGGCGTGCTGCGCCGCGCGGGCTGGGCTGGAGTGCAACATCTTCGTCTCTCAGATCGTGCCGGAGGCCAAGCTCGCGCAGCTTCTGGCGTGCGGAGCGCGCGTGTTCAAGCTCCGCGGCGACTACGAACAGGCATACGACTTGTGCACCGCCGCGTGCGAACGCTTCGGCTGGTACAACCGCAACGCGGCGATCAACCCCTACCTGGTGGAGGGCAAGAAGACCGGCGGAATGGAGATCGCCGAGCAGTGCATGGACGATCCGCCGGAATGGGTCGTGTGCAGCATCGGCGACGGCTGCTCGATCGCCGGCGTGTACAAGGGCGTTGCGTCGATGCGGGCCGTCGGCCTGACGGACTGGAGCGTGCGCATGCTCGGCGTACAGGCCGCGGGCGTCGCGCCGCTGGTGGAAGCGCTGGCGAGCGGCTCGCTGGACGACTGGCGAAAGCGGCTCTCGGCGGGCTCGCGGCCGGACACGTACGCCGACAGCATCAACTGCCCCGTTCCACGGAATTGGCGCAAAGCGGTCCGTGCGCTGCGCGAAAGCGACGGCGCGCTCGTCACGGTCAGCGACGATCAGATTCGCGAAGCCGTGCGCCTGACCGGCCGCCTGGCCGGCGTGTTCGCCGAACCGGCCGCGGCCGCGGCGGTGGCGGGCGTGGCGGAGGCGCGCCGGCAGGGCATTCTCAACCAGCGCGCGAACGTGCTGGCGATGATCACGGGCAGCGGGTTGAAGGACGTGCGCGGAGCACTGTCGGCCGTGGGCGGCCCGCATGAGATCGACCCCGAGCTGGGAGCGGTGGAGGAAGTCCTGAAGCAATGCGCATCACGCTGACCAACGCCCTGCTCTGCGACCTCGACCCGCCGCGCGTCGAACGCGGCGCGCTGCGCGTCGCCGACGGCAGGATCGCGGCGCGCGGGACGCAGCTCACACCCCAGTCCGGCGAGGAAACCGTGGACTGCGGCGGCGCGGTCGTGCTTCCGGGCCTGGTCAACGGCCACACGCACCTGTACTCGGCACTGGCCGTCGGCATGCCGCCACCGCCGCGCCCGCCGCAGGACTTCCTCGAAATCCTCAAGCTCGTCTGGTGGCGGCTCGACCGCGCCCTCGACGCCGAGTCGATCGAGTTGTCGGCGCGGATCGGCGCGCTCGAAGCGCTCCGCTGTGGGACCACCACGCTGATCGATCACCACGCTTCGCCCAACCACATCGGCGGCTCGCTGGAACTCGTCGAGCGCGGCATCGACGCCGTCGGCCTGCGAGCCGTGCTGTGCTATGAAGCCACCGACCGCCACGGCGATGCCGGCCGCGAAGCGGGCCTGGCCGAGAACCGCCGCTACCTGCAACGCTGCGCCAATCGGTCCAACGGCCGCTTCGCCGCAATGGTCGGCGCGCACGCCTCCTTTACATTGGAAGACGACTCACTCGCGGCGCTGGCCTCGCTGGCCGAGGAGTTCCAGGCCGGCGTCCACATTCACGTCGCTGAAGACCCCTGCGACGAAGCGCGCTGTCAGCAGCACGACCAGGTGTTTCTGATCGACCGCCTCGCGGCGCATGGCCTGCTCCGTCCGGAGTCGATCTTCGCGCATTGCACGCACCTGGACGAAGAGGCGATCGCGCGCGTCAGCAACGCCGGCCTGACTGTCGCCCACAACGCCCGCTCCAACATGAACAACGCCGTCGGCTACGCGCCGGTCGCCGCCTTCCGCTGCCCCGTCATGCTCGGCACCGACGGCCTCGGCGCCGACCTGTTCGCGGAGGCGAAAGCGGCCTGGCTCGTCTCGCGCCACGAGACGGCCGGCCTTGCGCCAGCCGACGTACTGGCCATGCTCGCGGCCGGGGCCCGGCGGGCGTCGGTCAGCCTGGGCGTGACGCTCGGCAAACTGGAGCCGGACGCCGCGGCCGACGTGGTCATCACCGACTACGTGCCGGCTACGCCGCTCACCGCGGAAAATCTCTCCGGCCATTTCCTGTTCGGCCTCAGCTCGCGGCACGTTCGCGACGTGATCGTCGATGGCGCATGGCGGATGCGGGATCGCGAATGCGTGGGTCTGGACGAACACGCCGTGCGAGCCGACGCGCAGCGCGCCGCCGCGGCGCTCTGGCAACGGATGGCCGACATGCACGCGTGATCCGTCGGCGCGGCCGCGCGGCGCGAGAGCGCGAAGGCCGTAGCCGTCAGCCTTGGACGGGCAACAGCGCGCCGCCAATCGCGAACGTCGCCGCGCTCTTTCGCCCCGTCCGGGGCTGCGTATTGCGCGCCCGCGCGTTCCCGCGGCTCACGCCGTGGGCTACGTGCTTCCGCCGCTACGCGGCTGGCTCCCGCGCCCTCGCCCGCGCAGGCCGCCGCACGTACCATGAGCGCCCGACTTTTCGCCGGTGCGCGAGGAGCCCATGCGCGACGCACGTCCACGCTCTCCGATCTGGGTCCGCGGCGACCTGGACGGCTTCTTCGGACTGATGGTCGACAACCTCGTCCAGGTGCTGCTCATCATCGACCTCTGCAAGTTCGTGGCCGGGCTGTCGGATGACCTCATCTACCGCCGCATCCTGCCCGGCGTCGCCGTCAGCCTGCTCATCGGCAACGTGTTCTACGGTTTGCAGGCGCGGCACGTCGCCCGCCGGCACGCGAACCCGGGTTGCACGGCGCTGCCCTACGGCGTGAACACGCCCTCGGTCATCGCCTACGCGCTGTTCATCATGGGGCCGGTGTACCGCGCGACGGGCAGCGGCGACCTGGCCTGGGCGGCCGGGCTGCTGGCCTGCCTGGTGAGCGGCGTGATCGAGTTTTCGGGCGCGTTCGTCGCCGAGCGCATCCGCCGGCTTACGCCCCGCGCGGCGCTTCTGGGAGTGCTCGCCGCGGTGGGCATCGCGTTCATCGCCGCCGATTTCGCGCTGCGGATCTACACGCGCCCGCTGGTGGGCATCGTGCCGCTGGCGTTTCTGCTGCTGGCGTACTTCGCGCGCTACACATTTCCGCTGCGCCTGCCTGGCGGATTCCTGGCGGTGCTGGCCGGCAGCCTGATCGCCTGGGGCGGGGCAGCGCTGGGATGGGATTGGTTCGGCGGCGTGCCGATGTCGGCGCAGGCGGTCCGCGACTCGCTGCACGACGTGCGCTGGACCGCGCCGGTGTTCGTCGGCGGCGAACTGCTGCGCGTCCTCGGCGAGCGTCCGGACCTGCTGCTGAACTTTCTGACGATTTCGATCCCGATGGGCTACATCAACGTGCTTGGCTCGTTGCAGAACATCGAGTCGGCCGAGGCGGGCGGCGACCGCTTCGCCACGGCGCCGTCGCTGGCCGTCAACGGATTGGGTACGCTGGCCGCCGGGCTGTTCGGCTCGTGCTTCCCCACCACGATCTACATCGGGCATCCCGGCTGGAAGGCGCTTGGCGCACGGTCCGGGTATTCGATTCTCAACGGCGTGTTCTTCACCGTCGTGTTCCTGTTCGGCTTCGGGCCGTGGCTGCGGGCTCTGATTCCGATCGAGGCCGGCGCGGCCATTGTGGTCTACATCGGCATCATCATCACGGCCCAGGCGTTCCAGGCCACGCCGCGTGAGCACGCCCCGGCCGTCGCGATCGGGCTGTTCCCCGCGCTCGCGGCTCTGGTGCTGATCACGCTGGCCAACTTTCTCGACGATGCCGGCGGCGCAAAGACGCTGGCCGACCTGGTCGCGGCGCCGACGCCGAAGACCATGTACCTTCCGGGACTGCTGGCGCTGACCGGGGCGAATTCGGGCTGGATCCTGGTAACGCTGATCCTGTCCGCCTGCGGCGCCGCGCTGATCGATCATCGCTACAAGGCGGCCACGATTTGGACCGCGCTGGCCGCGGCGTTGACGCTGATCGGTGCGATGCACGCGTATCGGCTGGAGGGCAACGTCGTCCGCGAGCTGTTCGCCTGGCAGAGCGCGCCGCCGCCGGGACTGGGCGTCGCTGCGGATCGCGGCCTGCCAATCGCCTGCGGATACGCGCTGGCGGCCTTGCTGTTCTGCGTGGCCTGGGTTCGGTCGGCGCGAAGACAGCAACTCGAGCCGTTGCCCACGAGGATGTCCGATGGACCTGAAGCAACGCATTGACGCCGCCGCCGGGAGGCAACCGGCCGACCTGGTGCTACGCAACGGGCGGATCGTGAACGTGCTCTCGTGTGAGATTCACGAGGGCGACGTGGCGATCGCGGACGACCGGATCATCGGCATCGGTTCGTACGAGGGCCGCGAGACGGTCGATCTGCGCGGGCAGTACATCTGTCCCGGCTTCATCGACGGTCATGTACACATCGAGTCCTCGATGCTGAGCGTGCCGGAGTTCGCCCGGCTGGTGGCCTCGCGCGGCACGGTGGCCGTCATCGCCGACCCGCACGAGCTGGCCAACGTGATGGGCGTGGAGGGCGTGCGCTACATCCTGACCTCGAGTAAGTACTGCCCGATCTTCGTATTCGTGATGCTCAGCTCGTGCGTGCCGGCCTCGCCGTTCGAGAGCGCCGGCGCTGAGCTCGGCGCCGTGGACATCGAGCCGCTGCTCAGCGACCGCTGGGTGATCGGCCTGGGCGAGATGATGGACTTCCCCGGCGTGATCGCAGGCGACGCGGCTTGCCTCGAAAAAATCGCCATCGTCGGCACGCGACCGGTGGACGGCCACGCGCCGGGCGTGTCCGGACGCGACCTGTGCGCGTACGTCGCGGCCGGCATCGGCAGCGACCACGAGTGCACCACGCTGGAGGAGGCGCGCGAGAAGTTGCGGCTGGGCCTGCACGTCATGATCCGTGAGGGAAGCCAGGCGCGAAACCTTGATGCGCTGCTGCCGCTCGTGCAGCCCGAGACGCTCGACCGCTTCATGTTCGTCACCGACGACAAGGATGTGGAGGACCTGCTGGCCGAGGGCCACGTCGATTACATGATCCGCCGGGCCGTGCAGCGCGGGTTGAATCCGATCCACGCGATCAAGCTCGCCACGATCAACACCGCCAACTACTTCGGACTGCGCCAACTCGGCGCCGTCGCGCCGGGGCGCGTGGCGTCGCTGGCGATCCTGGAGGACCTGGACGAATGCCGCGTCCGGCGCGTCTATCACGCCGGCCGGCTGGTCGCGGAGGACGGCGTCGCGGCGCCGCTGCCGGCTTCGCACAAGTCCCCCGTGCTCCGCAGCAGCATCAACGTCAAGTGGCTGGAACCGGACCAGTTCGTCGTCCCGGCGCCCCGCGCCGGCCCGTGCCGCGTGCACGTGATCGAAGTCCTGGAGAACCGCATCGACACGCAGCGGAGCGTCGAGACGCTGACCGCCGCCGACGGACAGCTCCTGGCCGATCCGCAGCGCGACGTGTGCAAGCTCGCCGTCATCGAGCGCCATCAGGCCAGCGGTCGCATCGGCCTGGGGTTCGCGCGTGGCTTCGGCCTGACCCGCGGCGCGATCGCCTCCAGCATCGGCCACGACGCCCACAACCTCGCCGTCGCCGGCGTAAGCGACGCGGACATCTTCACCGCCGCCGTGCGCCTGGTGAAACTCCGCGGCGGACTGTGCGTGGTGTGCGACGGGCAGGTGTTGGCCGAGGCAGCACTGCCGATCGGCGGGCTGATGAGCGAGCGCAGCGCCGCCGACCTTCGCGACGAGCTGCAACGGCTGCATGCCGCGGCGGCGGCGATCGGCGGCAAGCTGCGGCGGCCGTTCATGGCCCTGTCGTTTCTGACGTTGTCGGTCATTGGCGAGTTGAAGCTGACGGACCAGGGACTGGTGGACGTGGAGCGCTTCCGGCTGATCGACGTGCTTGCCGAGGCGTGAACACCGGTGCGGCGGGTCGGCCGTTTCGAGGAGCAATTGGAGGGATTGAATGATCGATCATGCGGCGATTCTGGCCCGGGCCCGACAGCACGAGGACGCGATGGTCGCGCTGCTGCGCGAGCTGGTGGCCATCCCCGGCGAGAGCGGCGGCGAGGGACCGGTGATCGCCCGCATTCGCGCGGAGCTGGAATCGAGCGGCGCGTTTGACCGCGTCTGGACCGACCCGTTCGGGAACCTGCTGGCGCAGATCGGCGCCGGCCCGCGGCTGATCGCCATCGACGCCCACGTGGACACCGTCGGCATCGGCGACCGCGGTCAGTGGAAGCACGACCCGTACCAGGGGAAGGTCGAGGACGGCGTCGTTTACGGTCGGGGCGCGGGCGATCAGCGCGGGGCCGTGCCGGCGATGATCTACGCCGCCCGAATCCTCCGCGAGCAGAAGCTGCTGCCGGCCGAGTGCGCGCTGCTGCTGACGTTCACGGTCTGCGAGGAGGATTGCGACGGGTTGTGCTGGCAGTACATCGTGCGTGAGGACAAGCTGCGGCCGGAATGCGTGATCGTCACCGATTCCACGAACTGTGAAATCCTGCGCGGGCAGCGCGGACGGATGGAGATCGGCGTCACCGTGAAGGGCCGCTCGTGCCACGGCTCGATGCCGCACAAGGGCGATAACGCGGTGTACAAGATCGCCCGAGTGGTGCGCGGCATCGAGAATCTTAACGCGCGCGGGCTGAGAAAAGACCGCTTCCTCGGCAACGGCACGATCGCCGTCACGTACGTGGACTGCAAGACGCCCAGCCTGTGCGCCGTGCCGGACCAGGCGTACATCCACCTCGACCGGCGGCTGACGATGGGCGAAACGAAGGAGTCGGCGCTCCGCGAAGTCCGGCAGGTGCTGCGCTCGGCGCGCGTGACGGGAGAGGTGAAGGTGCTGCGCTACGCCAAGCCGACGTACACCGGGCTGGTGTACGAGACCGAGAGCTTCTTCCCGACCTGGTGCGAGCCGGAAGACGCGCCGCAGGTGCAGGCCGCGGTCGCCGCGTACCGCGCGCTGTTTAAGAAGAAGCCGACGGTCGGTCGCTGGACGTTCAGCACCAACGGCGTGGCGATCGCGGGGATGCACGGAATACCGGCGGTCGGTTTCGGCCCGGCGCCCGAGAGCGTGGCGCACACGGTCCATGACAGCGTGCCGATTGAGCACCTTGTGAAATGCGCCGCGTTTTACGCCGCGTTCCCGAGCGCCTACGTCGCGTGCGGTGCTCAAGGCGCCGACGACGAAGCTACGAAGCGCCGGCCGACGGCTCGCCGGGCATCGCCCTTGCGGGTGGCCGCCGGCGACCGGCGAGGCTGACGCCGAGCCTTCCGGCGGTAAGCCGGCCCGTGTCGAGCCTGGCGCGCCGCGCGACTCGGCTCAAGCCTTCCGGGGCGGGCTCATGTCGCGCGTGAACGGGCGGTTCCAACGCGGCGTGCGCACGAGCGAAATCTCACGCCGATAACCCGACAAGTCCGGCGCCGGCATCGCACCGTCGGGCCTGCCCCGCGCGGTATGATGTTCTCGGCGGCCGGTGCGCACGGGCAACGGGGGGAATTCGAGGAGGATGTGAACTTGCTCCAGCCCGCGAATCTGTTGCGCGCGCGTTCCCGCTGGCCCGGCACGTTTGCGCTCGCCTGTGTGTTCGCTGTGCCGGCCCGGGCCGCCGAGGTGCCGTCGGACTCCGTGCATTTCGCGTTCGACCATGTGACCGCGTCGGGTCAGAGCGTCTTTGTGCTGGGAGACGTTGCGGAACTTGGCGGCGGCGACATGACCCGCGCGCTCAAGCTCGTACCGGCGGCGCCGGGTGGTGGACACCAGCTCTGGGAACTGGATGTGGCGATCCCGCAGGGCACGGCGTACACGTACCAGTACGTCCTGCGAAATGACGCCGTGTCGCAGCTCGCCAACCCTGCCAACGGAACGGCGCTGACCGCGCCCGCGTCGGCCGCCACCACGACGCCGGACCCGCCGACGCGCGACCTCACGATCTACACGCCCGCCAGCGCGGGGCTGTCCAACGCGACGTTCTTCACCAGCATCGGCCCGATCGAGCGGCCGCTGCGGCCGGTGCCGGGTTACAGCGACCTGGTCGCGGCGACGCTGGAGTCGCAGCCCAGCGGCGCCGGCCTGGGCGCGCAGCTCGGCGCGTACGCAATCCAGACGCCCCTGCACACGATCCTCGCACGATCGACCTGGAACTACAACTACGTTCCGGTGCTCACAGGGATCCCGCTGGACCGCATCGAGCTTTTCGCCTTGCCCACTTCGCTGATCCTGCCGACGCGTACCGTGAACAACGTGACCGGCCGCGGCGTGCAGGTCTACCTGCCGCGGCAGTACGACCAGCATGCGGATCGCGCGTACCCTGTACTTTACATGCACGACGGCCAGAACGTCTTCGGCGCCGGCGGACCGTTCGGCTCCTGGCACGCCGAGGACGTCGCGGGCGGGCTGATTTCCGACGCCCAGGTCCGCGAGCTGATCATCGTCGCGATCGACAACTCCAGCGACCGGCTGCGCGAGTACAACCCGGAATACGGCGGCGGCAACACGCAGAACGCCGCGTACAACCAGTTCATCGTCACGGAGCTGAAGCCCTATATCGACGCACAGTACCGCACGCGGCCCGGACGCGACGACACGGGCGTGCTCGGCTCGAGCTTCGGGGGCGTGGCGTCGCTGGTGCTCGGGCTTGAGTTTCCAGAGGTCTTCGGGCGCGTCGGCGCGATGTCCACCTCGTTCTGGGCCTCCAGCACCGACGACCGGCTCGCCGACGGCGACCTGCCGATGACCACGCGGCTGTACCTCGACGCGGGCGACCAGAACGACGGCACGGCGGACACCATCGCGGCCCGCGACGGCGTGCTGCGGACCGGCCGCGTGCTGCACGGGAGCTTCTATTTCGCGATTGGCTACGGCCACGCACACAATGAGGCCGCCTGGTTCGCGCGGTTGCCGCTGGTGCTGCGTGCGCTCTACCCGATCGAGGACGAGCCGAACCTGATCGACTTGCCCGTGCCGATCGAGGGCGATCTCGACGCCGACTGCGCGGTCGACCTGGCCGATCTCTCGGCACTGCTGACCGCGTTCGGCGCCTGCGAGGGCGATTCGAACTACTCCGCGGCGGCGGACCTCGACGGCTCGGGCTGCGTGGACCTGGCGGACCTTTCCGCGCTGCTGACGAATTTCGGGCGCGCGTGCTGACCAAGCGCCCGTGCGTGGGTACCCGCCCATCCGAGCCGCGACCGTGAGCGATCGGGGGTGACCGAAGCGCGGCGTTCGCACGGTGCCTCTCCTCCCGCACGGTTGCGGTCCGGATCAGCGACGCCAAATCGCCCCTGGTCATCTAGAATCGGCGCCGCCAGGAATGCCGGGCTGACGGTCGCCGGTCGGCCGGGGCCGAGCGCGGCGGGTGCGGGCAGGTACGCCCGCGTGTCGAACGGAGTCGAGCATGTCCAAAAAGTCAGCCGCCGCCAGGCCCGCCGCGTCGAAACGCGACCGTGCCGCGGCGGGCAAGCGCATCGTGGATCTGGCCCGCAGCGTCGTTGCGTGCGTAAACCGCGACGAGGACCCGTTCGTGGATATCCCGTCGCGCACGCTCGGCAACGTGCGCTTCAACGAGAAGAAGCGCATCATCGAGCTGCTGGACGGCCGGCAGCGTCGCAGTTTCTTCAGCCTGCTCGGCCGGCGCAAGGGCGAGGGCAGCCAGGCCAAGAAGTTCATGCAGACGCTTAAGATCGCCGAGAAGTGCAAGACGCTGATCGACGAGGGCATCACCACCAGTCTGCGCGAAGTGTTCTACAGCCTGAAGGTGCCCGTGCGCGACAGCAAAGAGCTGATTTTCTTCGAGCAGGACGAGAGCGACCCGATCATCGAGGATGTCGAAGTCTCCGTCGAATCGCTGCGCGAGGAGCTCGGTATCCACGCCGAACCCAAGGGCGCGATGGTCGGCCCGATGACGATCGTCGACAGCGGCGACACGATCGACCTGACGGCGATGGGTTCCGGCGGCTGGCAGGTGCCCAGCGTGGTCGAGCCGGACGTGATCCAGTTCAAGAAGCACCGCGCCGAGTTCATCCTGCTGGTGGAGAAGGGCACGCAGTGGAACCGCTTCAACCAGGACCGCTTCTGGGAGAAGCACAACTGCATGCTGATCCACGGCGGCGGGCAGCCGCCGCGCGGGGTGCGGCGGCTCATGTACCGCATGCACAACGAGCTGAAGCTGCCGGTGTACGTGCTCGTGGACAACGATCCGTGGGGCTACTACATCTACAGCGTAGTCAAGCAAGGCTCGATCAACCTGGCGTTCGAGAGCCAGCGGATGGCGATCCCCGGGGCGCGCTTCATCGGCATGAGCAGCTACGACGCCGAGCAGTTCGACATCCCGTCGCAGATTCCCATGCCGCTGAAGGACGAGGATATCCGCCGCGCGAAGGAGATCCTTGAATACCCGTGGTTCCAGAGCAAGCCGTGGCAGAAGGAGATCAAGCACATGCTTTCCGCCGGCGTGAAACTGGAGCTGGAGGTGTTCGCGAGCAAGGGCGATTTTCGCTACATCACGCGCGAATACGCGCCGCGGAAGCTGCGGGAGCGGAAGTGGCTGGATTAGTGCGACACGCGCGCAGGGAACCTGCATGTAAGCGCAGGCGATAGGATTGCGGCGATGCCCAGCAGCGAACGCGACCTGTTTGACAAAGTCCGGATTCCTCCCGAGCTGGACAGCTACCTGCGTTCGACGAATCCGTGGTGGGAAGGCAAGCCGGGTCGGGTGTTGCCGCCCGTTCGGCGCTGGGCGTTCTCTTCGCTGTCGCGACGGCTGGAGACGAAGTTGGCGCCCGCGATCATACTGCGTGGCGCGCGTCAGGTCGGCAAGACCACGCTGCTGGAACAGATAATCGATTCGCTGCTCCGCGAGCGCGGCGTTGAGCCGTGGCGAATTCTGCGGGTTCAGTTCGATGAGATACCGAGCCTCGTTGGACTGAAGGAGCCGCTGCTGACGATCGCCGCGTGGTTTCAGAACCGAATTCTCGGGCAAACGTTCAACGAGCGTGCCCACGCCGGCAAGCCCGCGTTCGTGTTTCTGGATGAATCGCAAAACATTCCGACTTGGGCTGAACAGCTCAAAGCCCTCGTGGACCACCATACGGTCCGCGTCATTGTGACCGGCAGCTCGGCCCTACGCATCGAGGCCGGACGGGACAGCCTGGCAGGACGAATCTCGACGTTGGAGTTGGGAACGCTGCTGTTGCGCGAAATCAGCGAGATGCGCTTTGGCGTGCGGCTGGAACCGGCGCTCGCGCAGAATGGGCTCGAACCGTTGACGCGTGCCGAGTTCTGGCGCGACCTCGCCGCGCGCGGCAGGTCGGTTGGCGCCGTGCGAAACAAGGCTTTCGAGGCGTTCTCGACGCGCGGCGGCTATCCGATCGTGCACGCGAATCCGGATGTCTCCTGGCCGGAGATCGCGGATCAGTTGAACGAGACCATCATCCGGCGCGTGATTCAACACGACCTGCGCATGGGCGAGCGCGGCCGAAAACGCGACGCCGCGCTGCTGGAGGAGCTTCTCCGGCTGGCGTATCGTTACGCGGGCCAAGCGCCCAGTCTGGCCGTGTTCCAGACGGAGGCGCGGCAGGCGCTGCGGGCAAACGTGGGGCCGCAGCGGATCACCAGTTACCTTCGCTTCCTCGACGGCGCGCTGCTGATCCGGCTCATCCGGCCGCTGGAGATTCGCCTGAAGCGGCGCAGGGGGAGCCCGAAGATCTGCGTGGTCGATCACGGCCTTCGCGCGAGCTGGCTGGAGGAAGTGGTGCCGCTCGACGCGGACGGGTTGGCCGGGGCCCCACACCTGACGGATCTCGCTGGTCATCTGGCAGAGAGCGTGGTTGGCGCGTTCCTGTCGGGACTTTCGCACCTCGACATCGCTCACTTCCCCGAACGTCCGGCGGAACCCGAAGTCGATTACATTCTTACGGTCGGCGAACACCGAATTCCGCTCGAAGTGAAGTACCGCACCCGGATCGACCCGCACCGAGACACGGTGGGATTGCGGTCGTTCATCGAGAAGACACAGTACAATGCTCCGTTTGGCGTCTTGGTTACGTTGCGGGACGATCAAGAGGTTCCAGACCCACGCATCGTCTCCATCTCGCTTCCGTCGTTGCTGCTGATGCGCTGACGACTCGGCGTGGATCGGAAAGCGGCACCGCGCCGACCTGGATTCACCTAGAGGATCGTCGTGTCCAGGGGATGGTGGATATCGGTCGTCGGTTTGCTCAGCGTTGCCAAAGGAACGCCCATGGCCTTCTGGATTCACACCGTTTCCCCCGACGACGCCGACGGCGCGCTGAAGCGCCTCTACGGGCAGGCCCTCCGCCGCGCCGGCCGCGTGTACAACATCGTCCGCGCCATGAGCCCAAACCCGGAGGCGCTGCGGGCGTCGATCGCGCTCTACCGGGCGTTGATGAAAGGGCCGTCGCCGCTTTCGCGCGCCCAGCGCGAGTTGATCGCCGTCGTGGTCAGCCGCGTCAACGCGTGCGAATACTGAGTGCAGGCGCACGCCGGCGATCTCCGGGCCGAGATCGCGAACGACTGGGAATCGCTCTTCGGCCGGCGCATCCCGCGCACGCCCGACGCGCGAGCACCGCACGAGGCGGATGCGGCCGCGCTCGATGCGCGCGTGCATGAGCTGGTCCGCGACTGGCGCGCCGGCCCGCTGACCGAGCCGACGGGCGCGCTGCTCGCCTACGTCGAGAAGCTCACTCGAAGCGCCGCAAGCTGCACCGCCGCGGACGTGCAAATGCTGCGCGAGGCTGGCTGGTCGGACCGGGCGGTCCACGACGCGGTGCAGGTGGCCGCGTATTTCAACTACATCAACCGCGTCGCCGACGCGCTGGGCGTCCCGCCGGAGCCGGACTTGCCGACCTGGGGCGCGCCATGACCGGCGGCTTTCCGGCTCACCGCGGCGGTTCGTTCGGTTGAGAGGCGGGGTCGCCGGCGGCGGGATTCGCGTCGTGCGCCGCACGCGCCCGGCGCCCGGCTTCGGGATCCGCCGCCTCCCACGAGTCGTACAGGTCGGAAAAAAGCCGTCGGAACTTCTCGCTCGCCGTCGAGGAGCGCGAAGCGGCGGACTCGGCCGCCAGCAACTCGCGCTCCGCAAGCGCGAACTCGCGACGCACAATCAAGACGCGCGCCAGCAGCAGGCGCGTGCGCGTGATCGATTCCGTCGCGTCAGGCTTGGCGCTTTCGTAATGCGCCAGCGCCCGGCGAAGTAGCGGCTCTGCGTCAACGGCATCGCCCGTGGCCAGCAGCGCCTCCGCCAGTTGGCCTGCGACCCGCGCGACGTCGGGACTGTCGTCGCCGTACAGCGCAGCCCAGGCGGCCATCGCCTCGCGGAGCGCGGGAATCGCCGCCGCGAAGTCGCCGCGCTCGCTGAGCAGCGCGCCGAGGTTGCCGAGCGTGGTGGCCGTGTCCGGGTGCACGTCGCCGAGCAGCTGCCGCTGCATCGCCAGGGCGTCGCGAAACAGGAGCTCGGCGTCGTCCAGCGCGCCGCGCGCCATGAGCAACATCGCGAGCGCGTTCATCGAGGCGGCAACGTCGGGATGCTCGTTGCCGCGAGCGTCCCGCTCCACCTGGAGCGCCTCTCGCAGGTTCGCTTCCGCCGAATCGAAGTCGCCGCGGCTGTACTGAATGAGAGCGAGGTTGCGCAGGCTGCCCGCGATCAGCGGGTCGTTCGCCTTCAAGGTCGCGCGGCGTGTTTCGAGCACCCGCGCCGCGATCGGCTCGGCCTCGGCCAGCTTGTCGCGCTGGAGGAGCAGAACGGCGAGCTGATTCAGGCAAGTCAGCGTGTCGGGGTGTTGCTCGTGATAGACCTGCGTCCAGATCGCGAGCGCGCGCCGCACCAGCGTCTCGGCCGCGTCAAAATCGCCACGGTCTCCCAGGAGCGCCGCGAGGTTGTCGAGCGCGATCGCGGTCTGCGGGCTTTGCGGCCCGTGGTGCCGCTCGGCGTACTCCAGGGCCGCTCGCTGCGCGGCCTCCGCTGCGGACACGTCGCCCGTCTCGCGAAGGATTACGCCGAGTCGATTCAGGCTCTCCGCGAGGTCTTCGTCCGGCAACTGCCTTTTCAGCTCCAGCGCTCGCCGCACGTTCCGCTCGGAATCGGCGAAATGCCCGAGCTGGCGGTAGAGGTCCGCGAGCGTGTCTCGGAGCCGCGCCTCAATCGCCGGCTGATCGGCGAACTGCGACTCAAGCTCCTGTTCGGCGGGTTCGAGCAGCGTGCGGGCGATCGTCTCGCGCGCCACGTCCGTCATGCGGACGGCGTTGAGCGCGGGGTCGAACTCCGCCAGCAGCGCGGCTGCGGACGGAGCGCTGGCAGCGGAGACGTGGCGGCGGATGGAATCGAGCAGATCGCGGCCCATGACTTCCGGATCGATCCGCTCGAAGAGCGTCGCCTGGAACTCGGCCACGCGCCGGGCCTCCTCCGCGCGTCGCGCCGCGAGTCGTTCGCTTTCCTCGGCACGGATGCGCTGCCGCTCGGCCCCGCGCCACAACAGCAGGCTGGCGACCAGCCCGGCCGCGCACGCGAGCATGATCGCCCCGGACGCACCCACCACCACGCGGTTCCGCCGCAGGCGCTTGCGGAGCAGGTAGATGACCGAATCCCGCTTGGCCTCGATCGGCTCGTGCGCCAGGTATCGCCGGATGTCCCGCCCCAATTCGCCGGCCGTCTGGTAGCGGCGCTGCGGGTCCTTCTGAAGGCACTTGAGCACGATCGTATCCAACTCGTCATTCAGCCCACGCCGAAGGGTGCTGGGTCGCAGCGGCTCGGACTCGCGGATGTGCCGGGCCGCTTCAGCGAGCGTGCCCGGCTGCGGGTAGGGCAGCCGGCCGGTGAGCGTCTGGCACAGGATGACGCCGAGAGAGTAGACGTCGCAGCGGATGTCGAGGCGGTCGTGCGCACCCTCAATCTGCTCCGGGGCGGCCCACAGCAGCGAGCCGAGGAACTGCCCCGTGAGGGTCATCTGCGGCGCGGCCGTCATGTCGCTGGAATCCAGCCACTTGGCCAGCCCGAAATCGAGCACGTGCGGCTCGCCCGCGGCATCGACGAGGATGTTCCCCGGCTTCAGGTCTCGGTGCATCACGCCGCGAAGATGCGCGGCGTGCACGGCGTCGCAGACTTTCACGAATACCGGCAGGAGCAAGCGCGGGTCGCGATCGTGGACGCCGCCGGCGAACTCGTCGAACGGAACGCCGTCGATGAAGTCCATCACGTAGTAGAGGCGGCGGTCCGTGCAGGCGCTGTCGTGGATCGTGACGATATTGGGGTGGCGAAGCTGGGCGAGGATCTCGACCTCGCGCTCGAAGCGGGCGCGGCTCGCCCCGCCGACCTGGCGCTCGTGCAGGACCTTGATCGCCACGCGCCGACGCGTCGCGCGTTGTATGGCCTCGTAGACCACTCCCTGGCCGCCGCGCTGTCGCTCGCCGACGATCCGGTAACCGGGAATCGCGTCGGCTTCGGCGGTGGTGAGTGAGCCTGCCGGCGCTGGCGAGGCGGGCGGCGTGGACGAACCGATGGGGGTCGCCGAAGCGCCGCACCGGAGCGCGGACGCGATCTGTCTTGCGGCATCGGCGATCAGCTCATTGTCCCGCGCCGACGTCGGCTCTTTGATCGACATGTTCAGCCGCCGGGTGGCACGGGCGTCCGGCCCGTGGGGCCACAGGCGAGACGCCTGTGCCACCCTCCATAAGGTGCAAACAGGGCCACGGGCGAGACGCCTGCGCCACCCTGCATGAGCTGCGAACAGCGTCACCAGCCACACTAGCGACGAACGGACTCGGCATTCACGCCGAGACGCTCAAGAACGGGTTTTCGCCCAGCAATTCTCGAAGCCGCGCCAGCGCACGGGCACGCAGCATGTGAACCGCGCCCGGCGAGCGCCGGCAAATCTCGGCCGTCTCGGCGATCGACCGGCCTTCCAGGTCGTAGAGCCGGATCACCCGGGCATAGTCCTCCGGCAGAGAGTCGAGCGCCCCGGCCAGGGCAGACTTCATTTCGGCCGTGGCCAGCACGCGGCTGGGCGAGGTCGTCGTCACGCCCAAAAGCTCAAAAAGCTCGACGGTGGACTCGTCGCCCGAAGGCGTCGCCTGCCGTGCCGGCGGCGGCCGTTTCTGGCGCCCCAACCCCTTGAGGGCGTCGCGCAGGTTGTTGTCCGCAATGCGTCGCAACCAGGCCAGCAGCGAACCGGGACCGGCTTCGGTGAAGGAGCCGATGCGCAGAAACGCTTCCAGGTACGTGACTTGCAGAATGTCGTCCACGTCGAGCACGCTCTGCCACTTCGGATCGATCGAAAGCTGGGCGCGCAGCGACGCGGCATGTTCGCGAAGCAGCTCGGTCATCGCGGCCGTGTCGCCGTGAACTGCGGCCTGAACACGCGGGTCGGCATCCATTCAGCCCGCCAGCTTATCTCCGCCCGAAACCGACGGCAACGTGAATCCGCTGCAAGCACAGCCGGTGTGAGGCAACGGAAACGCCCGATCGCGGTCCAGTCTCGCCTCGTTCCCCGGGCGTCACGGAGTTTCTGCGATCCCCGCGTGACTTCGACTGGCCGTTGTCGCTTGGAGCCGCGGGCAAACGGCCGGGCCGAGTTCCCGGCGCCGATTCACCGAAGGAGACTGCTCATGAATCGTCGTTGTTGGTCGACTCTGGCGGGGGCGCTCATGCTGGCTGCGGTCACGCCGGCCGAGTCCGCCGAACTGTACGTCGACGCAGGCAATGCCACCGGGGTCGAAGTGGGCACGCAGCAAAGCCCGTATCGGACGGTTCAGGCGGCGATCGACGCCGCCGGCGCCGGCGACGAAATCCGCGTCGCCGCGGGCACGTACGTCGGGAACCTGCGCATCCAAGGCAAGGCGATCGCCCTGGTGGGCGGATACTCCACGAGCTGGGTGCGTGACCTGTCGCAGAACTCGACCACGCTTTCCGGCGCGGGCGGAAACGCCGTCATCAACCTCATCGAAGCCGACGCCACCGTTGACGGGTTCCGCATCACCGGCGGCACGGGCAGCACAGAGGAGCTTCCGTACGGCTATCACGGAGGCGGAATCTACAGCCGCGGCGGATCGCCGACCATCTCGAACAACGTCATCGAGAGCAACGACGTCCGCACCGGCGAGCCGCCGTTCGATTACAATTTTGGCGGCGGCGTTCATGTGACCGACGCCGCGAGCGCGACCATTGTGAACAACGTCGTGCGCGGCAACTATGCCGGCCGCGGGGCCGGCGTCTCCGTGATCAACACCCAGACCGCCCTGATCCAGGGCAACACGATCGAGAACAACGTCGCGGTTGGCGACCACGGCGGCGGCCTGTTCGTCGCGGTCACGAATGCGCGCATCACGCAGAACGTCATCCGTGGCAACGAAGTCGGCCGCGAGCTGACCTACGGGTGGGGCGGCGGGCTGATCGTTGTCGGTGTGGGCAATTCGGCTGAACTTTCTTTCAACACGCTCTATGGAAACTTCGCTGCCGCGTACGGGGCCGCAGAGTTCATCGACGAGGGCGCCAGCGCCGACATTCACCACGAGTTGATCTACCGCAACGTGTCCAGGGACGGGTGCGAGGCCGTGTCGGCGATCGCGGTGGATGGCGGCGAGGGCGTCGGTTCGCAGGCGACGATCCGCCATTGCACCGTCGTGAACAACGTGTGCGAGAATTCGTTCCGCGGCAACGGGCTGCAAGTCGAGGGTCAGTCGGTCGTGACCGTGAGCAACAGCATCTTCTGGAACAACGGCGGCGACGACTTCGCAGTGTTCGATACGTCCAGCTTGAGCGTTTCGTACACCTGCTCGCAGGAGGCGATCGCGGGCGCCGGAAACATCTCGATGGACCCGCTGTTCGTCGCGCCGACGTCCGACGATTACCGGCTCGCGGCCGGCTCGCCCTGCATCGACGCCGGCGATCCGGCTTCGCCGTTCGAGGCCGAGCCTGCTCCGAACGGCGGCCGTGCGGACATGGGACGGTATGGCAACGCATCCTTTGCGCCCTCTTCGGACGCAGCGGGAGGCGGGGCGTCGGGCGACGGTGGCTCGGGCGGCGACCTGGGCGACGGTGGCTCAGGCGGCGACATGGGCGATGGCGGCGCGGACGACGGGAGCGACGCGGACGCCGACCCCAACGACGGCGGAGCGGGAAACGGCGACGAAAACGACGGGGGTACGGATGACGGCGGCGACCTCGACGACGGGAGCACGGACGGCCCCCTGGTAGACCCGACCGCGACGCCCGACGAGTTCCTTCCCGGAACTCTGGCCTGCCCGGCGGCGTCCGCGATGCTGCTGTCGATCTCGCTGGTCGGCGCGCGGCGGGCTCCGCGCCGACGCCCCGAATCCGCAAGCGCCGCAAAGGCGCGGTAGCTCAGCCGTTCGAAAGTAGCTTGATTCTCCCTGCGTTCGCGCGGGCCGCCGGACGAGCCGTCGCGGCCCGCGCGGCGTTTCTTCGACGTGCGGCGCTCTGGCCAGGCGGCGACCGCCAGGGAGCGCCTGCTGCGACTGCGCAGTGGACGCCGGTTTCCTGAAACTGGCCTGATTCGTTCGCGTCGCCAGCGCCCGCGGTCCGGATACAAACATTTCGTCCGCGTTGAACGGCCCATGCCTCGCGCCGAGAAACGGCCGGCCGTGCCGGAGGCCCACAGCGCTGAAGCCCGTCGCGTTCGCGAAGGAAGTGCGGAGGATGCGGCCGATGCGCGAGTCGAAGCTCAGTGTCGGCTCAATCGCGTCGCAGCACCCGCCGGTGAACCGCTCCGTGGGTGTACAGACGCGGGGGCGTCTGATGCTCGGCCGGGCGCGTCCAGTGCCGTGGGTCGTGGGGTCCCCCAAGCCGGCGTGGACCAACGGTCGGCCCCTGCCCACATGAGGCCCGTCGCGAAATCGGTTACCGACTGCGGCTCGCCGGCACCGCTACGCGGGCACCCACGCCAGATCGAGGATCGTGTGTGTGGGACGTTCCGTATTGAATACGGCACGGATGGGCATGCCGATCTCGGGCGTCCCCTCTTTCAGCCAGCTCATGAGCTTCGTACACACGCCGTCGAGTTCAACGCTGATCAAGGGCGTCCCGGGCGGCAATTTGAACAATTCGCCGGGGTACTTGACGATGCTCCAGGTGTAGAGCCGGCCGCGTTGGGGCGCTTCGGCCCAGTCCATCGCGTGCCAGCAATCCGGGCACTCGCAGCGCGGCGGAAGCCACAGGCGCTTTTCGCCGCAGTCCGGGTTCGCGCAGCGCGTCGCCAGGAGCTTGCGCTCCTGCAAGCCCTGAAAGAACCTGCCCCAACCGCCGTAGCTGTGAATGTGGAACCAGGTCTTGGGGTTTTTCACAGTCAGCGGGCGTTCCTGGATCACCTCCAGGGCGGCAGTCGGCCATTCGATACTCATATTCACTGCTCCCATGGCGCCGCTGCTTGCGCAGCCGCGCCTGCGGTTTGCTCAAACCCGTTCCAAGATCGCGCACGTCACGTGGCTTCCGGTCCCGGCGTGGCTGATCGCGCAGCCGCGCTTCGCGTCCTTGACCTGCAAACTCCGCCAATCCGCGGGCTTCTGCTTGCCGTAGCGGCGCCACAGTGCCGGATCGCCGTGGAACCGGTCGTACTTGCCCTGCAACTGCCAGAGCAACTCGACGATCTGGAAGATTCCCGTCGCGCCGACGGCGTGCATCGTGCCGATCAGCCCGCCTGACAGGTTGGTCGGCAGCCGGCCCTCGAAATACGCGTCGCCGGATTCGATGAACTCCCGCCCGCGGCCGTACGGCCTCAGGCCGATGTCCTCGTAGGTCTGCACGTCGCTGATCGTGAACGCATCGTGCGTCTCGAGCAGGTCGAAGTCCTCAAGCGGATCCTTGATCCCGGCCATGTTGTAGGCCAGGTACGCCGCCATGCGCGAGGCGAGGAAGGAGCTGAAACCGGGCCAGGCGTCGCGCTTTCCGTTGAAGTAGTCGCGGTAGGTCTCGGGGGTCTCGTTCGGCAGCAGCAAGATAGGCATGTGCCGCCGATCGGCGGTGCGCAGGGTGTGGGAGCCGCCGGCGATCGCCTTGAGTTGCACCGGCTTGTCGGTGAAGCGGCGGGCGGTTGGCTCATCGCAAAGCAGCAGGACGGCTGCGCCGACGCTCATGACGCAGCATTCGAGGAACGAGAGCGGATGCGACACGATCTCGTTCTTCAGGATGTCCTTGATGGTGTATTTTCCGGGGTTCTGCGCGAACGGCGAATGGCGGGCGTACTCGTGGTTCTTGCAGGCGATGCGCGCCAGCGTGTCGCGCGGCACGTTGTTCTCATGCTGGTAGCGCTGCGCCATGAGCGCGTAATACGCCGCGTACATCCAGCCCAGCTCGCTCTCGAAGTCCTTGCAGGCGGCGCTGGCGATGTAGGAATTGCCGACCTTGGTGCTGACCTCGTCCATCCGTTCCCAGCCGACGACGGGGACGCACGAGGCGTAGCCGCTGGCGATGGCCTGCGCCGCGGCCAGTACCGCCGAACCGCCGGTCGCGCCGCCGGTCTTGACTTCGATGTTCCCGAGCGGGTCAAACCCCAGGTAGTCGTGCACTTTCGCGGCGGCGAGCAGCTGGTCGCCGAAGTGGTCCGCGAACTGCGAGTAGACGCACCAGTTCACGCTGCGGCGGACCTCCTCCGGATCGACCTTCAGATCGTTCTCCTCGACGGCCATGCGCAGCGCCTCGCAGCACAGTTGGCAGGTGTTTTTTTCGGGGTAGCGCTTGCGATAGTCGGTCAGCCCGCCCGCGACCACAAAGACCGGGCGCTCGAACTTTGGAATGCGGAGATTCTCGGTTCCGAATCGGATCATGGGCATTTTCCTTTCCAGCGGGCGCGGCGCAATGTGGCCGTCTGCGAAGCTCGGGCCGCCGCGCCGCGCTTCGCGTTGCTCGATCGGACTGCAAGCACGGAGCACGGCGCGTCGCGGACGACGCTCTCGGCGGTCGTTCCGATCGAAACGCGCTCGTCGCGCGTACGGCCGCGCGTGCCAAGCACGACCAGGTCCGCCTGCACCGAGCGCACGAATTCGACGATGCCGCGCTTACAGTCCGCCGCGGCGATCGTGCGCGTCTCCCCGTGCACAAATCGCATTTCGGGTTCTAGGGGCGCGATCAACTCGTTCATCTGCGCATCAAGGCGGGCCACGCAGCGCTGCATGGTCTCGCGCGGCGTGTCGGAGCGCGGCCAGTAGCGTGTCATCTCCCACGGCGGCTGATAGACGTGAAGCACTTCGAGCCGCGCCTGATCCTGGCAGGCAAGCCGCAGCGCGTACGCGACCACCGCGCGGGAAATGAGGGAATGGTCCACGGCCGCGACGATTCGTCGAAACGGACCGCGCTGCGCGCCACGCACAAGCAACACGGCCAGCGGCGCGTCGCGCACGCAGTGCGTCGCGAGCGTTCCGAGGCCCGCCGCGGCTTCGCCCGCGCCGGAGGCGCCCAGCACGAGGAGCTCGGCCCACGTCTCGTGTGCGCGACTCAGCAGCTCGCGATAGGCGTGCCCCACGCGAACCTGAACGTCCGCTGGAACGCTGCGCGCGTCCGATTCTTCGGCGAGGAGCTTGAGTTCCGCGGCGGTCTCGGCGAAATCGACGACGTGCCGTTGAGCAAAGTCCGCCACGTCGTTGATGCCCACGACGCCGGCCGCCTCCGCGATGTCCTCGGCCGTCGGGGCGTCAATGACGTGGACGATGTGGACGCCGGCGCGGCTCCACTGTGCAATCCGCAGGGCTTCTTCCAGGGCGCGGCGGGATTGCTCCGAAAAATCGACGCCGACGACGATGTTCCGGATGCGGTCCATGACTCTGACCGGTCTCCGGCGACAATGGACGGGTCCACGCCGTTTCGCCGCGGAAGCGGATTCTAAGCGCAAGTTGTCTGTCATGGCCACGCGGTTCACGTGAAGATGGCGGACCGCGGAGTCAGGACGCGGCTATTCATGGCCGCCGCCGCGCCGCGTAGCGTCGGCGCGGGCGAAGCGCGGTCGGAAGTGAGCAGCCCGCCCGCCAGCGCGCTCGAGTGCGGGCAATGTCGGCGGCCATTCGGGGGTGCACCGCTCCCAGCCACAACCTCAATCGTGTGCAGCAGCGCGAGCAGCGAGATCGTTGCCCAACCCGCCTGGTGCCCCGGCCTTGTGAAGGTTCACATCCCCGACGACGCGCTCTGGGCGGCGTAACCCGTCCCGGTGCAGCTTCAGCCGGCGCACGCTCGCGCCCGCTCAATTCGGCGAGGCGCAAGTCCGGCGCCGCAAGGTCTCGACTCGGCTCGAGCGGCAAACCGACTCGCCGGCCCCAGGGGCGGTGCTACGGGGCTCGCTTCAGTTCGCTCGACCGCCCGGAGACGAGCACCTCACGAACGCGAATGTGCCCGTGCTTCACGTCGAGAAACGGCCGGCCGTGTTCCAGACCCACCGTGCCGAATCCGGTGGCCGTCGCGAGGAAGCTGCGAAAGTCGCCGCCGACGCGCGAATCGATGTGCAGTGTGCGGTCAACCGCGTCGTAGCGCACGCCCGTGAGGCCCTGAAGCAGTGCATAGCTCGACAGCGCCCGGGCGTACCAGTGGCCGCACTCGTATTCGTTGAACGGATTGCGCACGCGGCCGTCGTAGCGATCGCGGGCGAGGCGGACGATCTCCAGCCCCTCGTCCACCAATCCCGCCATCATCATGTGCGACGCCGCCTGGTACTCGATCCCGGTCCAGACTTCGTCGCTGTAGACGAACGGCAGCGCGGGCTTGCCGCCGCGCGGCCACGTGCACAGCAGCAGTCCGCCGTCGCGGCCGAGCGCGAACGCGGGCCGCTGCGGATTGGCGTGGTCGGACAGATCGTGCCGCAGGTTGTAGCGGTGAATCGCGCGCAGATTGCGCTTCACCTTCTCTGCATCGACGATCTCCTGCTCCAAACCGCATACGCGGGCCATCCAAAAGCCGAGCACGCCGTCCGACAGGCAACCGGTGCCGTATTGATACTTGGGACCCTGTTCGTTCAGCGCGGCGATGATCTCGGCGTAGCCCGGACCGTTCTTGGACGCGTCCAGCGGGCGGAACTTCGCGCTCAGCCCTTCGGTTTGCACGCGCTGGAAAAAGTACTCACCGTTGTAGAGTTGCGATTCGAGGTACTTGCGTCCGGCGTCGCGCAGCGCGCGGTAGCGCGAGACGTCGTCGCCCAGGTATTCACCGATCTCGATCGCGGCGGTCAGCGCGCCGAGGTAGAAGCTGGAGCAGTGGCCGTCCGGCCCCCAGTATTCGATGTCGTACGTGTTGTGATGCGGTTCCTCCAGCACGCCGAGCCCGCGCGGGTCCCACGTCGCAATGCAGTAGTCCAGGCTCTGCCTCACGCGCGGCCACATCGCCCGCAGCCAGTCGCCTTCGCCGGAGATGCGCCACTCGCGGTAGACCTTCATGACGCCGCCGAGCTGTCCGTCCGCGGCGGCGTAGAACGTGTGCTCGACCGGCCGGATCGGCAGGCACGAGCGGAACGTCTGGTGCCCGCGCTCGTCCTGGCTTTCGTGAAACTCGGTTTGCCGCAGCGAACGCTCCAGGTCGGGAAACAGGTGGCAGATCGCCTGGGCATAGTTCCACACGTGCGTGCAGGAGCCGTGGCACGAACCGTAATCGTCGCCGCAGCCTTCGAAACACCACAGCCGGCCGTCAATCTGTCGCAGGACCGTTGGCGACTTCAGTATGGTCAGGTTCGCGGCGACGGCCTCCACGACTTCGGGCGGCAAGGTGGTGTCGTAGAACGTGTCGCGGAACAGCGCGGACTCGCGGCGGAGCCGGTCATAGTTGTCGCGCCAGTACGTCACCACGTCCTGGATGCTCTGGAAGCGGCCCGCATACCACGGCGCGTGACACTCGGCCGCGGACGCCGCCGTCGCCGGGACGGGCGGACCTTCCGCGTTCCAGTCCACGTAGTCGGTCCCCTCAAAGTCGGCCAGAATCCGCACCGACTCGCCCCAATCGGCGGCGTTCTTCAGCAGCTCGTCGGCGCTCGCCCAGCGCCGATCGGTAAGCACGATCTGATCGACGTTGATATGGCCCCAGGCTCCCCGTTCCTGGTCAACGATCCGAATCCGAGCGTGCTGTCCGCGACGATCCGCGACTTCCCACGTGGTCCACTCAAGCTGCTCGGCGTCCTTGCCGCTGGCGGTGCGAACCACCTCGCCGCCGACCAGCAACTGCACGCACGTCGTCCCGGAATGTCCACCGCCTCCGACCAAGAATTGAACGAAATCCCGGTTCAGCTCGAACTCCGGCGACGTGAGCGTTCCGACGGCCGCGTCGCCCGAAGGGTCAAACGTGTTCACGAGCCCCGCGCCGACGAACCCCGTAACCTTCTGCTGCCCCGGTCCGCTTCCTCGGGATGGTCCTTTGCCGAAGGCCGGGCCTGCCGGATCGCGTCCGTATCGCAGCGTCGTCCGCGGCACATACCAGGCAAGCATCAGCCGAACGGTCCGCTCCTCGTCCGGCCGAAGCCTCAGCGGCACGAACAGCGAGGCGCCCGGACCGCTTTTCTCCTGCGGCGGATTCGCGCACAGCCGCCCCTCCTGCACGTTCCGCCATGCCAATGTGAGCGAATCCCACCAGCCGCCCTTGAACCAGCAGTGGTCCACGACCGCGTCGCCGTCGCCGACGAACGCCGCGAAACCGCCTTCATATTCCGGATGTTTCTCGAGCGCCGCCTGCCAGAGCACGAAGCCGCCATCCGCCGGCAGGATCGTGTCGCCGCCGGCGCCCGTCGCGATGAAGTTCTTCGCGTGATACGAGAAGACCGCCTCGACGGTCTCGCGGCCGGTGTTCCTGAACCGATACTCCAAAGCCCCGACGGGCAGACTCGAGTCGTCGGCGTTTCCCGGCACGAACGGGCTCCAGCCGGTCAGCTCGACCTCCAGCGGGATCTCCGCATCGCGCAGCCGGACCGACGCGAACGGGAACCGCGCCAGGAACTCGGCCTGGTCGAAGCGCGGCAGCCCGTACGTCGATCCCGCCGCGCCGGTGCCTGTTCCGGCGCCGCCGAAGATTTTCCAGTTCGGCGCGGCGCCTTCGAGCACTTTGGCGGTGTTGCCGGTCGCGCGTTTGACGCAGATTGCCGCGAACGAGCAGGGTTCGTTGAAGAACTGCATCGTGTTGCGCAGCGAGACGTGCGAGACTGCGCCGCTCCCTTCCAGGCAGAACATCCCCGCGCCGATGCCGCCGATCGGAAACGCCACGCGGTTGAGATAGTCGCCGGTGTATGTGCCGTTGTATTCGTGCTTGCCCGCCGCGTGATGCCGGCCGGATGCGGCGCAGCCTGCAAGATGCGAGAGCGGCGCGCCGAGCAGGATGACCGTGATGAATCCACGGGCCGGCATGGGGTTCATGTCTGAGTTCCTCAACGGGCCAGGACTCGTGGGAGACGGCGGCGGACCTGCTCCCCAAAAACGGATCCAGTCGTCACGGAAGTCTAACCGCCCCGAGATGGACGGGAGACTCTCGATGAAGCGGAAGCGTCACCGTCCCGAGCAGATCATCGCCAAGCTGCGGGAGGCCGAGGCCGGGCTGCCGGCCGCGCCAACGATCGGCCGGGACCGCCAGAAGCTGGCGGTCAGCGAGCAGACGTTTCATCGCCGGCGCAACCGGTACGGCGGGCTGAGGGCCAGTGACGCCAAGCGGCTCAACGGGGCCGGAGCGCGAGAACGTGCGGTTCAAGAGGGCCGTGCGGCCGTCCTGACGCTGGACCCGGCGATCGTGAGGGAAGCGCGCTCGGGAAATTACCGAGCCCGACGCGGCGCGATGCGGTCGATCAGGTGGAACGGAAATTGGCCGTGTCCCACTCGCGCCGGCGTCCGTCGCCGCGAACTGCGTGCGTCAGGAAAGCGACTTCAGCTTCCGGAGGACTTCGCCGTCTTCTGGGAAGCGGCCCTCGTCGTGTTTGCTGAAGATCCGTTTCCCGTCGACAACCACGTCGAAGACGCCGCCGGCGCCCTTGATCAGCTCCGGTTCAACGCCGCACGCGCTCTTGATCTCGGCCGCCAGACTGGCGGCCCGCGGCAGGTAGTTTCACTGCACGCAATAGGTGATGCTGATCTTCTTCATCCGCTGCTCCTGAGTCGATCGAGTGAGCTTGCTGTCTATGCCAAGCCGCCCGAGGCCCGCGGCAGGCGTGCGCCCGCGCCGGCAACGTGGTTTACACGACGACAGTCGCTAGAATGATAACGTGCGGCACGAGGTGAATCGAGCCGCGCCATCCGCGAGGAGCCGGCCATGCCGTTGTTACGCCGCGCCGCAATTCTGCTGACCGTGCTGCTGGGCGCCGATTTCGCGCTGGGGCAAGGGGCAATCGCCAAGATCGGGAAGCGCGCTCCGGAGTTCGAGTTCAAGGACACGGAGACCAAGGAGATCAAGTTCTCTCTGGAGAAGCTCCGCGGGCGCATCATCCTGTTTTACTGCTGGCGGACGAGCAACGCCGAGTCGCTGGAAGTGATGGCGCGGATGCACGAGATCGACAGCAAGTATCGCGAGCGCGGCGTGCGCATCGTGGGCGTCTGTCCGGAGCCGAAGGACAAGATGGAGAAGACGCTCAACGAGAAGGGCATCGGCTTCTTCCACGACAACATCTGGCAGGCCGCGCTGTTCCAGTTGGCGTTCGGGTCGATGTCGCATCCCGAGGTGGTCCTGATCGACCCGTACGGCATCCTGGTCTGGCGCGGGCACCCGTTGGACAACCTTGAGCAGCGACTGGAGGACATCATCGAGCACACGCCACCCCGCAGCGGCGACAAGGAGTGGCTGGCGGCGCAGCTCCGCGCGGCAGAGCGGCTCAGCGCCCAGGGGGACTACGGCCGCGCGTACTGGACGGCCAAGCAGGTGCTCGATTTCACCGACGAGTCGGCGCCGGAGCACGGCTCGGCCGAGGGCGCGATGAAGCAGATCGAGGAGGCAGGCAAGGCGCGCATCCCGGCGGCGCTCGAGGCGGAACGCGCCGGCGACATCAAGAAGGCCGCGGAGCTGCTTGCGGACATCAGCGTGCGGATGCCCAAGACCGACCTGGCCAAGGCGGTGGACAACGAGATCGGCCGGATGAGCGGCGACCGCGACCTGAAAGTCGAAATCCGCAAGGCGGTCAACAACGTGCGGGGCCAGGTGCTGCTGGACGAGGCGGCGATGTACGAGGAGGCCGGCCTGTTCGACCGCGCGGTCGAGATCGCGCGGAACATCGTCGAAGACGAGGAGACCTACGCCGAGACCGACGCGCTGACGCAGGCCGCGGCGGCGCTCGAGCGCTTCAAGAACGACCCGAAGGTGCGGGCCCGGGTGGCCGAACGCCGCGCCGCCGAGCAGTACGCGCGCTGGCTGGACCTGGGAGACCGCTTCGCCAAGGCCGGTCTGAGCGAGTTGGCGCGCGAGCACTATGACAAGGTGATCCAGGCCGCCGCCGATTCCAAGTGGGGGAAGCGCGCAGCGGAGCGCGCGGAGAGACTGCCCAAGGCGGAGGCGAACACGGGCGCGCAAAAGCCGTCCGGCGGTTGATCCGTCGCGGCGCCGGCCGGCCGCTCAGCGGGCGTAGCGGGCGCGTTTGGCCTCCGTTTCGGCGAGCAGCTTCTCGAATGAGGCGGCGAACGCCTGCACGCCCTCCACCAGAAGCTGGTCGGTCACGGCCTTCATGTCGATGCCGGCGGATTGCAGCCGCTCGATCATCGTGAACGAGTCCTCGACGTCCAAGTCGATCGTGCGCGCAACGTGCGCATGGTCGCGGGCGGCCGCGAGCGTCTCGGGCGGAAGGGTGTTCACCGTGTTCGGCCCGATCAGCGCGTCCACGTACTTCGTGTCGGGATACTCGGGGTTCTTGGTGCTGGTGCTGGCCCACAACGGCCGCTGGACGTGAGCGCCGGCGGCGCGCAGCGTCGCGAACCGCTCGCCCTCGAAGATCTCGCGGAACCGCTGGTACGCGATGCGCGCGTTCGCCACCGCCGCGTGTCCGCGCAGCGGCTCCAGCCGGTGCTCGCCGGCGGCGATGCGCTCGTTCAGGAGCTTGTCCACCAGCGTATCGACGCGGCTGACGAAGAAGGACGCGACGCCGGAGACGAACCGCAGCGGCCGGCCGTCCGCCTGAAGCTGCCTGAGGCCGTCGAGATACGCCTGCGCCACGCGCTCGTACATCGCCACGGAGAAGATCAGCGTCGCGTTGACGTTGATGCCCTCGCCGATCAGCGTGCGGATCGCCGGCAGCCCGGCCTCGGTCGCGGGGACCTTGATCATCACGTTCGGGCGGTTCAGCCGGGCGAACAGGCGGCGCGCTTCCGCGACCGTCGCCTGCGCGTCGTGGGCGAGCGCCGGGCTGACCTCGATGCTCACGAACCCGTCGCGCGCCTGCGTCTCGTTGTAGACGTTGCGAAGCTGGTCGGCCGCGTCACCGATGTCTTGTACGGCGAGCGTCTCGTAGATCGCGTTGGCGTCCAGCCCTTCGCGAGCCAGCTCGCGAATCTGCCCGTCGTAGTCGGCTCCCGACGCGATGGCCTTCTGGAAGATCGTCGGGTTCGACGTCATTCCGGTCAGCCCTTCGCGGATCAGCTCGCGGAGCTCGCCGCTGCGCAGCAAATCCCGGTGGATGTAGTCCAGCCAGATCGCCTGCCCGTGTTCGCAGATCTGGCGAACGCGCTTGCCCGTCATGCTCCGCTTTTCCTGCCTGCTCATGTGGTCACTGAATCTCACGAGCCGCCGCGGCGAGACGCGCCGCGCGCGGACTCCGGTCGATTGTACCCGCGCGCCGACGCGGGGGCGTGTCACTTCCGGAAAAACTCGCCGATGCCCGCGCGCGATTCCGCCGTCAGCCGCATCGAGGCGTTCAGCCGCCGGGCCTCGCCCACCGCGTCCGCGTGCTGGAGATTGCGGATGCGGTTCCACAGCGCCTTGGTCTCGGCCAGCGCCCGCGGCGGATACGACGCCAGCAGCGCCGCCAGAGCGCGGGCGCGCGGCATGAGCTCGGCGTCGGCGACGACCTCGTTGCACAGCTCGAATTCGAGCGCCCGCCGGGCGTCGAGGTTCTCGCCGGTCAGCAGCAGGTACTTGGCGCGGCGCTCGCCGACGAGCCGGCGCAGGTACGTCATGACGATCGCCGCCACCAGGCCGCGCTTGATCTCGGGGTAGCCGATCACGCCCGACTCGCCGCAGATCACCAGGTCACACACCGAAATCAGCCCCGCGCCCCCGGCCACGGCCGGGCCGTTCACGGCGGCGATTACGGGCTTGGTCAGGTGATCCAGGGTCTGGAACAGCTCGAGCAGCGCCGAGGCGTCGTGCTCGGCCTCGTCGGCGCTCGTGGCGGCGACTTCCTTAAGGTCCAGACCGGCGCAGAACGCCGGTCCGGCCCCGGTGAGGATCACGTTGCGCACGCCGGCGTCTGCGTCCGCGGACTTCAAGGCCGAGGTCAGCTCGGCGATCAGCTCGCGCGAGAGGGCGTTGCGACGGTCCGGGCGGTTGAGAGTCAGTTCAGTCGTCGCCCCGTTCTGGACGCGGGTCAGCACTGTCGCCATGGCAGCATCCGAAAGGTGTAGTACGCGGCGTCAGAAGGCGCGGATTTTACGCCTTGGAGCGGAGAGCGCACAGCCGCGGAAATGCCGAGTTGAAGATTGGGCGAAAAAATGTAGACTAATATACAAATGCGGCGGACCTTGGCGGCCCGCCGCCAGCAATCGGGGTCGGAGGACCTTCATGCACGAAACGCGCGGAATGCCGCACACTCGCCGCAGGGCGCTGGCGTTGCTCGCCGCGACGGCCGCTGCAAGCTGTCTGGCCGTCGCTCACGCCGAAGCGCCGAAGAAACACCGCCTCGTGACCACGGTTGGCATGGTGGCCGACATCGTCCGGCAGGTTGCCGGCGACAAGGCCGAGGTCACCGGGATCATCGGCACCGGCGTCGATCCGCACCTGTACAAGCCGACACGCAGCGACGTCGCCGCGCTCCAGGGCGGCGACGCGATTTTCTACAGCGGCCTGATGCTCGAAGGGAAGATGACCGACGCGCTGGTTCGCGTGGCGCGCGGCGGGAAGCCGGTGTACGCGGTGACGGAGCTGCTCGACGAAGCTTCGCTGCTCGAACCGCCGGAGATGAAAGGGCACTACGACCCGCACGTATGGATGGACGTCTCGGCCTGGAGCCGGGCTGTGGAGGCCGTGTCCGTGTCGCTCTCGGAGTTCGACGCTGCAAATGCCGCGTACTACCAGGAGAACGCGCGCCGCTACCGGGCGGAGTTGGAGGCGCTGCACGCGTACGTGAAGCGGGTGATCGGCTCAATTCCGCAGCCGCAGCGGGTGCTGATCACGGCGCACGACGCGTTCAACTACTTCGGCCGGGCGTACGAGATGCGCGTGATGGGGATTCAGGGCATCTCGACCGAGTCGGAGGCGGGGCTGGAGGACATCAACCGGCTGGTGAGCTTCATTGTGGAGAACGACATCCGCGCCGTGTTCGTCGAAACCAGCGTGGCCGACAAGAACGTGCGCGCCCTGATCGAAGGCGCCAAGTCGCGCGGCAAGGACGTGCGCATCGGGGGGACGCTGTTCTCCGACGCGATGGGGGCGCCGGGAACGTATGAAGGCACGTACATCGGCATGATCGATCACAACGCGACCGTGATCGCCCGCGCCCTGGGCGGCGACGCCCCGGCCCGCGGCATGCAGGGCAAGCTCGCGGAGCAGGAGTGACCGATGCTGCGACAAGCCAGGAACGAGGACGGTGAGGGACTTCCCGTGCGCTGCGGCGCGGAAGGCGGGGCCGCGGCCGTGCAACCGGATGCCGGTCTGGTCCGCGTGGCCACCGGCGCCGAGCACCCCGTCACAAGCCCGCTCTCCATTCACGACATGACGGTTGCCTATCACCGAAAGCCGGTGCTATGGGACGTGGATTACGACGCGCCGGACGGGAAACTCATCGGAATCGTCGGACCCAATGGCGCGGGCAAGAGCACGCTGCTCAAGGGCGTGCTGGAACTGGTCCCGCGGGTCTCGGGGCGTGTCACGATTTACGGCAGGCCGTACCGCGAGCAGCGCCGGCTGGTCGGCTACGTGCCGCAGCGCGAAAGCGTCGATTGGGACTTTCCGGTCAGCGCGCTGGACGTGGTCGCGATGGGCCGCTACGGCGAGCTCGGCTGGCTGCGTCCCGTGTCCCGCGTCCAGAAACAGATCGCAATGGCGGCGCTGGAACGCGTCGGCCTGGCCGATTTCTCGCGGCGGCAGATCAGCCAGCTTTCCGGCGGACAGCAGCAGCGCGTGTTCCTGGCGCGGGCATTGGCGCAGGATGCGCGCGTGTACCTGATGGACGAGCCGTTCGCGAGTGTGGACGCGGCGACGGAAAAGGCCATCGTGCGCGTGCTGCACGACCTGCGCGCCGGCGGGAAGACCGTCCTGGTCGTACATCACGACCTCCAGACCGTGCGCGAGTATTTCGACCACGTGCTGTTGCTGAACATGCGTATCGTCGCCGCCGGCCCGACCGCCGACATCTTCACCGAGGAGAACCTGCGCAAGACGTACGGCGGACGGCTGACGCTTCTGGAGGAGGCCTCGCACGCCATGGCGCGTGCGGGCGGGGGGCAATGAACCGGTTTGGCCAAACCTGGTGGCGGCCAGCGGCGGGGATGCTGGTGGCGCTGTGCCTGGCGTGCACCTCGTACGCGCTTGCGGCGGCGGAGGTTTCGCCCGCGGGCGGGCCGCCGGGCGACAGGAGGGCGTTTCTTCGCGAGCTAGCGGCGGTGCTGACGCTGCGTGACTACAACACGCGCGTGGTGGTCGTGGGCGTGAGCCTGTTGGGGGCGGCGTCCGGCCTCGTCGGATCGTTCATGCTGCTGCGCAAACGCGCCCTGCTGTCGGACGCGATCAGCCACGCGACGTTGCCGGGGATTGGACTGGCTTTCATCGCCGCGGTGCTGGCGGGAGGCACCGGGAAGTCGCTCCCGGTTCTGCTGCTGGGGGCGACGGTTTCCGGGGCCGCGGGCGTGGCGCTCGTGCTTCTCGTCGTGCACACGACGCGCGTGAAAGAGGACGCGGCGCTCGGCATCGTGCTCAGCGTCTTCTTCGGGCTGGGCATCGCCATAACGAGCCTTATCCAGCGGATGCAGTCCGGGCACGCGGCTGGGTTGAAGTCGTTCATTTACGGCAAGACCGCGTCGATGCTCATGAGCGACGCGCTGCTGATCGCGGGCGCCGCGCTGGTCGTGGCGCTCCTCTGCGTGGCGCTGTACAAGGAATTCACGCTGCTGTGTTTCGACCCCGCGTACGGCGGCTCGCAGGGCTGGCCGATCGTCTGGATTGACGTGCTGCTGATGGCGGCGGTGATCGGCGTGACCGTGATCGGTTTGCAGGCGGTCGGGCTGATCCTGATGGTGGCGCTGATGGTGATCCCCGCGGCCGCGGCACGCTTCTGGACCCACCACCTGCCGACGATGCTGCTGACGGCAGCGGTGCTCGGGGCGGCCAGCGGATATGCGGGGGCGGCGATCAGCGCGCTCGTTCCGCGCATGCCGGCCGGAGCCATCATTGTGCTCGTCGCCGGTGCGATCTTCGCGCTGAGCATGCTGCTGGGACCGGCGCGCGGCGTGCTCGCCCGCGGCCTGGAGCACGCCCGGCTGGGGCGCCGCGTCCGCCGGCAACATCTGATGCGCGCCCTCTTCGAGCTTGCCGAAGACGGACCTCCCGCGGCGCCGACGGTCGAATTCAACGACCTGCTTTCCGCCCGGACGTGGTCGCCGCGGAGCCTGCGGCGCGAACTCGCACGGGCGGTGCGCGACGGGCTGGTGCGCTCGCGCGAGGGCGATCGGGGCTTTGAGCTGACGGACGAGGGGCTGGCGGCCGCGCGGCGGACTGCGCGGAACCATCGACTCTGGGAGCTTTACCTGATCCGCTATGCCGACGTGGCCCCGAGTCACGTGGACCGTGACGCGGACGCGGTCGAGCACGTGCTCGGGCCGGAGATCATCGGAGAACTGGAGGCCGCGCTCGCGGCCGAAGACGGGGGCGCCGTGCCGCGCAGTCCGCACGAGATTGCCGTTCGTCCGGCGCCAGGGGGCAAGGCGTGACCCTGCTGGCCGCATTCCAGTGGCTGCCGATGGACACGTGGATCGTCGCCGTCGCGGCGATGGCGGCGATGTCCTGCGCGCTGCTGGGCAACTTCCTCGTGCTGCGGCGGATGAGCATGATGGGCGACGCGATCAGCCACGCCGTGCTGCCCGGCCTGGCCGCCGCATTCCTGCTTACGGGAAGCCGCGACAGTCTGATGATGCTCGGCGGCGCCGCGGTGGTCGGCGTGCTGACGGCGGTGTTCACGGAGTGGATTCGCGCGGCGGGAAAGGTGGACGAAGGCGCGTCGATGGGGGTGGTATTCACGGTGCTGTTCGCGGCCGGGCTGATCCTGATCCGACAGGCGGCGGACCGGGTGGACCTCGATCCGGACTGCGTGCTGTACGGCGCGATCGAATTCGTCGCGCTGGACACGCGTACTGTGCTGGGGTTCGAGGCGCCGCGGGCCGCGGTCACCGTTGGGGCGACGCTGGCCGTGAACCTGCTGTTCGTGATCCTGTTCTTCAAGGAACTGCGGATCACGTCGTTCGATCCGATGCTGGCGACGACGCTGGGATTGAACGCGCGGCTCGTGCACTACGCGCTGATGACGCTGGTCGCGATCACAACCGTGACGTCCTTCGAGAGCGTCGGCAGCATCCTGGTCATCGCCATGCTGATCGTGCCGGCCGCCGCGGCGCAGCTCCTTACCGAGCGGCTGAGCACAATGATCGTCGTCAGCCTGGTGCTGGCCGCCGGATCGGCGCTGCTCGGGCACGGCGCCGCGCTGCTCGTGCCGGGCTGGTTCGGCTTCGCCGACGAGAGCGCGAGCACGGCCGGGATGATCGGCGTGGTGGCGGGCCTGCTGTTCGTGCTGGCGATGCTGGCGTCGCCGCGGCACGGGCTGATCAGCCGCGCGCTGCACCGGGCCGCGCTCTCGGTCCGCATCGCGCGCGAAGACCTGCTCGGGCTGCTCTATCGCCTCGAGGAGCGAGGCGGACCTGTGCCCGTCCGTGCGGCGGAGTTGGCGGCGGCGCGCGGCGCCGGTGCAAGCGCCTGGGCGCAGCGGATGGCGATTCGCGCATTGCTCCGCGACGGGCAGTTTTCCGCCGCGGGCGACGCGTTCTCGCTCACGCCGGCGGGGCGCGCGGCGGCGCGCGAGCTCGTGCGTTCGCACCGGTTATGGGAGACGTACCTGGAGCAGGAGTTGCACGTGCCGAGCGACCACGTTCACGACAGCGCCGGCCGACTCGAGCACGTGTCCGACCGGTCGTTGAGCACGCGGCTGTCGACGACGCTCGGCGATCCGGCGCGCGACCCGCACGGAAAGGTCATTCCGAGCAGCGAGGCGGGCGGAGGCTCATAAGATGTCTGCCGCGCGATCGACCGCCGACGACGCTATCGGCCGGACGGCGGCGGCGTATCTGCGCTTGTCCGCCGCAGTTCGGACGACCTACGATCGGGCGAACACCTGATCTACGAACGTGATTGCGTCGCATCTCAACGACCGGCTGACGCCTGAGAGCCACGGCGTCAGCCGGTGCGAGTTTTTCTACCGTGTGCTTTACCGGAGCCAAGGAAACGTATCCGAACCCGCAACGAGAGTAGCGGGCGCGCCCCGCGCTTCCGTGCGGGGTTGTGCAGCGCGCTGGCGCGCGGGAGCCCGCGCCCGCGGCGCGCGATCCCGGACGACGAGTCACTACTTCCCCGCGTAGATGTCCATGACCTTCTTGAGCAGCGCCAGAGCCTCCTTCTTCGGCCGCTGGAACGCGTTGCGGCCCATGATGCTGCCGAACCCGCCGCCGTCACGGATGCCGCGCACCTCCTCCAGGATCGCGGCTTCGTCCTTGGCCGCGCCGCCAGAGAAGATGACGATGCGGCGGCCGTCGAAGGCGCTCTGCACGACGTGACGGATGCGGTCGGCGAGCGTCTTGATCGGAATCTGCTGTTTCTCGTAGACCTTCTTGGCCTCGGCCTGCTCGATGTGCTCGGTCGGCGGCTTGACCTTGATGATGTTCGCGCCGAGCTGCGCCGCGATCTGCGCTGCGTAGCAGCAAACGTCGATGCCGGTTTCGCCTTCCTTGCTCAGCCCCTCGCCGCGCGGATAGCTCCACACGACGACCGCCAGCCCGGCGGACTTGGCCTCCTCGGCCAGGCCATTGAGCTGTTCGTACTGGCTCTGCGAGTTCGCCGAGCCGGGGTAAATCGTGAAGCCGATCGCGGCGCAGCCGATGCGCAGGGCGTGATCGACCGACGCCGTGATGGCCTGGTTGGGGTTCTTCGTGCCGAAGAGCGAATCGTTGTTGTTAAGCTTGAGGATCAGTGGCAGCTCACCGGCGAAGGTGCGCGCTCCGGCTTCGAGGAAGCCCAGCGGAGCGGCGTAGGCGTTGCAGCCGGCCTCCAGCGCCAGCTCGAAGTGATAGTGTGGGTTGTACCCCGGTGGGTTCGGGGCGAAGCTGCGCGCCGGGCCGTGCTCGAAGCCCTGGTCCACCGGCAAGATGACGAACCTGCCGGTGTCCTTGAGCGTGCCGGTGCCGATGATGCGGCGGAGGTTGGCCAGCACGCCCGGGGGATCGGCTTCATACCAGCTCAGGATTTGTTTGACGCGATCGGACATCATGGGGGAACTCCATAGCAGGACCGGTTCCATTCGCGGCGACGGGGTTGCCGGAATCCGGATGATACCTCGACTCCCGCCGGGCGTGAAACGCGCGCGGCGCGGACCCGTCAGCGGCTGCGTCGCCCCTCGCCGACGGAAAACGGCGGCCCGTCGGGATCGGCGTACTGGGCGACGCGCGCCCCGAAGACTTCCTCGGGCGGCTGGAGGCAGGGTACGTGCCGCTCCACCAATCGGCGGTGGAAATCGTCCAGATCGGCAACCCGAAGGCCCGGCCGACGGCGGACGGCGAATTCGGCTCCGGCGGCGCCGCGGTCCGGGTCCGGCTGCTCGCTGCTGTGAAGCGCAGGCGTCGCCCCGCCCATTGGGGGACCGGCCTCCAGACCGGTCTTGGAGGCCATTTGGCGTGCGCTCCCGCACTGATGCAACGGACAGCTAGCCGTACATTCCCCGCAGGCGCATGGCGCGCTCGACGCGCTGGATTCCATTCGCCAGCGCCGCGGTGCGCAGCGTCACCTTGCGTTCCTTGGCCAGCGCCAGGGCGCGCTGGAAGCCCGCCCGCAGCAGCCCCTGGAGCCGGCTGTCGATCTCGTCCTCAGTCCAGAAGAAGTTCATGCCGCCCTGGACCCACTCGAAGTATGAGACGATCACGCCGCCCGCGTTGCACACGATGTCGGGCACGGTGAACACGCCGTTGCGCTCCAGGATCGTGTCGGCCTCGGGCATGGTGGGTCCATTGGCGCCTTCGCCGAGAATCTTGCAACGGACTTTGGCGGCGTTCTTCTCGGTAATGACGTGTCCGGTCGCGGCGGGGATCAGGATGTCGCAGGGGACGGTGAGCACGTCGTCGGCGGCGATGCGGTCGCCGAGGGCGCAGCTTTCCAGCGTGCGATGCCGCGTGAGGTGGCTCAGCGCCGTGTCCACGTCGATGCCGCGCGTGTTCACATAGCCGCCGGAGACATCGGCGATGGCGATGATCTTTGCGCCGCGCTGCGCGATCGTGTGCGCCGCGTGCGTGCCAACATTGCCGAAGCCGTGAATGGAAACGGTGGCGCCCTTGAGACTCAGCCCGATCTCACGCGCCGCCTCCTCGATCGTGTAGACGACGCCGCGCCCCGTCGCCTCGCGCCGCAGCACCGACCCGCCGGTGTCGACCGGCTTGCCGGTGACGACCTCGGGCGTGAACTGGCCGGAACGCTGGCTGTAGGTGTCCATGATCCAGGCCATGGTGTACTCGTCGGTGCCCATGTCGGGCGCGGGGATGTCCTTCTCCGGTCCGATCACCGGCCCCATCTCGGCCGTGTAGCGGCGCGTGAGCTGTTCCTTTTCGGAAGTGCTGAGCTGGAGCGGGTCGACGCGCACGCCGCCCTTGCCGCCTCCCAGCGGGAGGTTCATCGTGGCGCACTTCCAGGTCATGAGCATGGCCAGCGCGCAGACCTCGCCCAGGTCCACGTCGGGGTGGTAGCGGATGCCGCCTTTGTACGGGCCGAGCGCGTGGCTGTGCTGGACGCGGAAACCCGTGTACACCTTGACCGCGCCGTTGTCGTGCCGGATGGGCAGCGAGGCGATCACGACCTTGTCCGGGCGCCGAAGGCGCACGGCGATGTTCTCGTCGAGATCGACGACCCTGGCGGCGGCGTCGAAGATGGCGATCACCCGTTGCAGCGCCGGCGATTCTCCGAACAGCAGGTCGGATTCCGGCAGCGATCTCAGTTCCTTCGTCATGAATGTTCCTTCCCGAGTTTTCTGTGCACGACGATCAGGCACTCGGCCCGGCAGCGGCCGCGCGCTTGCAGATCACGCCCCGCGACGAGCGGCCGTCGATGCGCGCCTCGACAGCCTCGGCCAGCCGAACGTGACGGAGGAACGCCGTCTCATGCTCGACCGGCTGCGCTTCAAGCCAATCCCAGTTCACGAAGCCCTTCCCCAGGCGCGGGTTCACCGTCATGTACGCCGTTCCGTGCGTCGTCAGGTTGTGAAAAAAGTGGGAGCCCTGCGACGGGTCCACGATGAAGTTCTCGATCCCCGCCTCCACGATGACGGCGGCCGAACTGATCTGACTCCAGGCGACCGGGATGCCCAACCAGTAGTTCGACGTGCCCCACCGGCCCGGTCCGATCAGGATACAGCGCCGGCCCGCGGAACGCAGCCGCTGATTCCGGTCGGCGATCTCCTGGGCGATCTGGCGCGTGCAGGAAGCGTCAAACCTGTGGGGCTTTACGTAGACGATGTCCACGATGCCGTCAATCACCCCGTGCCCCAGCGCCTGTTCGCTGAAGCACACCAGCTCCTCTTTGGACAAGTCGGCGACCTGGACCGTTTCGCCGCCGGACTGCTTGCCGAACGGTCGCATCTGGAGGATCGCAAATTCGCGCGGACGGGCGTCGAGGTTGGCGGCGAATTCGAACTCGACCGGACCATTCATCCCGCGCTGGCCAAGCTCCTGCACGCGGCGCAGGATCTCGGCCAGCGGGAACAGGTCGCTCTTGAGCACGTGCGCAAACGTGACACAGCGCGCCCCGGGCCGATAAATTCCGTCATAAAAGGCCTCGTTCTCCGGCGACCACACCGATCCGACCGCGTGCAGCGTCCCGTGCCGTTCGGCATCCTCCAGGTCGAGCCGCGTCAGGGCCGGCTTGCCGGCGGAGTCCTCGTCGGTCGCCAGGTCCACCGCGAGGAAAGTCTGCTGCGACTGGTTCAGGAACGCCCGACCGGCCGCCAATTGCGGCAGCACGTGCGGGTGGCGCGGGGAGAAGCGCAATGCCGGCCCGCCCTCCACCACTGCCTGCCCCAGCCCGAGCGCGACGCTGGCAACGCCGTCTTCCGGTTTCATCTGGCCGAACGTGTAGAAATTGTACGAGCGGGCGACGCCGGCAAAGCTCGGGTAGTGGTAGTGCTCGTGCCGAGCTCCGACCACCGGTTGGAGGATCACGGCCATACTCTGCTCGTCGATCCGCTGCGAGGCGGCTTCGAGGTATTGCCGCGCGGCGGCGAAGAACGTAGACGCGAAGACGAGCTTCACGGTGTCCACCAGCTTCCGCAGCCGCAGGGACTCGTCGTCGTCGTTGTTGCGAATCATGTACGTGTCGTACACGCCCGCGAACGGGTGATACTGGGAGTCCTCCAGCAGACTCGAGGAACGCACGGCGATCGGCCCGCTCGCGAGGTGCACGTACGCCGCCAGCCGGTTCATCACCCAGTCCGGCAGTTCGGCCTCGTGAAACGCCGCGCGGACCCAGTCGTCCTCCGCGGCGTAGAGCGTCGGCGAGCGCAGCCGGTTCGCATCGAGGAACTCGTCGAAGACGTCGGTGCACAGCACGACGCTGGGCGGGACGTAGACGCGCACGCCGAGGTCCATGAAGTCTGACATGTGCCGGGCGAGCATCGCGTCCAGGAACACCAGGCCGCGCGCCTTGCCGCCTAGCGAGCCGCTGCCGATCCGCCAGAAGCCGGGGGCGCCGTCGAAGCGCTCGGTCGAGAACGACTCGACCACGCCGCGGCGGTTCTGGCGGAGGGCCTCGTCGAAGGCGGCGATCAGGTAGTGCTTGAGTTCGTCGAGGTTCTCGAATTCGGAGACCTTCACCGGGCGCAGGCGGTCCGCCAGCTCGTACTCCGTGCGGGCCCGCAGCCAGTTCGAGAAGTGATTGCGCCGCGCGTGGTAGTCCAGTGATTCAAGCGGGATCGTCCGCAGCACGCGGCACATCTCACGGATGTCGCCCGCGCGCGCCACCTCGCGCCGGTCCGGCGTGCGAAACACGAACTCGCCGAAGCTGAAGTTCTCGACCATGAACCGGCGCACGTCCTGGAGCAGCGTGCGCGAGCGCTTGTGCAGGAACGCCACGCCGATCTGGTCGGCGATGCGGCGATTGTTCTCGTCGGAGGACTGCATCAGCGCGGGCAGGTCTGGGGCCAGCTCGTGGGCGCGGGTAATGAAGTCGATCCCCGCCTGCGGGTCCTGCTGCCCGCCGCGCGGGAACGCCACGTCGGTGATCACGCCGAAGAGGTAGTCGCTGAAGCACTCCAGCAGCTCGCTGCCTTCCTCGTACGTCTCGGCTACGAGGATCTTGGGGCGGGCGCGCAGGCGCAGCAGGCGCTGGGCGCGGTTCAGCCCGTCGAGCATCACCGAACGCGTCTGCTGCACCAGCTCGCCGTACATGATCGGCAGCAGCGACGAGCGGTAGCGCACCGAGTCCTCGACCAGGATCAGCACGCCCACGCCGCCGACCTGCGTGTCGTGGTGCACGTTCCAGCGGTCCTCGATCAGCTTGATGATCGCCACGAACAGCCGCGCGTCTCCGTACCAGACGAAGATGTCGTCCACGTCCAGTTCGGCGCGGCGCGGGCCGAACTGCATCAGCTCGGCCTCGTTGGGTATCAGCAGCACCAGCGGCGTTTCCGGCGCCGTCCGCCGCACCGCGCCGGCGAACGCGAAGATGTCCATGTCGCCCAGGCGCAGCGTGGTGATGATGAGGTCGAACGATCGCACGCGCAGCGCCTCCAGCGCCTCCTCGCCGCTGAGCGCCCGCGTCACCGCCGGCGCGTTCGAAAGTCCCAGGTCGGCGTATTCGGAGAAGATCAGCTCCGTGAGCAGTCCGTCTTCCTCGAAAATGAACGAATCGTACGCCGCCGCGACCAGCAGAATGCTCCCCACACGCCGCGCCATCAGGTCCGTGGCACGGCCGAGGCGCCAGTCGCGCGATGCGTCCAGCGCGTCCGGAACGCGGAGGTTCTGCGTCGCAATCGTCTGGACCGGCATGGACCTCACTCCAAGCGTTCACACGCCGCGGCCGCGCTGGGCAACACGCACTCCCCGCAGCGCGCAGAATCGTATCGCAACCCGGCGCGCCCCAAAAACGACGTCCATCCCCCAATGCCGCCGCGGCCGCCTATAATGGATTCTGGCCGGACCGTGCGGCGGCCGCCGCGGGCCTCCGGACCGGAAAGGGGGCGACTGGTATCGATCGGGCAGGTTGAGGTCGCAGTGGCGTGCCGAGGTTGTCAGGAGGCCTCGCTAAACACCTGGCACAACTGTTAGATGCCAACAATGGCTACCGTCTGGCTGCCTAACTAACCAGGCAACCCGTTCACCCGCGACGCCTGCTGGCGGGCTGAGCGACGACAAGCAGGCTGGCCGACGCGTTCCCGTCCGGCGGCGCGGCGGCGAGAAACAGCCGGGCTCGGCCCAAGGATGACCTGTCGGCTGGTCTGCCGCGGGCCCAGACTTAAATTGACCGACTACGCACGTAGAGGCTGCGGCTGAAATGCACCGGGACGAGGGTTCGATTCCCTCCGCCTCCAATCGCACTTGCTCGCTGCTCGTATCGGCATGCGAGCCACACAATGCGGCCCTGGCCCGTCGGCGGCGAACCGCTGACGAGCCGGGGCCGTTTCAAGCTGTAGGCGTGTCGGGCGTTCCGGCGGCTCGCGCTCCGGCCGCCACAGCGCGGCTCCGCGGTCCTGTCTCACAAACTCGTCCTGAAAGTCGGCGAGCGCAAAGCTCTGCATTGCGGGGCGAACCAGAAGTGGGCCGTCCCCGGAATCATGCCGTGAATTCCTGAGACAGAACACTAGCGCGACGTCGCATCAACCGCAGTCCTGTCCAAAGCTCGACAGCAGGTCGGCCAGATCGGCGAGATCCACGTCGCCGTCGCCGTCCAGGTCGCCGTCCTCGTACGTCAACCCGGCGGGCAAGCCAAAGTTCGACAGGAGCGCTGAGAGATCGGACAGCCCGACCTGGTTGTCGCCGTCCAGGTCGCCGAAGCACGGCGCGCCGCCCGCGGCGGGCGCGGCCCAGAAGCCGCCGCTGAGCTCAAACGAGCCGCCGGACATCTGGCCCGCATCGGGCTGACCAACCGTGCCCGAGATTCGCAAATCGCCGCCGCCGCTCGTCCCCCCGCCGCCGTCGATCGTGTGCCAGGTGATTTCGGCGCCTTGTGCGAGGCTCGCCGTGCCGGCGATCGCCGCGATCGTTCCGGCCATTCTCAAAGACCTCGTAAGCATGGTCATGGCTCCTTGACGCTGCTGCGTCATGCGTTGAGATTCGTTTGCGGCTCTCGTGGAACCGGAATCCTACTGCTGGCCGATGCGCACTACGCCGCCTTCCGGAGCGCGGATCCGCACCCGTTGGTCGATCGTCCCGGTCCATCCGGAAATGCCAGCCTTGAAGTTCAGGGTCGCCTCGTCGGGCGAATCGAGAAGCGCGAGCGGCACGTCGTTCCACGGATCTTCGTACGAGCCCTCGCCCGCGGCCGCGTTTGTGAAATCGACCCACTGTCCGTCCACGCCCTGCGTCGGCCAGACGAAGCCGCCGTTGTCGAGCGCGGCATCGATCATGTCGCGCATGTCGAGGGCGTAAGTCGTACCGACCGTGCCCTTGTTGAAGATGACGGCGAAGTTCACGCCGTCGGAGCGCTGGCGCACCCAGGCCTCGGTTCCCCATAGCAAACCGCCGTGCGAGCGCGTGTCGCGGACGCCGTTGGTCAGGGCTCCGTACGTCGTCGCCTGGCCGTTGCCGAAGTTCTCGGCCTGCACGTAGTAGGTCTCGGCCAGGTGCAGCAGCGCGGTCGTGCTGACCACAAGGGCGCCGCTGGCGAAGTGTTGTTCGTGGTGATATCCGCCGTGCGGGCGGCGCACGTCATCGCCGTCCGGATCGAACACGTTGGTGGTCATCTCGTTGTTGTCATACCACGGCTCCCGCGGGTCGAGCTGCGACTCGAAGGTGCGGCCGTAGACGACCTCGGTGACCGGCATCCAGTCGATCGGTCCGAGCACGTTCTGCCGCACGTAGTCGATGTGACTCATGCCCGAGACCGCCTCCACCACCTGCCCCAGCACCATGAAGCCGAAGTTGGAGTAGGCGACCACGCCGGCGTCCGGGTCGGAGGCGAGCGTGCCGCCCAGCACCCACCGGGTGGTCTTCACGATTCCCGGCGGGGAGGCGGTGGGAATGCCGGCGTCGCTGAAATCCTGTGCGATCTCGATTTCCCGGAACATCGGGTCGTTTCCGTTGTTCGTCGGCAGGCCGCTGCTGTGCGAGAGGATCTGCTGCACGGTGATTTCGCCCATGCGGTCGTCCTGGAGGTTTGGGAACGCCGTGTATGGCAGCACTCCGCCGCCAGGCTGCCCGAGATCGAACACCACGTCGTCGGGTTCGAGCTGCCCGGAAGCGTAGAGACGCTGGATGGCGGCGGCCGTAAATGGCTTGGTCACGCTCGCGACACGCATCAGGTCGTCGTGCCGAAGCAGCTCGGTGTGGCTGGAATTTGCCCAGCCGAACGCGCGCTGATAGACGATCACGCCGTCCTTCATGATTCCGAGCACGCCGGCCTCGATTCCGTTGTCGTCCATGAAGTCGGTCATCATGTCGTCGAAGAGCGCGAGCTCCGGCACCGGCATTCCCTGCACCGGGATCACGTCGGCCATGGACATTGCGCCCGCTGCGGCGATCGCCGCCGCCGCCCCGGCCCGAATCCACTGTGTCTTGTTTCGCGGAAACATGTGCGCCTTTCTTTTTGGGTGGCTTGATCGGACAGCACAGGCGATCACTGGAGGTTCACGAGCACGAGCACCATGCCCGACTCACCCCGTGCGAGCCCCGTCATGGCCTTGCCGATGACGGCGCCCTCGGCCGCCGCGCGGTCCAGCACGGGCATCGCAAAGCCCGGAATGTCGGACGTGGTGACAAAGTCGCCCGGACCGACGCCCGCCACGCGCGTGTCGCAGTGGACCCACACGCGGCCGGTCAGCGCGACCGGCAGGTTGCGCGCGTGGCCCGGCTCGGTGCCGAGAACCACGCCGGCGCTGAGCGCGTTGGCGCCGCTGATCACGCCCGCCACGCGCTTGTTGTACGCCTCGCGCGAGACGCGGAGCTTGCCGGGCTGCGCCGGATCGATCGCGACGACCATCCCCGGCTCGGCGTGCTCGCTGAACTCGAAGCGTTCGGCGAGGTCGGCGCCGCCCATGATCTCCAGCACATTGACCGCCATCGTGCCCTCGACTTCGGCGCGGCCGTGGACGCTGAGCGCCACGCCGCCTTCGGCGTAGTTGACGAACGTCCCGCCGACGCCCGTGTCTTCCCAGGTCACGCCGCGCACTCCGAACTCGGTGCCTTCGCCCTCGATGGCCCGGCCGGCAAGCGCGTAGATGCCCGGGCCGTTATAGTTGTCGGCCCGCAGGGCCGGCTGCGAGAGCCGGCCGCCCTGGCCGATCGCCCACACGCCATACGTCGAGCCGTTCGCCGCCTCGCCGGTGACGCCCGCTCCGCCGTTGTCGCCCAGCCCGTACACGCCGTACGTGCCTTCGCCGCGGACGCCCTCGCCGACCGTGTCGCTCGCGTGGCCGTACACTCCGGTTTCGCTGCCGAAGCCCTGCACGCCGGTAACGCCTTCACCCTTGACGCCGATGCCACTGCGTCCGTAACTGCGACCAATGACGCCGCACGACGCTCCGCCGTTGGGTGACAGGGCCTCTCCCAGCACGCCGGACGCATCGGAGTACATGGAATTCGTTCGCCCCCACACGCCGGGAGTCTCGCCGTTTACGGCGCTGTGCAGTCCGTAAACGCCGGTGCCGGTGAAGCCGTTGCCGATGCCGTAAACGCCGAAGCCAAAGTCGTTCGTGGCCTCGCCGAAGACGCCGCGGCCGGTGAGGCTCGATCCGTACACGCCGTAGCCGTTGCCTGCGCTCGAGCCCCAGACGCCGATCGACTGCGAGGTCAGCGACAGGCTCTCGCCGCGGAGCGCGGCCGCGAAATCGCCGCCGTTATCGTTCAGCAGCGCTCCGTAAATCGCCCTTGAATAGTCCGAGGTTCCCTGGATTTCGGAGTGAACGCCAGTGCCGGAGTATGGGTTGTTGGCGATCAGCGTCGTGCCGCCGCTGTCGTTCCAGAAGTATCCGGCGGGACCGCCCATCGAGGTGACGTTCAAGGCCGCGTCGGTGTTCGCGGGGTTGTTGTTTCGAAACACGCCGGCCCAGCCGTGATCGTTGTTGATGATCTCGAACGCGCCGCCGAGGTTCGTGTCCGTGACGCCCTGGAACGGCAGGCTGAGGCCGATCGCGTACGGGGCGGGCGTCAGCTCCTGGCGCGGCGTGAGCGGCGTATAGGGTCCGACGCCGGCCGGGCAGCGCACCGCAATCCCGAGCCAACGCGCCTTGCCCTTGAAGGCGTCGCCGAAGTCGAGCAACACCGTAAAGCGCCCGTCGGCGACCGGTTCGTTCAGCAGTTGAATCGCGCCGCCGACCTGGTTGCCTGCGACGCTGTCGTCATGGAGGCTGAACTGGAAGTCACACGCCTGGTTGACGGGCTGGCCGTCCTGAATCAGCTCGCCCTGGTAGGTGAACGCTTTTCCGGCCGGCTGGTCGGCGAAAGCCGCCGCTGCCAGGAGTGCCCCGATCGTGCATCCCAATCCAACTTGACACAGTCGTTTCATGTCGCGCTCCCCAATGGGAAATGTCGCAAGTGCCTTGCGCCGCCTCGAGTTTCGATCGGAACGCAAGGCTGAACGGCCCGGCCCGACACCGGAGCCACGGGTTGGAGAACGGGAATGGCCGCCAAGGCTCACGCGAAAATCCGCGGCCCGCCGGCGAGAAACAGCCGGGCTCGGCCCAAGGTTGACCTGTCGGCTGGTCTGCCGCCAAACCACCTCAATCAAACCCGCTACGCACGCAGCGACCGCGTCGGAAATGAACCGGGACGGGGGTTCGATTTCCTCCGTCTCCAATTGAACCAAAGCGTCGATTCCCGCAGGTCCGCGGCTTGACGTTGTAGTCGATGTTCCAATCCCGCTTCATTCACGCTGCTGGCCGCGCAGCGCTTGAAGCAGCGGCCGCCGCGTGCAGATTGTCGGTGTTGGCAAACGGACGGTCGGCACACGGAGACGCACCCGAGGGGTAAGACTCAGCATCCGTTCTTCCCGCTCGATTTCAACCGCGCGATCGTCATCGAGGATCCGCCGCGCCG
>JABRWC010000098.1:0-52540 GCA_039961675.1 Phycisphaerae bacterium
GGCTGCTGCTTGACCGTCTGGCCGTCGACCGACACCTCGGCCGGCTGCTGGGCCGCCTCGTGGATCGCGTTGGCGATTTCCTCAGGCATCGCGTGCTCCAACTTGCGGGAGCGGGACTTGAACCCGCAGCGCCGGCGCATGAAGCCGGCATGTTGCCGTTACACCATCCCGCCAGACCGGCGGCGCACGACGTGGCCGCCTACTGGTTACTTACGCGGTGAGGGCGCAGGTTGGTGGAACCACTGGCGGGCAGGGGGAGATCGTTACACGGGTAGACATTCGGTCGCTGGAACGGCTCAAGCCCTGCCTACGCGCTGCGCCGTTCGGTGGTCGTAATGCGCCGACCGCAGTGCCGACATTCGCGACGCCGCACGATCCGCCCACCGGCGGATGCGCGTGTGTAGACGACGCGAAAGTGCCGGCAGCCGCACCGCGGGCAGATCAGGCCGCGTGGCTCGTCCGGCTTCCGCGCCGGCTGCACCGTGTTCATCGCCGGCCCCCCTGCAATTCCGAGAGGCGCACCGTCGGCCGCGGCCGGGGAGCATCGCCGACCAGCCCCGGCGGCGCAGCGCCGCCCATCGACGCGGCGACCGCACACCCGACCAGGCAGTCCAGCCAGTGGTTGTCGAGGCCGTCGACGCGGAGCTTCCACTCGTCCACTGTGCGGCCGCGGCCCTCGGTCTTGACGCGGTACTCGCTGGTCAGGTGGTCAGCGAGCAGGCGGTGACGCTCCGGCTGCCGACCGGAGAGCGACAGACAACCCGGATCGCCCATCGGCACGGCGAGGCGAGCCTGGATGAACGACTTCCAGTAGTTCGTGTCGAACACGACGTGGCGGACGGTGCGCCGGCCGGTGATCACCGGGATGCGCCAGTTCAGCCCCACGCGATCCCCGCGCTTGCGCTTGTACTCGCTGAACGGAATGGACGACGCGCCGACGTACCGGCCGTGACTGGGCAACACCACGCCGGCAAACTTGCTCTGCCGGCAGAACTGGTACACGACGTCCGACGACTGGCCCCAGTTCGCGTCGATCAGACAGCGGTCGATCCGCACCTGCGCCCCGTCGTCGCGCTGCCACTCGCGCCCGAGCGTGCGCTCCGTCAACCGCTCCAGTCCCGCGTAGATCGCCCCCTCGATCCCGGCCCGCGGTGCAGCGGCTCCCAGCGTGCGCCGAATGTCACGCAGCGTGAAGTACTCGGCCTTCTGATCCGGCTCCGTCCCGTAGTCGAGGACGTAGCCGCTGAAGTCGTTCTCCCACGCAGCGACGAGCCAGAACAGCGCCTTCGCCTGGACGTCGACGAACATCGTCACGTGCGTGGCCGCGAGCGGCACCTCGCCGCGGCGCTGACCGTTGAGCTTCGCTAGGATCTGGTCGACCGTCAGCAATTCGTCATCGACCTGCTCCTCGGGCAGCGGCTCGTTCTGGTATTCCGCCCAGAACGCCGCTTCCCCCCGGTCGAGCTTGAGGTTCATGGCGTGCTGGATCGCCGACAATTCGTCCGGATGGTGTCGCTCGGGCCAAGCAATCACCGCGCCGGCGTCCATTGCCGCGCGGTTGGCACGGTAGAACTCCGTCGCGTCCGCGATCCCGCGGTCGGCCTGCATGCCGAGCCGCCACAGCTCGGCGTAACGGGTCCACAGCGTGTCGTTGCTGGGCCAGGCGTAGACCATCTTGGTTCGCTCGCCCTGCCACTGCGGGTGCTTCTCACGATCGAGGATGCGGTCGGCCAAGTCGTCCGGGCGGACCACCGTCAGCGTCATCAGCCCGGCGATCTTCCGCCCCGGGCCTGCTAGCCCCAGAATCGCACCGGCCAGGATGCGCTCGCGCGTCATGCACTGTGACGGTGAACGTGCCGACTCGTCGGTCTGTGGATCGTCGATCAACACGAGCGCCGGGCGCACCGACGAGCCGTCCGCGCGCTTGTGCTTCATGCCACGGATGCGGCCGGTGATGCCGGCGACCTTGATAATGGCACCGTTGGACTTCGGCGAGTGGTTCCCCAGCCACTCCAGCGGCGGCAATGTCGGCAGCACGATCTCGCGCGCCGTCCAACCGACGTGCGTCTGCTTGCCCTGGTAGAGCTGGCCCGCAGCGCGTTGATGAATGCCCTCCAGCGCGCGGACGGGCCCGACCACTTCGGAGAAGTCGTCCTCGAGCAGGTCGTTGGTCTCCAGTTCGACCTTGATGCTGTCGAGCATGCTGGCCGCGTGCTCCTCGTCGCTGCCGATCAGCGCGACGAACTCCCGGTGCCCGTATACCAGCGCCCACAGGCACGCGACCTCGCACAGGCTGGTCTTCCCGCTGCCGCGCGGCATCGCCATCGCGAACAGCCCGCCTTCGAGCACCGCCTGCTCGATCTTGGCGATCACCTTCAAATGGTCCGGCGACCACGGCAGGTGGAACGTCTGCGGGAAGTACGCCTCGCAGAAGAACCGGAAGTCGCGTTCGGACCGCTGCCGCTGCTCGGCGTTCCGCGGCGGATGCACCCACTCGCCGGTGGCGATGTCGCGGCCGAGTAGCGCCATCTCGCGGTTGCGCTGGGCGGCCCGCTCCTTGTGGGCGTCGTACCCGGTCAGGCCGGCGGGCTCGGGCTTCGGCCGGTGCCGCTCGATGACCAGCCACGCCACGTAGCGCAGGAGATCCACCGTCCGCCCGTCGCCGATGCGGAACCCCGCACGCGAGCGGTGGCGGTGCAGCTGCCGCTCGGAGATGACCTCACCCAGCGGCGTGCTGTTAAGCAGCCGCACGAGCTCGGTCGGCTTCAGCTTGCGCGGGTCAATCGGCACGAGCGGCCATCTCCTTCACCAGCCACGCGGCGTAGTGCGCGACGTTCAGCGTGTCGTCGTCGTTGGTCGGCGCGCCGGCCGTGACGTCGGCCTGCAGCATTTCGACCGCCACGACCTGACCGCCCACGGCGGACAGCAGCCGGGCCGCGTCCGCCAGCGGCAGCGCCGTCGGGTTCAGCTTCGGAGCCTCGTCCGCCATCACGTCGCCTCCTGTAGGACCCGGCCCACCTGCTGCCCAGCTACGCCCGCCGCCGCCACGAGGCCGCCCGGGTACGCCCCACGCCGCCACCGGGCCGCCCCGTGGCCGCGTACGTAACCAATAGAGGGTCCTGGCCACCCGGGCGCGCCCGAGAGCGCTCTCAGGGCCATGTTGGCGGCCGACTCGGACCTGCCGGCAAGAACTGCAAGAATGTCTCGGAATTCTGGCGGAGCGAGTGGATTCCGGGCCGAACCCATGGCTTCATGTGTCTGTACGCACGCCGCGTACCACGAGGAGCAACGACGATGAACGCGACCACGAAAACGAACCGCCGCCTGACGCCCGGGACCCTGGTGGTCAGCCGCGAAGACGGCGAGCCCGGCCGAATCGTCCGAGTCTGCACCTTCCGCCGTAACGGCGTCGACGCCTGGTCGTACCTGGTCGACACCGCCTACGGCCGCGAGATCTGGGAGGTCGGCGAGTTGTTCGTCCCCACGCCGGCGTAATCCTCCAAACCCACGCGAGGAGCAATTCCGATGACCACGAAGCGCAACACGACGAAGCGGACCACACGGATCAGCATCCGGAAGATCGACGGCGGCTACCGCATCACGGGCGACACGCGGACCTTCCGCAGCCACAGCACCGCGTTTAACGCCGCCTGGCGGGCGGCGGCTCGCACGGGCGCCAGCCTGTACGCCATCACGCCCGACGGCCGAGCCATTCCGCTGCTCACCGGCCCGGTGATCCGGGAGATCGAAGGCTGGTGAGCACAGCGCGCACCCAACGGAGCCACGACCATGTCGAAGCGCAAGACACAGACGACCACGCCCGCCCGCATTGAGGCACTGCTGGCCGGTATCGCCCAAGGCCGCCTGGGGATCGAGACGCTCGAGTGCCGCGGCCTGGACCGGCTCGACTTCCACGAGGTCTACGGGCCGCAAGTCCGCCGCGCGCTGCTGCAGGCGTACGTGCAGGGCTACCAGGACGGCGCCCACGACCGCGGCGCCGGGTTGGACGCGCTGGTCGCCATGCTCAGCGCGGGCGAAAGGCGGGTTCCCGCCGCGCCCGAGAGCGCACTCGGACCGGCCGCAGATTCCGCTGAGAAATCGCAGAATTCCGGCCCCGCAAGTGGATTCCCGGCGAAAAGCAGCGAACTGATGTGACTGTCGCAACGCGAAGGAGCAACGCCGATGACGACGAACCACATGAACCAGACGCCGGACGCCAGCGAGATCCTGGAAACGCTGCGGATCACGAAGGTCCAGCGCCGCACGAGTTGCGGCGGGTCCTGGGTGGTCGGCACGATCGCCGGGCACCGCTTCGACGCCCTGGTCTTCCCCGAGCACGCCGAGTGCGAGTCGTTCGAGCTGGGCGACAGCCGCATCTCGAAGCTCTGGCTCAAGCACCTCGATACGCAGACGACCGCCGCGAATTTCGACCGCGGCTGGGACATCCGCCCGACCACGCCGCTGGCCGCGACGATCGTCGACCTGCTGGCGGCTGGGTTGGCCGAGCACGTGTTTGGCAACTAACGCGGAGGAGCAGCGATGAGCATCGAATTCAAAGCGATCGAGTTCCCGACGGCCCACGAGGCCATCCAGTGGACGTACGCGAGCGGCAAGGGCGAAGCGATCCTGCTTGGCGGCAAGAACTACGTCGCCGAGCAGACTGAGATTGACCGCCTGGCCGCCGCGGGCGTCGAGTTCGCGTACCTGTGCGATCACGAGATGCTGGACGGCACGCACCGCATCATCACGGTCCCCGTCAACTAAGCGGAGGAAAACATCATGCCAGCGAAGAAGAACGAGAAGACGCTGCCGATCGTCGAGCGAGCACTCGCCAACCGCATCGCCGCCCACCGGGCCGGCAACATCGGCGATGCGACCGACGACGGCCGCAAGGCCGACCTGGCGGTCAAGGCCGCGTACATCGCCCTGAAGGCCCACGAGGACATGTCCTGGCTCCGCGACAAGCTCAGCGAGGCCATCGAGCGGGTCGCGATCGCCGAGACCACGAAGGACGCGCACATGGCGCTGGTCTGGCTTCGCACCAGCCTGTGGGACGACGTCCAGGCCGCGCTGACCAAGCTCGAGGCGTACGACGACCTGCTCGCCTGAAGCCGCCGAAACCCGTCGCGGCGGGTCGCCCGGGCGCTGGAGACCCGGGCCTGACGAGGCCAACCACAGAAGGAGACGGCCATGAAGAAGGACGAGATCAAGATCGGGCACACCTACAGCGCAAAAGTGAGCGACCGCGTCGTGACGGTGCGGATCGACAGCACCAACACGCATGGAGGGTGGAACGCGACCAACACCGCCACGGGCAAGCGCATCCGCATCAAGAGCGCCCAGCGCCTGCGGCGGGCGGTCGGCGACGAGGAGCCAGCGAACCGGCGGTCGAAGAGGGCCGCCGCGGAAGTCACGCCCGCCGATCAGGGCATCGCCGCCGCCCGGGCAGAGGCCGCGGAGCCCGAGGTCAACCCGACCGTCGAGGTCATCACTGGCCAGCCGGTGCCCGCGAAGAAGACCCGCACGCGCAAGCTTGCCGCCGAACCGAAGGCCAAGCGCGTCAGCGCGCTCGACGCCGCGGCCCAGGTCCTCGCCGACGCCGGCCTGCCGATGCGGGCCAAGGAGATGATCGAGGCAATGGCCGAGCAGGGACTGTGGTCGAGCCCGAACGGCAAGACGCCCGAGGCCACGCTGTACGCCGCGATCCTCCGCGAAATCGGCACCAAGGGCGACGCGGCCCGCTTCCGTAAGGTCGAACGCGGGCAGTTCGCCAGCACCGCGATGGTGGAGGCGTAACCCGTGACCACGCCGCGCGAACGTGACGAGACGTTCGAGGTCCTCGACGACCACCTGGTCCGCCAGGTCGTCCCCGCCCGCGGGCAGCCGTACGAGCACCGCTGCCCGCGGGCGGCGTTCGAGCAGATCGCCCATGCGGCCGAGGAGCTCGGCGAGCAGGGGTTCACGCTGGAGTCGCTGCTCGAGTACGAACGCACTGCGGGCCGTGACGTCACCTTCACCAACGTCGCGGTCGCGTTGGCGTTTCTGCGCGAGCGGAGCATCCTCGACGTCCGCTACCGGCGGAATCACGCCGCGACGACGAGCGTCTACCTGGACGCCATGACCGAGTACCACGCCCTGGCCGAGAACGGTTGACCGCATCACGCACCCTCGCCCGAAGCCTCGGCAACGACCGGGGCTTCCTCTTCGGTCTGAGAATCCCGTCCATCAGCGCGAACGCGCTCCGCCTTGCGCCCCGTGAACTTCTCCCACCTTTGGACGATGACGTCGCAGTAGAGCGAGTCGAGCTCCATCAGGAACGCGCGTCGGCCCGTCTGCTCGGCCGCGATCAGCGTCGACCCGCTGCCGCCAAACAGGTCAAGGACGTTCTCGCCGGCGCGCGATGAGTACTGCATGGCGCGCACCGCCAATTCGACCGGCTTCTCCGTCAAATGCACCATGCTCTGCGGATTGACCTTCTTGACGGACCACACATCGGTCGCGTTGTTCGGTCCGAGATAGACGTGCGCCGCGCCTTCGCGCCAGCAGTAGAAACACCATTCATGGTTGCCCATGAAATCTTTGCGCGTGAGGACGGGATGCTCCTTCACCCAGATGATCGCCTGCGAGAAATACAGCCCGCAGGCCTTCAGCACCGGTGGGTAGTTCGCGCAGTTCGCATAGCCGCCCCAGCAATACAAGGCGCGCCCGGGCAACAGCACACGAGCGATGCTGCCGAACCAGGCATGCAGCAGCCGATTGAACTCCTCATCGGACACGAAGTCGTTCGCCAGCGGCCGGTCCTTCGGGCGAAGCTTCTTGTGCGTGGCCTTGGCCACCTCGGGCCGCCGTGCCAGATCGAAGCCCTGGTGATGCGTCATGTGCCCATCGCGCCGCGCGGCATCGCTTGCCTGGAACGATGACAGCCCCGCCGCGATGGCGTTGTTGCTGCGCGGCTCCACGCGGACGTTGTAGGGCGGATCTGTATTTACGAGGTGAACCGGGAGCAGCTTCGGGTTAACCTCCGTGCCGGCCGGCAGCTCGAGCGCTTTCGCCGGGGCGACGGCGAGCAGCACGTCCACATCCGCCGCCGACGCGCTGTCGCCGCAGAGCAGTCGGTGCTCGACGCCGTCCGCGTTCCGCAGTATCCACAAGTCGCCGCGCTGCGTGATCGCCTCGTCCGGCGGCTCCGGCACCTCGTCGGGATCGGTCAGGCCCTCCTTCACGCCGTTGGCCGCATCCATGAGCTTCGCCAGCTCGTCCTGATCGAAACCGAGCAGCGACCAGTCAATGCCGGCGTCCTTCAGCTCAGCCAGCTCGATCGGCAGCAGGTCCAGGTTCCACTCCGCGAGCTCGGCGGTCTTGTTGTCGGCGATTCGGTACGCGCGAATCTGTTCGGGCGTCAGGTCGCGCGCGACATGCACCGGCACCTCAGCGAGCCCGAGCTTCTGCGCCGCCTTCCAGCGGGTGTGCCCGCAGACGATGACGCCCGCCTCGTCCACGACGATCGGCTGGCGGAATCCGAACCGCCGGATCGACTCGGCGACGGCGTCGACCGCGGCGTCGTTGATGCGGGGGTTCTTGTCGTAGGGTTTGATCTCGGCCGGCGGCCGGTACTCAACGTTCAGCATCGTTCAGACCTCCTTGTCTCGCGTTGAGGGCGGAACCTCCGCCGCCCGGGCGGCCCCCACGCCGCGACGTTTGGCTCCAGGGCGTCGCGGGGCCGCCAAGTGGTACGGACCTACCAGCCCGCGCGCCCGGCTCGCCCAGGGCGGCCCCGTTGGCGCCCATCGGGCGCCCGGACAGCCGCAACAAACTCTGTCGGGATTGCGAGCTGTTCCCGCGACCCCTCCGGACCGATTCGGCCAGGGGGGAACCATGTTTCACCCTTTCACCCCTCCCCTCGCGTACACGCGCGCCGCGACGCGTCCGGGCAGCGCGTGAGGGGGATCGCGTGAAAGGGTGAAACATAGAGAGAGAGTCTTTCTTTCTCCCTATATTCCTGCCATTTGCGCACTTCCCATGTTTCGCCCCGCGGGGGTGAATCTCGGGTGAGGCTTGGCGAATCATGAGCCGATGACGGTCGTTCAAGTTTCAACCTCCGCCGGTGTTTCACTCTGAGGGTTCACCCCCGCCAGCCGGTACGATCGCACATGCCACCCCGGCCGTGGGGTGGTCACGACATCGATGTCACCTTGCTGTGCCAGCGTTTCGATGAGCGTGCCGAACGTCTTGGCGTCCAACTTCATCCGCTTGAGCAGCACGCTGTGGGGCAATTCGTGGCCCGGTGCGTTCCGCAGCTTCTCCATGAGCTTCAAGCATTCGGCGTGGAACGGGTTTTCGGCCACGTGGCCGGATGCCATGTAGAGCATGCGGCGGGTCTGATGCAGCACGAACCGCGAAGCCCAACGGACCGCAACCACGTCGATGCAAGGCGACCGATAGTCCCCGCTGACCGCGTGCAACAGCGCCAGCTTCCGGGTTTGCTCGCTGACACGGCCCCAGACCGTGGTGCCGACCGGATCGCTTGCCGCCTCGGCGCGTGCGTACTCGGTCTCGGCTTCCGCACGTGTCTCGACGAGCAGGCCCAACGCCTCCTCGGTCGCTTCGATGACGGCCGGGACGGGATGCCATTCCTGGAGGTTGCCCCGCCCCGGTCGGTAGTCGGCCCACCAGCGGGCCGTGTCGATGACGCGCTCGGGCAGGTCGACGATCCGCGGCTCCTGCCCTTTGCAGCGCGGCCCGGACTCGAGGATGACCATGCGGGCAAAGAACCCGTTGGTGAGCATCCGCTCGGAGAGGGCCTCGTAGTAGTGGTTCGGGATCGCCGTGCCGAAGATGACGAGGTTGGGCTGATCGATCACGCCCGGCGCGGCCTTGCCGGCTTTGCGTCGCATGGGAAAGACGCTGTTCGACGCCGAGTACATCGTGAGCAACGTGCCCATGACGTTCTCGTGCCGCGCATCCTTCGCCTTGTTGATCGACTGCAGCATGCCGTCGATCTCGTCGGTCTGGAACAGCATGCACGGGTTCAGGAACAGGGCGTCCTGGACGCCCTCACCCGAGGCGAAGCGGTCGCCGAGGCACTCGGCCAGGCCGACCTCGTGCACGATCCGCGTGTTGACCTTGCGCGGCCAATCCTTGCCGGCGGCCGAATGTGCCAGGCCGAGCAAGTAGATGTTGGTCCGGTTGTCACCCGCGTCGCGGACGCGCCGGCCGGCCAGGAACGCCTGCAGCGCCAGCGCCCCGCAGAACGCCATCACCGGGTTCGGGTACGGCGCCGTGGCCAGGCAGTAGTCCATGACCTCGCCGACGAAGCCCGGGACGTGCAAGAGTTCGTCCGGCAGCGGGCCGGGATCGGGGAGTGGCGGGGCCGTCTTCGGTGCGGCCACGGCACGACGGTCGCGGGTGAACGCCGACAAGTCTACGTCGCCGACGTCGCCCGGCGGCGGTTCCCAGCCTGGTTCGACCGTACGCCGCAGGTCGTGCCACGTGTACTGCTGGCCACGGTTGTGCTTGTTGCAGTATGCCAGCTTGCCATCGTCGCCCACCAGAACGGCGATGTCCGAACCGCCGGTGGACACGATCTTGGGGTTGATCGGGCAGTGTTCGAGCAGCAGCAGGGTCTTGTCGCCGTTGCGGCGTTCGCCCTTGACCGGGACGCCGTGGGCACCGAGCCAGGCCCGCACACCTGCGGGCGTGCAGTCGATCCGCTCCCCCGACGCGGCGTAGACTGGCTCGGCAGCAGAGGCGATCGGCGTCGCGTGGACGCCGGCGAGTTGTTCGAGCAGCTCGCCCGCGACCGGGGCGATCGGGTCAGGCACATCGACCAGTTCCGCGCGCCGGTGCAGACGGTCGGCGACGCCGGCCACACCACGCAGCTCGTCGCCCTTGCGGCTGACCGTGCCGACGACCTTGACGATCCGCGCTGGATTATGCACGGAACGGTCAACGGCGACGGTACCGTCATCGAAGCGGTGCGCGATCGCTTCCAGGACGCGTTTGACCAGTCCACCGTCGTCTGCAGGCAGGTCGAGCCGGTAGAGCAGGTGATACCCGTTGCCGGACATCACCACGATCGGCGCTGGCCAACCAGAATCGGTCAGGTGATCCGCGACAGCGCGGGCCCGCTCGGTTGCCAGCGCCAATTCCGTATCGGTCGAACTCACGCCAGCTGGGCGGACGGGGTCGATGTCGATCAGCAGCCACCGCCGGCGAACAACGTCCTTGTCCTGCGTGGTTTCGCGGGCGCGTGGCTTGATCCGGTTCGCCGACCGCGCCAGCAGCGCCGGCGCGACCGGATTCAGCGTGACGTAGATGCCCGGCGCAACGGCGGAGCGGTCCAGCGCCGCGATCTCGTCGGCGGCCCGGTCGAGGGTGTCGAACGTGAAGTAGCCCGAGCACGTGTAGGCGTACTTCGCGTCCGGCCGGTCGCGGCAGCCGGGGGCGCGCACCTCGAACACGTCCCCGGGCTCGAACAGCAGCTCGAGGAAGCGGCGGATCGTGTCTCGCGGCGCGGCGTTGCCCATCTACGACCTCGCGATGACAAACTCGGGCGGCAGCCAATGAACCGGGAACCCCATGAACTGCGAGCTGTGGTCGCCGTTGGTCTGCTCCAGTCCGGGCGGGCAGCCTTCGGGGAGCCGCCGCAGTTCAGCGCTGTACCAGCTGCGGAACACGTTGAGATCGCCGAGCAGCCAGCGGTGAATGCCGGCGTCGTCGCCAAAGCCGTAGAAGAGGGCGTCGCCCCAGCCTTCGAGGATCTTCGCCAGCTCGGTCTTGCTGCCGTACAGACGCCGCGTGCGGATGGTGAACTCGTCGCCGTAGCGCTCGGCGTACTGCGCCCGCCGCACCCGGCATGCGATCCGCACCGCTGACGATCGCAGGACGATCAGGTCCGTGTTGTGCTGCTGGTCCTCCTCCAGCGGCGCTTCGAGGATCAGATGCCGCGCCACGAGTTCGCGAATCTGCGGGATGAACCGATCGGACCAGCGTTTGTCGTCCTGCCAACCGTTCATCGGGCCTCCTTGCCCCAGCCGACGAAGCCATCGATCCGCCGGCGGTTGAACATGTCCAGACGGCGCCCCGCGGTCACGCGCCGCACCATCTCGTAGAAGGCGTCGGGTTTCTCGCTGTGCCGGCCGCGCGGCGCTTCGAAGCACGTTCGAAACGCCTTCGTGTCGATGAACTCGGGGGTGCCGCGCCGTGCGTACAGCGCGAATTCGCAGTTGAACTGCGGCAGCCCCACCGGCTGGAAGCCGCCCGGCTTGTGCCAGACGAACGTGCAGGCGTACTTCAGGCCCCAGCGCTCGAGCAGCAGCAGCGCGAGCGGCAGAAAACGCTGCGTGGTCCACAGCCACACGTGGCAGTCGTCCGCCGCCGGAATCGTCAGCGCCGCGAGTTGTTCCTCCGTCATCGTCGGGTAGTCGAGATCGGTCTGGTTCGGTCGGCAGTCGCGCTCGATCTTCCGCATCGGCCAGGGCGGGTCGATGACGACCACGTCGTACAGGCCGGTGGGTGCCTGCGCCTCGCGCGCGGCGAGTTGGCTCAGGCGTGTGGCTGTCTCTTCGCGGCGCAGTTCACGCACGACGTGCGCGGTGGTCCGCTTGCCGTCCAGGACCTCACGCGCCTTGTCGGGATGCCGTTCGAGCAGCTCGGCAGCCTTGATAACGGCTGCCTTGGGTGGGCCCTTGCCACTGACGACCTTGTGCTCGACATTGGGATCGAGCGCCCTGGTCTTCTCGACCGCGTCAGCGAACTGCCCATCGCGGCGGATGGTCTTCTCGTCGACGTCGTGCTCGCGGGCCAGGCGCTGCGCGGTCTTGACTGAGTGGACATTTTGTCCACTTTGTCTTGCGGCGTACTTGTTGCCCGGCGGCGCGCCCCGCGCCTTCTTCAGCCGGTTGTACCGGCGGCCGCGCAGCAGTGCCGCCTGGTCCGGCGTCAGGTTCCGCCGCCCGAGCTGGTTGGCGTCGATCCAGTCCGCCGCCGAATCACGGTCGGCCAGCGCGACGTCAGTGACGGTGAATTCGATGCCGTGCCGCTGGCAGATCTCGTGGCGATGGTGCCCGTCGAGCAGGATGTCGTGGCCGCGCCACACGACCAGCGGATCGCGGCAGCCGTCGCGCAGGATGTTCGCCTCGAGCATCTCGCGCTCGTCGTCCGCCAGCGGCGGGACGAGCTCGCGCAGCTCGGGATCGACGATGATCCGCGCGGCGGCCGGCATCAGAACGGCACCTCCGCGAGCATCCGCTCTTCGTACTCATCCCGCGGCACCCAGCGCAGCCAGCGGCCGCACCAAGCGCAGAGCTCCTGCCCGGCGTGCGGGCTCTTGCCAGGCTGGAGCGTGCGATCCGACTTGCCGCATGCGGGGCACGCCAGCTCGGGCGGGGTGTCCGCGACTGCCGGCTTGTCGCCGAGCCGATACGCGACGACGCGGTCGAAACGGTCGCCTTCGCGGCGCTCGACGGTGATCGCGACGGTCGGCGCCAGCGCGCCGGCCTCGGCACGCTCAACGGCCTGCTCGGCGGTGTCGGGTACCGGGTCGTCTGAGCGTGCGCGCCACCAGATCTCCGCCTTCTGGCGCGGGAAGCCCTGATGCTCGAAGCAGACCCACTCAGAGGCGTAAGTCTGGAACCCGATCTTGTAGTCGACGCGCATCGTGCGCGGCGCGTCGGGCGGGGCGTCGCGTTTCGTGTGGACGGCGTAGAAGACCTCGCTGACCTCGTGCTCGGTGCGCGTGACCTGATCCGACAGGATGGCCTCGGTGCCGGCCGTCGCTTCGTGCTTGCTGCGCTGGCGCTCGGGGAACTCGTGGCCGCACTCGGGGCAGTTCGCATAACCCGCGGCGATCAGCGCGTGGCACGCCGGACATTCCTTGGCCGGTGCTTCACCGTTGCCGTTGGACTCGGTGTCGGCCAGGCGGATCGCGTCGACCGGCCCGTGGCGCAGCACATTGCCGCCGAAGTCCAGCACGAGGCAGTCGGCCTTGCCCGGGTGGAGTCGGAAGCCTCTCCCGACCATCTGGTAGTAGAGCCCGGGCGAAAGCGTCGGCCGCACCAGCGCGACGCAGTCGATGTTCGGCGCGTCGAACCCGGTCGTGAGGACATTTACGTTGCAGAGGAACTTCAACTCGCCCGCGCGAAAACGGCGCAGCGCCTCGTCGCGCTGGAACGGCAGGGTCTCGCCGCAGACGAACCCGCACTCGACCTTGTGCCGCTCGCCGAGCACGCGACAGATGTGTTCGCCGTGCCGCACGCCGGACGCGAAGATGAGCACGCTTTTGCGATCCTGTGTGTGCTCGATGATCTCGCGGCAGGCCGAGAGGACCAGGTTCTCGGCATCCATCAGGTCCTCGACCTCGCCGGCGACGTACTCACCGCCGCGGACGTGGAGCTGGTCATAATCAGGACGCTGCAAGCCGGCCTTAGTGCGCAGCGGACAGAGGTAGCCTTGGACGATCAGCTCGCGTACGCCGACCTCGAAGCACACCGCATTGAGGATGTTGTCAGGCGAACAGATCGTGCCCGACTTCATGCGGAACGGCGTAGCCGTCAGGCCGATCACGCGCGCCAGCGGGTTGATCTGCTGCATCTCCGCCAGGAACGTGCGGTACATGCCCTCGCCGTCGGGCGGAATGAGGTGCGCCTCATCGACGATCACCAGATCGACGGCGCCGACGTCGCAGGCTCGCTGGTAGACCGACTGGATGCCGGCGATGGTGACGGCGTAGCCGAGGTCGCGGCGCTTCAATCCGGCGGAGTAGACGCCCACGGGCAGGTCCGGCGCAACGAGTTGCAGCTTCTCGGCCGCCTGCTCGAGCAGCTCGCGCACGTGGGCGAGGATCAGCACGCGGCCGTTCCACACCTGCACGGCGTCGCGGCAGATGGTCGCCATCACCGGCGTCTTGCCGCCGGCGGTGGGGATGACGACGCAGGGGTTGTCGTCGCGTGTACGCAGAAACTCGTACACCGCGTCAACCGCCTCGCGCTGATAGGGCCGCAAGATCATCTCGTCGCCATCCCGTTCAGAGCCTGCTTGAGCACGAGCTCGCGGTGCCCGTGGTGGCGCAGCAGTCGGCGGCCGGCGGTCCGCAGCTCGTCCTCGACGCGGTTGAACGCCTCCATTGCGTCTGCTTCGCCGTTCTGCGATGCGCGCGCAGCCGGCAGCGACTCGAACCAGTCCGCAACCGCGGTGTAGCGCAGCGCGGCGCCGATCAGCTCGGCTTCGAGCAACGCGGGCTGTCCGCCGACCTGCCGCATGTCCTCTCCGTGATCTGCACCACGACCTTGCCGCCCGGCACGACCGGCCCGCGATGCACGTCGAGCCGGTCGATCTGACTGTCGTCCGCGTACACGCCGGCATGCTGGAGCGCGTCGCACAGCGCCTTTTGCAGGTTGTCCAAGTCGCGCCGCCGGCCGTCGGGCGGGAACACATGCACAACCAGCTCGAGCCGGCCGTGCAGCGGCGCCGCACGCCCAGCCGCGAGGAGCGCCACCACATCCCTGCGATAGCGCCTGCCCCCGCGGCTGATCAGCGTGCGGAAGCCGACCCGCCGCCAGTAGTGGTTCACCGACGGCGGGTACGGCAGCTCGAGCACCTGCGTCAGCGCTGCCACGGCGCCTTGCCGTTCCCGGCCGCCGCCGGCGCCGGCTGCGCCGCAGCGCCTTTCTTCTCGTAGCCCTTGATGACGTTGGTCAGATCGCCGGTGTCGTCGCGTTTCTTGTGGCCGACCTTGATGACCAGCGGCAGGTTGTGCAGCTCGACCGAGTCCTTCGGCGCCATCACACCCACGGCGCGGCAGATGGCCGACAGCTCGGCCCGCGCGATCTTCACCGTCGTCTCGTTCGGGTTGTCGAGGTTCAACCGCGCCCACAGCAGCCGCCCCTTGTGCTCGCCCTCCAACACCTGGAAAGTGAGCTGCAGGTACTGCCCGACGCCATTCTTGGTCGGCTTGAACTCCGACTCCGAGATGATCACCAGGTACTTGCCGGCGGGAATCGGATCGAATCCGACGGCAGGGTCCACTTGGCGCGCATCGAATCCTGTGAGGTTGGCCATGTGTCCTACACTCCTTGCTCAACGGGTTCCGGGGTCTCGATCAGCGGGTGCTCGCCGCGGCAGAACGCGGCGTAGATGCGGTAGTCCAGCGAGAATTCTTCGGGCAGGCCGAGGCGGTTCTTCGCCACGTGCGCCGGGCGCTCGGTGGTGCGGATGATCCGCTCGCCGGTGCCGATGCCCTGTACGCGCTTGCGGTCGAAGCCCTCGTTGGTGGTCTTCGTGTGGATGCGGTACGTCGCGAACAGCACGTCGTCGCACCACTCCTGCACGAGCGCCGACGCCAGCTTCTGCAAGCGCGGCGAGTAGCGGTCGTACGTGTCCGTTTCGGGGTTGGCGAACTTCTCGATCTGCGCGTGGGCGATCAGGATGATGTGCATGCCGCGCTCGTTGCGCAGCGCGTCGAGGCCAGACAAGACCTCGCGCCAGTTCGTCAGCGCGAACACGTAGCCCTTGCCGTAGCCGATGTCTTCGATGGACTCGACGCCGCGCTTCTGGCACACCTCGGCCCAGATCAGCCGCTCGAGCCAATCAACGGAATCGACGACCACTGTGCGGTACTCGTGCGGCTCGGTGTAGAGCTCGCCCAGCGCCGCGATCACGTCGGCATACTTCGTCGCGAGCGGTAGGCGCTCGCAGTCGATGTTGGTCAGACCGTCCTCGGTCTGGATGAAGATCGGCGCCTCGGCCATCGCGCCGAAGGTCGACTTGCCGACGCCGTGCGGCCCGTAGATCGTCGTGCGGCGTGGCGCCGCCACACGCCCACGTTGCACCTGCTCAAGCAACTTCATGGAATCGATCTCCTTCGTCGTTCACGTCGGTCTTGTGTGTCTGGCGCGGGGTCCGTGCGAACGGTCCCGGCAGGTTCAGTTCGAGTGAATCGGAACACACGTCACGTGGCGCCCACCTCACAGCCGCTCGACGAGTCGCAGCGACTCGTAGCGCGTGAACCACGCGCCGGTCTCACGGCAGCGCCGCATGTCGGCCATCGCTTCCTCGTTCTCGCCTTGCGCCTGGTCGAGCACCTGCGGCGTGATCTGCCAGACGCCGCAGCGAAACGGCTCGCGTTTCTCGACCGCGACAATGTGGACGGCGAGGCGGCGACCGCAGCCCACGGCGACGAGCGCGCGATAGAACGCCAGCTGATGCACGTAGCCGTAAGCGCGCAGATCGAACTCGAATGCGTCCAGGCTGTCGGCGGTCTTGAGATCCACGACGCCGATGTGGGCGTCCGGGTTGACCCAGTCGATCCGCGCTTGGCAGTTGTGGTCGTGATACCGGCCGCGGACCACGCCCTCGGCGACACCCTCGGTCAGCAGTTCGCTGGCATGGGCGTGCTCGCGAACGGCGGCTGCCATCTGTTCGACCAGCGCGGCATGCACGTCGCTCAGCACCGGCTTGCTCTGTTGCTCGGCCCACTCCGCGAAGGCCTTCGTCTGCGAGCCGAAGGGCTGGCCGGTCTTCGGGTTGATCGGGCCGCCGATGGCGTACTCGCGCTCGTAGCGCTGCCGGCCCTCCAGAATCAGGGCGTGGGCGGCGCGACCGACGATGTACGCCGCCGTGTCGCGCTCCGGCACCAAGCCCAGCTCCTTCTTGTGGTAGAGCAGCGGGCAGCGCCGGAACTCGGCGAGCGCGTGTGCCGACAGGAAGTCCTTTGCTTTGGCGTGATAAACGTCCGCCGGTTCACGCACCAGGAATCGCAGGTCGAGCTTCGAGACCTTGCCATTGCTGCCGAACATACCCAGGTCCTCCGGAAACAGATCGCGTCGGTATTCGCCCTGGCCGAGGCGGATGAGTGGCACAGCCGGGTCGCTCACGCTGCCTTCTCCGCCGTCACGTCCCGCGGCTGCGGTTCGGCGACGCGTACCTCGAAAGCCCCCTCGCCGATCTCGCGCAGCAACAGCGCCGTGAAGATGCGCGCGACGACCGAGCCGACCTCGGTCGTCGCGTCGACCAGCATGGCATTGCGAGACGCGTCGAGCCGGTATCCGAATTCGAGACGCACCCGCGCCGAGCCGAATAGCCCTTCGCTCGCATACAGCGCCAGGTGCAGCGTCGCCTCGGCTTCGACGAGGTCGGCTGCCCTGGAGAACGTGAAGCGATAGACGGCTCGGGTCATCAGGAACGCCTCCAGGCATCACAGGTGCCTATTGGTTACTTACGCGGCGCCGCGTCGGTTTGGTGGGCCGCGATGTACTGATCCAGTCCGCGGCGCGCGAGATGCCGGCGGATCTGCTCCGCGTGCCGGCGCATCGCCTCTCGGCTGCAGTGGTGCTCGCGCGCGACTTCGGTGAGCGGGTCATCCCGCAGGCTCTCCGCGATCGAGCGCTGCACATCCGAGAGCGTGTCCAGCGCCTCAGCCATGTCGATTGCCAGATCGCGCTCGTGCTGGTCATCGACGGCCGGTTCGGTGAGATTGTCGTCGCCAATCTCGTCGCTGAGCTCGTCAAGCGAGTGGCGCGCCCGGCGATAGTCGCGCGAAAGAGACTTGCGCTCGCGGATCAGGCTCGCGACGCGCCGGTCGACCACCATGCGCACGAACGTCGCAGGCTGGCCCTTGCTCTGATCGAAACGACCGAGGCGGATGAGCAGGTCGAGCGTCAACTCCTGCTCGAGGTCCTCGCGGTCCGACCTGGTGAAGCCGTACTTGCCGATGAGCTGGCGGGCCTTCACGCGAATGAGCGTGGTCGCGTATTCATCAAGTGTGATCTGCTTGCTGGTACCCATTGGGGTCTCCTCGCGGCCGAGGAGGTCCTGCGGGTGCCGACGGAGTCCGCTGCTTGGCCCGGCAACAGAAGAGGCGTTGCGAGTTCGCGGTTCTCCGCGACACCCGCAACGCCTCCGCTTCGCGGCCGGCTGGTTGCGCTGTGTACTGGCTGGTCCTGGTTATGCTGCCTGGTGGTCCTGCTCGATCTCAACGAGGAATGGCAACCCGTGCCGAACCTCGACCGTCACGCACGCTCCGTCCCGGATGTACCTGAGCGCGTCGAGCAGCGCCGCCTGCTCATGGCACAACTCGAAGTCGGCGAGTTCCGTCTCGGTGCGCGGCCCGTTCTCGCCGCTGGCGAGCTTCACCGTCCGCCGCGTGCGCCATGGCCGAGCGAGATCGGCTTCGCCGCGCAGGACGTAGAACGTGACCCGGCCGAAGTTGAGCTGCTGGCACTGCCTGATCAGCCACTGATTCGGCTCTGACAATCCCTGTTTGTTCATCACGAATCTCCCATGAAAACTGGGGTTGCAGCCGCTTCGGCGGCCGCGTTTCACGGGAGTCATTGGACGATGATTGGCGCGGACCTAGCAGGACAGGTCGCAGACGGACGAGACAGGTTGCGCCTTGAAACCCGCGTTCGTGGGTTGGCCGCCGGGGTCCGGTGGCGAAGTCTCAGATTCCCGAGACAAGTTTGGCGCTAGCGCGCCTGGGGCGGGCGAATTGCGACGGAAAACGGGTTGATCCGGTAGCCACCGGAAGTGTCGGCTTGACCGGTCATGCGACAGGTCTGGACGATGTCCTCGCGACTGATCGGGACGCCGATCTTCCGCTTCACCGCAGTCTCGATGTCGGTCTGCAGGTTGTTGATCAGCTTGCGCAGGTTCGTCTCATCCGTGTACTCGTGCCCCGCTTCCTTCATCAAAGCAAGCAGCCGCGTCATGCTGAGCGGGTGGAACTGGTCGGGCGCCAGTCCACTCGCGAGGTCTTTCAGGAACTGCTGCCAGAGGACTCGGAAAACAGCGAGGCGCGGACCGGCTTGCGGATTGATGACAATCTCGCCGTTGACACGCACGAGCTTCTCGTTGAGCTCGACGAAGAACACCCGCTCTGGGTGGGGCTTTTCTTCCGGCTGGATGAGGACATGCCCCTTCGCATACACCGGCACGTCCGCATTGCTGACACACGCGGGACGTGGCGCGTCTGCCAGATCGGTCAGCGTCTTCTGAAGGTCCGCACGGCCTGTGATCAGGTCAACAAGGCCGACGCGGCATACCCAATCCCCCTTCAGGAATCGGCCCTCAGGCGGGCGCGGGTGGATCGTGATGTAGCAGGCCGGGTTTGTGGCGGCGTAGCTCTGCGTGTTGAAGCGGACATCGGCGGGGACATCCGCATCGGCGATGCACACGACCACACCCAGATCGCCGAACCCGTCAACCCGAAACGCGCCGTCACCGAGGTCGCGAACGTCGTTCGAAAGCGCCTCGAGTTGTGCTCGAATCCACGCAAGGACGCCCGCTTGGCGGACCGACACCTGAAGTAAGTGGTGGCGCAGTTTCCCGATCGCGTATGGCCGGACCGGCCGCTCGCACTTCGGGCAGCGAATTTCGTCACCGTCTTCGTCCTGTCCGTCATGCAGCAGGATGCGACCCTTGCAGTGGCGATTTCGGGGCGGAAAATCGCGGTCGCGCGGTTCGACGCAGTTGACGTACTCGCGAACGCTGAAGTCGATGAGCCCGGCGTCGCGCAACTGCTCGGCGTCGGCAATCAGACTGTCGCCGGGCGCTTCGATGCGTGCCCCATCCTCCAGTAGCACCGCCGCGTGCTCATGAGTGACGCGCGAAGCGTTTTTCGGTCGAGAGGACCGGGATGCCATGCGTGTCCCTCATGAAATCTTCGAAGCGCTTGCGCAGCGTCGCATTCAACCGGTGGTCCATGTATCGCACGATGTACTCGTCGGGCCCAGTGTCCTGCTTCTCGAACTGAACGTCGATCCGCTTGCTCAGGTAGATCAGCTTGACCTTGTTGATCCGATCGACGTGTGCGGTCAGGCTGCTGTTGTCCCGCTCGAGCGCGGCGACAGCTCGCTGGACGACGTCCGCGTCGTCGTGACCGATCCGCAGATCCACGCCGTGCAACGGTGAATTCTGCACGTCCAAGTCGACTAGCCTCAGGCCTTCGCAAGTGCCCGCCTTGAGCTGGTTCAGCAGCATGTGAATCTGCTTCTCGTACGTGATCTGGCACTCGTTGTCGTAGGCGACATCTTTGCCGAAGTACGCCGAAGCCAGCGCGTTGGCGATCTGAAGTGGGACCTCGTTACTGTCCGACGAGATATTCACGCGCCGGGCGTTGTCGGCGAAGTCGAGGATGATCCACTCCACGCGATGCCCGTGCTGGATTCGATCGTCGCGCAAGATGTACTGCGGGCGCTCTGGCCGACGGATGAACACGAGGTGATGGTGGTGGTGCCGGACGATGTTCTTCAGCTGGCTCTGTCGCTGGTCGCGCTTCTGCCGGTCATAATCCCTGAGAATCTGCTCGGCCTGCTTGGGCTTCAGGAACCTCTCGAACGGGGCTTCCGGCTGACGGACCTTCTGCTTCAACGCCATACGCGCGAAACCGGACTTGTGAATCTTGTCGAGGTGAAAGACCGTGCGAAGGTGCTGAGGGTCGGCGGCGACCAGCGCGTAAAGTAGCGCCCGAGTGTCATACTCTTCTTCGTCCTTCAAGCGACAAAGCGCGACGACTTCAGCGTCGAGACGGGCGACGGCCAGATCGGCGATCGCGAACTTGCCCTTGTGCCGGGCGAACTGATCCGTCAGGTAGAAGGTGGCAAGTTGGCCGTCACAGCTCGCCAACGCCGCCCTTTTGTCTTTGATTCGCGCCGCCGCGAGATTCAGGATTCGGCAGAGAACGTCAAGCTGGCGCCCGTTTCGGCAGTCCACCCACGCTCTCAGCTCTTCGGGGTCTTCCGCATGACGAAGGGACTCTTGGATGCTGAGTTCGAGTTCGTTTTCCCAGAAGTCGCGGGTGATGTCACCCGGACCGCTTGGCCTGCGAGTCTCGGCCAATAGAGCACCTCCGTTCCGGAACGTGCCCGCGCCCGCGGTCTCCGCCGCCCGCCCACTCGCCCCACGCCGCGGCCGGCACGTTCGACGTACATTCACCGCACACTGACCGCTGGCGGAAAGCATAGCACATGGCACAACTTGATTCCATACCGGCGAGCACCCCAAGGTATGGTAGTCGATGGACCGATAACTAATGCGTGGTGATGGGGTGGCGGCGCGGGCCGGTCGCCAGATCTGCCGCTGCTTCCGCTGAGCCCGTAAAGCTCGTTCCTGAGCGTCTCCACTTCGCGAGCATAAGATGGGATCACGGTGACGAGCGACGAAGGTCGAGGTGATCCGATGGGTGATGGCCACGAGGCGTTCGACAAGGCGGTCGACCAGTACTTTCCCGGCGGGTTCACCCTGCGCGACGAGGCCAACGCGATTGTCGCCTATGCCTTCCGCAACGGTCCCATCGAGGACCTGCACGCGGGCAACCCGTCGGAACTGCTGGAGAATCCCGAACGGAGCCGCATCACCGACGACGAGATGAAGAAGATCATGGTCAACGCGTGCCAATGCGTGGAGAGGCTGCTGCGGGAGAAGCAGGAAGATCCAGGTGCGTACTACCAGAAGATCCTGGAGTACAACCTCAAGTACTGCCGGAAGTGGGAACGGTGACCGGCTTGGGCGCCCGGTCGCATGTCATGCGCTTCCACAGCTGTCGCTGCTTCCGCCAGTCTGGCGTCGCGGCGATCGGCCGGAGCTGCAGTTCGCGGATCGGGTCGCGGCCGAATTCGAGCGGCGGCAGGAACAGAATGTCCTCCTGGATGTCGGGAGCGAGGTTGAGCAGGTTCATGATCTGCGTCATCCGGGCACGCGTGACGTGGCCGAGCCGGGCCAGTTCGGCGTAATCGCGCACCTCACCAGATTCGATCAGCCGCTGGAAGCGCAGGGCCAGCGCCATCAAGCGGGCGATCCGCGGTACGCGGCCGAACATCGGCGGCGGCGGGGCGGACGGGGGTTCGCCACGACGGAGTTCCTTGCGCCCGCGGCGCGCCCGGGCGAAGTGGATCGTGCTCTGCGTCGTGATCCGCCCCTCGCGCCCTTCGGCAACCACCACACTCATGCCGCATCCTCCGCCGCCTTCTCGGCCAGCGCCTTGATGCCCGTCGGCCGGAACGTCACCGCCACGCTGCCGGTCTTGCCGTCGTAGTCGACGCGCTCGACGAGCAGTTGGACGATCCGTGCCTGCTCACGCGGCGTCAGCGACTCCCACACCGGGTCGAACAGCGAAAGCGCCTGCACGACTTCGCGTTCGTCCACCAGCTCGCGGGTCAACACGACGTGTCGCTCGCGTACTTCGGTGAGCCGCGTTTCCAGGCGGCGCAGTTCGTCCTGCTGTCTCGCCACGTCTAACCCGTTGGAACCGGGCGCCGTCAGGTGCTGCTTGAGCGCCTTACTCTGTCGCGCGATGTCGCGTTCAAGCGTGCCCCGCTCACGTTCGAGGTCCGCGATCGCCTTCTGGCTCTGCACCCGCACCTGGCGGATCGTCTCGGCGAGCACGCCCGGGTCGCGCCCGATGCTGCGAATCTGGTCCACGACGAACCGCTCCAACTCGCCGGCGGGCACCGACTTCGACGGGCACGTGTACCAGCCGCGCTTCATGGCCTTTGTGCACACGTAGTACCGGTAGCGCTTCGGCCCCTTCGACGAAGTCGAGTGGACCATCGCGCAATCGCACGGCACGCACCGGAGCAATCCCTTCAGCAACGCCCCGTACTTGTTCTTCACGACCCCGCCGCCGGTGCTGCCGTTGCGCTGAAGCAGGGCCTGTGCTCGTCGCCAGATCGCCTCGTCGACGATCGCGTCGTGCTCGCCGTCGTACAGGTCCGCGCGGTGCCGCACCTTCCCGAGGTAAGCGGGGTTCGTCAGTAGCCGGAACAGCGTGACCTTGTCGAACGGCTTTCCGCCGACCGCCGTGCCCTTGCGCGTGGTCCACTGCTTCGTTCGCCAGGCGCGGCGGTCGAGCTCCTTCAGCACCGGCGCGATACGCTCGTGGTCCAGGTACAGCTCGAAGATCGCCCTCACGCGTGCCGCCTCGTCATCGTTGACGGCCAGTTTTGAGCCGCCGGGCAGCACAACCAGGTCGTAGCCGAGCAGCGGCTTGCCGCCCATCCACTTCCCGCGGCGCCGCGCGGCGGCGATCTTGTCGCGCGTGCGCTCGCTGATGATCTCGCGCTCGAACTGGGCGAACGACAGCAGGATGTTCAGCGTGAGCCTACCCATAGAGTGCGTCGTGTTGAACTGCTGCGTGACTGAGACGAACGAGACGTGGTGTTGTTCGAAACGCTCAACGATCTTGGCGAAGTCGAGAATCGAGCGGCTGAGGCGATCGACCTTGTACACGACCACGCAATCGATCTTCCCGGCGTCGATGTCGGCGAGCAGGCGCTGAAGGGCGGGCCGGTCCATGTTGCCGCCGGTGAAGCCGCCGTCGTCGTAGTGATCGGGCAAGCACACCCAGCCCTCGCCCGCCTGGCTGGCGATGTACTTCTCGCCGCTGTCGCGCTGCGCGTCGAGTGTGTTGAAATCCTGCTGAAGTCCCTCCTCAGTGCTCTTGCGCGTGTAGATCGCGCAGCGGATTTGCTTCGGCTGCGGTTCGGGCTCGCGGCGTTTCCTACGCATTGACGGTCTCCCGACGCCGCATTGGCTTGGCGACGATCCTGGCCCGCCCGGTCGCCGCCTTACCGTTGCCGGCGGCCTGGCCGTTCTTTGGCCCCGCGCCGTTGACGGTCACTTCCGCCTTCGGTTTGGCGATCTTGAAGAAGAGCAGCCCGTTCCAGTGCGAGCCGGTGATGAGTTTCGCGATCGCGCTCAGCGAGCGGAAGACCTGGCCGTCGTACTCGAACCCGTCGTCGCGGACGACGACGTGGTACGCCTGGCCGCGATAGGCGCGCGTCAGGACGGTCCCTGGCGGCGGAACGCGCTCGTCCGCGACCGCGCGCGCGGCCTTCGCGCCACCGGCCCGATTCCCGCCCGACGCTGCCGGCTCACGCGGAGCCGTGGTCCGCAGGTCGGCGTCGCGGGCCAGGAACTCAGCCCGTCGGCGGGCGCGCTCCGACAGGTCGCCCTCGGCGAGGGCCTGAATCCGCCACGCGATCCGCTTGAACAGCCAGTCCTTGTTGCCGGCCCGCGTGGGTTCCTCGAAGACCGCCTCGTACTTCTCGCGCAGCTCGCGGACGGTCATCTGCTTCAGGTCCGCGAGCTCTTTCCCGAAGTTCAGTGCCATGCGTCCTCTCCGTAACCCTTGCTCTCGCAAGGCGTTAACCACACTGGCCATCAGGGCTACTTCGGCGGGAAAGCTCAAGGTGGATTTCGCCGGATTCCGGCGAAATCCGCGACATGGACGCGGACCTGGGGCGCGCCGCCGATGCGGCACAACGACGGACGCGCATGCGGACCACGCCGGCCGCGAGAATCGACGCAACTTCGCGTTTCCGATGCTCCGGGTGAAGGTGGGCCGGATCAGTGGGATCAATCAGGTCGCGGCGCGTGGCCATCGGCATCTCCAGGGACGGACGATGCCCACAACGACCTTCGCTTCGCGACCGGCGCGTCATCTGGCAGGTGCGGACCAGCGCGGCCCGCTACTGGTTACTTACGCGGTGCGTTAACAGAATGGTTGCTTTGTGCGCGCGATCACAATCGCGGGTCGACGGGCTCACTCTCCAGGGCTAGCACGCCGAAGACGCATTCGTGCGTGCGCCGCAGTGGCTCGCCGCGAACAAAGCGTTCGAGCGCCTCAATGCCCAGCGCGAACTCGCGGAGGGCGAGAGCCCGCTTGCGGTTCAGGCTGCGCGTACGGAGTCGCTCGATGTGCTCGGGCAGCGTGTACTCGGGGCCGTAGATGATGCGCAGATATTCCCGCCCACGGCATTTGATCGCCGGCTGCACCATTCCGCGCCGGCCACGAGCGATGAAATCGTACGGTTTCACGACCATACCCTCGCCGCCACGGGCGGTAAGCTCCGTCCACCACGCGATGCCCTCGCGCTGGCTGGCGTCGTCGGTCAAGTCGACGATCTTGTACGGCGTTGCGAGCAAGACCCCCGGATCAGCGGCACAGGCTTTCGCCAGCGTGTCCATGTGCCAGACGTGGTCGCGATCGACGTGAACTTGGCCTTCGGTCGCGAGAACGTGGAACGGCGCGAGCTTCAGGTCCGCGACCGATTCAACGCTCCAGCAGTACTGCTGGTAGGCGCGCACATACTGCTCAATCAGCGCAGCCCGCTGCTGGACCTGGTCGAGGAGTGTGCGCACCTCACGTCCATTATCGGCGGCATGTTGAATTGCGGCAGTGGCTTCGGCGAGTGAACTTCGCGCAGCGGCGCCCACGGCGGCATACTGGTCCTGCAACAGCGCCTTCGCTTTCGCCGACCACGGCATCAGCTCGCAGTCGAGAGTGGCCCAATCGGTCTTCAGCTCCTCCCAGAACCCGGACGCGCCAAGCGCCGCCGAGAGGCGGTCCAGCAATTCGGCCTCCTGCTCTCGGTTCTCGAAGAATCGCCGGCCCGTACGCGTGTAGACGATGCCCCGCCCGTCATCCACGACGCCGAAGCGACGTCGAGCGACACCTTCGTTCCGGCACAGCACAACGACGGCCCGTGAGCCCATGTGCTTCTCTTCGCATACGACGCGCGGTTGGCCGTGGTTGCGGTAATGGGCGAACGCCTCGCGCGGATGCTCGAGCAAGTCTACGTCCTGGGCTGTCTCGCATGGAGACATCGTGGGCGGCAGGTAAATGAGCCACTTCGGGTTGGCGGCGAAGCGGCTCATGACCTCCAGCGCCGCAGCGCCCTGCTCCTCGCTGATGATCACGCTGCCCTGCAAACGCGTAGAGACGATGCGCTTGCCGAGCATATCGGCGATGTCGAGCACGTCGTCGTAGGCCTGCTGGGCGCTGAGAGCTGCCGCAGTATCCGATGCTCCCGCGGGCGCGAACGGCTTCTTTGACTCCGCGTAGACGCGCTTCGCTGGAGCCGACACAAGCTCCCGCTCCGGATAACGCAGTGCAGTAAGCCGACCGCCGAAGACGCAGCCGGTGTCGATGTTGATCGTGCGATTGAGCCACTCCGGCTCCGGGACGGGGGTATGGCCATATACGACCATCGCCCGGCCGCGGTACTCGGCGGCCCAGTTGTAGCGGATCGGCAGTCCGAACTCGTCGGTCTCGCCCGTCGTCTCGCCGTAAAGAGCGAAGTCGCGCACCTTACCCGACCCACGCCCCTGCATTTCTGCCTTCATGCCCGCGTGAGCGACGACCAGACTGCCGTCGTCGAAGACGTAGTGGCTGACCAGGCCGTCCAGGAACTCGGCTACTTGCTTGCGGAACTCGGCGGATTCCGCATCGAGCTGCGCCAGGCTCTCGGCCAGGCCGTGCGTGATTTGTACGTCCTGGCCGCGCAGTTTGCGCATGAGCTTCATGTCGTGGTTGCCGGGCACGCAGAGCGCGGCGCCGGACCAGACCATCGGCATGACCAGCTTCAGCACTTGGGGCGTTTTCGGCCCGCGATCCACCAGGTCACCAAGCAGCACGGCCTTCCGCCCGGCCGGATGTCGCAGCGCAGGCGCGAGTTGTCCAGGGCCTGGCTCCGCCTGCCCCGTCGCATATTCGCCGACAGGCCGAAATGTGGCGTTGTCTCGGAGGCGCGGCCCACACAGGTAATGCCCAGTCACAAGCGGATCAGCCAGCGTTTCCGGCGCGTCGAAGTCGAAGCTCCACTCCCAACCAAGCTCGCCCAGCAGCGCGACCAGCTCGTCAAAACAGCCGTGAACATCGCCGATGATGTCAAATGGCCCGTGCTCGTGCTGCTTGTTGTTCCACAGCGGCGTGCGCTCGACGATCGCGGCATCCGCCTCCTCGGGCGTGTTGAACACGAATACGTGGCGAAAGCCCTCTTTGCGCAGAAAGCGGAGCCCGCGCCGCATCGCGCCCTGCTGATTGCGAATCACCTCGCTCCGCATGTTGTTGCGGTCTTGCCGTAGCGCGTTGCGATCGGCGCAGATGCGGGCGCCGATGTCGAACACGATCGCGACCGGCAGGCAGTGGTACTCGCGCGCGAGCTGCACCAGCGGCTTGCGGTCCTCCGGCTTGACGCTGGTGGCGTCGACGACCGTCAGCTTGCCCGCCGCGAGCCGCTTGCCGGCGACGTAGTGCAGCACGTCGAACGCATCGCCCGTCGCCGCCAGGTCGTTCTCGTCGTCGCTGACGAGCCCCCGGCAATAGTCGCTGCTGAGAACTTCGGTCGGCTTGAAGTGCCTGCGCGCAAACGTGGATTTGCCCGAACCCGACGGGCCGACGAGGACAACGAGGGAGAGTTCGGGGATTGTAACGACTGCCATTCGACCATCCATCAACCGAGTAGCCGTCTCAGCGCTTCCTGCGCCAAGTCCGGCATGGTCATTGTGTGCAGCTCGAGTCGATAATCTCGGGCAACAGATTCGAAAGTCGAGTCGTGGAACCAGAAGACGTAGTGCTTGAGATCATCCCAATCGGAAGCACGGAAACGCTCGTGCACCGAGTTGATGCTGCGAAGCTCCGCGATCCACGGCGAATTGCGCACCAGCTGTGCCGTGAACGATTCCTGGCCGCGGCCATGTAAGTAGTGGCCGCGAAGCACTTCCTCGTTCGGTGCGCCAAGCCGCGCCCCCAGGCAGCCGACGAACTCAACCAGTGCCAGCGACTCCGCGTTGGTGTCGCCAGGATGCTTGACTTTGATGTACGAACCGTCCCAATTCGGATCGTATGTGGCCAGGTAGAATATCAGATAGGCCTTGTAGTCATTCCTGAACAGGTGTGGAAGCGGGGCTCCCGTGTCCCATCGCGCCGGGAAGCCAAGGGGAACGGCATACGGCAATTCCTGTGCCGCTGCGAGCTGCCTTTCCAGTTCGAGTACGGCTGCCACCGCTGCCCGGTATTCGTCGTGGTCGAATCCCGTCGAGAAGCGATGACAAAGCTCAAGCTCGTGTCGCTTCGCAAGCTCCAGTTCGCGTTGAAGTGTTTCGATCGAGCTCATGGTATTTGCCCGCCCGGCCGCATTCACTCGGCTAGCCAAACACTCCCATCTGCGTCGGTGCGCCAACGGCCGCGTCCTCCGGCCCGATCGGCAGAAACCGTACCGTGTACCCGAACCGCTCGGCCACGCCGCCGGCCCACGCCTGAAACTCCGCCCGCGTCCATTCGAAACGGTGGTCACGGTGACGCAGACGGCCGGCCGGCAGCGTCTCCCACTTCACGTTGTACTCGCGATTCGGGGTTGTGATGACCACCGAGCGAGGCCGCGCGAACTCGAACAGCACGCGCTCGAACGCCGCCAGCCGCGGCGCGTCCAGATGTTCGATCACCTCCACGCACGTGGCGGCGTCGAACGGCGTCGCCGCGTCGATCCGCAGCCGAGCGTCGCGGTACATCAGCGAGCCGTGCATGAGCTGAATCCGCTGGCGTCTCATCGGCGGCAGGCGCTCGAGCCGCAGGCGCTCCGCGGCAATCTTGAGCGAGCGCAGCGAGACATCCATGCCAACGATGCGCTCAAATCGCTTGTCGTCCAACAGTAGGCGCAGGAGCTTGCCCTCGCCGCAGCCGACGTCGACCACCGACTGGGCTTCGCAGCCGCGCAAAGCCGCGAGAACTGTCGCAAGGCGCTGCGTATTGAGCGTCGGTCCGCGTTCCGCGGACCCGTCCGAATCTGAGGGTTCCTCGTCTTGGGCGGCGTCGGTGGCCGCTGCGGTCGCCGCGGCGCCGGCGAGCACGGCAGTCGCGGCGCCGGTCGGAATCACCTCGTAGACCGTTGCCGCGCTCGGTGCGGCGTCGGAACTCTCGATCGCGACCTGCGCCTCAAGCGCCGCTTCTTCCAGCCCGTGTTGCACGTGCTCCGCGTCAGGGTCCGGCTGATCCTCGTCGGTGAGGCGAGCGAGCGCCTCGCGTGCCAGGCTCCATTGATGCTTGAGGTATCGACGTGTGATCGCGTCGCGCTCCGGATGACCCGCGAGCCAGCCCTCGCCCTTGCGCAGCAGCTTCTCCACTTCGTCATCACCGACCCAGTAGTGCTTGTCGTTGTCGAGCACCGGGACTAGCACGTACAGGTGTGTCAGCAGTTCGCAGAGCCGGGTCTTTCCGCGCAGCCTCACAGTGAAATAGCTGCTGTCGCCCCAGTCGGTGAACTTCGCGTCGAGCGCGTGGCGTTCAGCCGAAACTTCGTAACCCAACGGCTCGAACAGGCGACGCAGGAATACCTCGCCTCCGCGACATGGCAGCACGGCAAGGCGCGCTTCCAGCGGGAGGGTCTCACTCACGAGTTCCGGCCGATCGGTGCAACGCCCGCCGAGCGCCGAGCCGTACACCTGCGCGATGGCCACACTCATGAAGCTGCTTGCGACGTACGGCCGGTCGTTCACGTACTGCTGAAGCGAGAAGCCCTCACCAGCCGGGCCGCCGCGACGGCGCACTAGCCCGATCGGATCAACGTCGAGCAACAGCGCCGCGGTGCAGCGCAGCTCCGTCGCCTCGGGGTAGAACACGTGCGCACGCCCGAATGCCAGCTCGAAAGTCTGCGCCTTGGCCGGGTGTTTGTGCAGCAACCAGCCGAGGTCAGTGGCGGGTGCTCGTGTTGTCGTGAGCGTCAGCAGCATACTCATCCTAGCATCTGCGATCGCCGCCCCAAGTCAACACCGTCAACACCGACTCGCGACTGGACGATTGTCGGCAAAGCTAAGCGAGCCGGCCAGTGCACGCTTTGGGTTGGCTTTCGACCGCGCTGCTGGGCGTGCTTCGTGGCCAAGTCGAACGAGCCGGCGTGACAACCGGCAGGGGCGTGTTAACCGCTTGGTGTGCTGTAAACAGGATGGTCGGCTGTTAACGAGAGAAACGGAGAGCGCGGGGGCCAAAGGGACGCCCCGAACGGCACGCCAGGGCTGGATCGGCCCGAAGACGCGCTCTCTCATCGCGCGGCGCGGTCCGGCCGCATCCGTAAGCCCTTGCGAATACTCGCGTTAAAACGAGCAACCCCAGGCGCTCTCGGGCCCGGGGTTTCGCGTTAACTGGACGGTCGTCAGACTCGCGACCGATCGTTGATCTCCCCGAGTAGGACTCGAACCTACAACCTACCGGTTAACAGCCGGCCGCTCTACCATTGAGCTATCGGGGATCGCAGGCCGCTGCCGCGGCGACCCGGGCCGAAACGTACAGGCTAACTGCCGGGGCTGGCTTGTCAAGCCGATCGCAGTGGGCGGGTCTGGGCGCGGTGTCGGCGACGGTGGATTGGGTGGGCGTGGACGAGGCGTTGTTCACGAGCGGCGGTTATCGCTCGTGGTCAGGTCCGCGCGCTCGCTGGCCAAACCGGGTCTGACGACGGGCCGGCCACGAAGCGGCGTTACTCCAGCCGCCGCGGACCGACCGTCGCTACGCACACCTGATCGCGTCGGAGGCGGCGTGCGTAGGCTTCGACCGCAGCGCGCGTCACCGCGCGGATCGCGTTCAGCTTGGCCTGCAAGCCGATCGGTCGCGAGAAGTGGAACAGGTCGTCGCTCAGACCCGCCGCGCGGGCGCGCGTCAGGTCATCCTCGGTCTCGCAGTGGGCGATCAGCCCGTCGCGTGCCCGGCGCACCTCGTCGTCGGTCAGGTCTTCGCCGAGCCGCTGCAGTTCGCGCAGCAGCGTCTCGTACGTCTGGTGGCAGCGCTCGGGCGTCGTGCTCGCGCCCAGGTGGATCAGGCCGGCGCCGCGTGGCTGCTCGTGCCACGCGCCCACCCAATACACCAGCCCCTGCTTTTCGCGGACCTCGGTGAACAGACGGCCGCTCATGCCGCCCGACAGCACGCCGAGAAGCACCTGCTCCGTGGCAAACTCGGCGTCGCCGCGCGCGGCGCCGGCCAGCGCCAGTCCGATGTACTGCTGCTTCAGATCACGCTCGCGGTGGTTGCGTCCCGGCGTGAACACGAAGTCGGCGTTGTCGCGGCCGGCGCGCGACGCGTCGCCGAAGCCGCGGAAAGCCGCATCCACGCGAGCGCAGAGGGCGTCGAAACTCACCGGGCCGGCCGCGGATATCTGGAGCCGACCGGCGGAAAAGAACTTGCGCCAGTGCTCCCGGACGGCGGCCGGGTTGATGCGCGGCAGCGTGTCGCGTTCGCCGCCGCCGTGACGGCCAAGCACCGGGCCGAGCGTGAGGCGCTGCATGTCGATGCGTAGCAGCTCCTGCGGATCGTCGTCGAGGTGTTCGAGCTCTTCCTGCGCGAGCCGGACGGCGACTTTGCAAGCGTCGTCGGGGAACGTGGGGCGGGCGATCAGCTCCGCGGCGAGGTCGATGACATCGAGCACGAATTCCGGCAGGCAGAGCACGCGCAGCAGCGTGGATTGCCGGCCACAGGCGGTGCCCCACTGGGCGCCGCAGGCGTCGAAGGCGTCGGCCAGCGCGCGCCCGTCGTAGCGCGCTGTTCCCTTGGAAAGCGTGCGTTCCACGATGGCCGCCATTCCCGTTAGCTCAAGCGGGTCGTCAGCGGAGCCTGTAAGCATGCGGAAGCTCAAGGCGACGGTCTGGCGCTCCGGCAGCGGTTCGACCGCCAGCTCAACTCCGCAGTCGAGGAAGCTGTGTGCGAAGGGAACGGCTGCGTGCGGCACCGCGGCGGACATCAGTGCGCCACCGGCTTTCCGAGCAGGGGGGTGAGCTCCGCCAGCTTCTCCTCGAGCAGGCTGGAGTTTGCGGCTTCGAGGTTCAGCCGCAGCAGCGGCTCGGTGTTGGAGGCGCGCACGTTGAACCACCAGTGGGGGTACTGGACCGTGACGCCGTCGAGGTGGTCGATCTCCGCGTCGGCGTAGCGCGATTCGAGGCGGCGAAACGTGCCCTCCTTGTCGTCGTTCTCGAAGTTGCGCTCGCCGCTGCCGGCGTACTTGGCGAACGGAGCCAGGAGTTCCGAGAGCGGGCGGCCGGTGCGCGACAGCACATTCACGACGGCGACGAATGCCAGCATGCCCGAGTCGCAGTACCAGAAGTCGCGGAAATAGAAGTGGCCGCTCAGCTCCCCGCCGATGACGCCGTCGTGCTCGGCCATGGCGCGTTTCATGAACACATGCCCGACGCGCTGCCGGTAAGGAACGCCGCCGCACGCGGTGATCGTTTCGGGCACGACGCGGCTGCTGCGCAGGTCGTACACGACTGTCGCGCCCGAGTGGTCGCGCAGATACTCCTGCGCGAGCAGGGCGGTCAGCCGGTCGCAGGCGACGATCTCGGCGCGCTCGTCGACGAAGATGCAGCGGTCGGCGTCACCGTCGAAACAGGCGCCGAACGCGGCGTTGTGCTGGCGGACGGAGGCGCGAAGCTGCTCGAGGTTCGCGGGCACGAGGGGGTTCGGCGGGTGGGCGAACTCGCCGTCGTGCTCAAAGTTCAGGCGCACCACGTTCAGGTTCGGCGCGTCGTCGAAGAGGATCGGGAACCAGCGGCCGGCCATGCCGTTGGACGCATCCACGACGACGGTCATGCGCGCGGGCGTACGCAGGAAGCGGCGGATGTAGTCGTGGTAGGGGCCCTCCAGCCCCTGGCGACGGATGTTCGAGAGGTTGTCGACCTTGTGCCGCGCGATCGCGCCGGCGATGCGCTGAATCTCGTTCAAGCCGGTTTCGGCGCCGATCGGCTTGCCCCCCGCGCCGCAGATCTTGAAGCCGTTGTAGTTCGCCGGGTTATGGCTGGCCGTCACGGCCACGCCTCCGCAGCACTTGAGGTGGTTCGTCGCAAAGTAGATCTGCGACGTGTCGATCATGCCGATGTCGAGCACGGGCGTGTTGGTGGCGGCGACGCCCTCGATGAAGGCCTGCGACAGCGCGGGGCTGCTCTTGCGCATGTCGCGGCCGATGATGAGGCGGGCCATGTCGGCATCGCTGCGATCGTATCCCGAGAGTGAGGTCCGCAGGAACTGGGCCGTGGCGTTGCCGATTCGCCAGGCCAGGTCCTCATTGAGCGGGTCCGGGTAGGTGGCCCGCACGTCGTAGGCCTTGAAAACCTTCTCGATCATGAGCGCCTCCGTGCGTTCAAGCACCGCCAGGCGGTCGCTGCGCTGGCCGACGACCGAGGACACGAAGGAAGGCCGGCCGCGCTCATCGTCGTTGAACTGGCAACCGGGGCACTTGCTGAAGTTGGCCCGCCGCCGGCCGAGGCACACCGCTTCCGAGATGCGGATGTGTTCCTCCCCCGGGCAGAATCGTCCGTACTCGTCCTCGGCGCGAGCCATCTGCAACCCTTAACCCGAGAGGGCGTGATGCTAGCCGAGAGCCTGCGTATCGGCTACCCTCGAACGCGCTCGCCCTGAGACGCACGGAACGGCGCAACGCGAATGACCGCGGACTTCGGCATCATCCACCGGCTTTGGCGCTACGCGGCCGACAGCGACCTGCTGGATCGCGCCGTCGGCGAGATCGGCGTGCGACACCTGACCGTTCCCGTCGTGGGCGGCGAGGAATGCGGCCTGCGCCTTCGAGACGGCGGGGGGCCGCGCCAGTTCGCGACCGAAGGCGGCTGGCACTTTCCGCCGCACGCGCCGCGCTACTCGTCCTCGTCGATTCGTCCGCGAACCGCGCGCTGGCTTGGACGTCGGGATGTGCTCGCGCAAGTGTGCGACCGGGCCGCGGCGCGAGGACTGCGCGTGGTGGCGTTGCTGAACGTCCCCGCCGCCGTCGGCGGCAACGAACAGGACGAGCACGTGTTGCGCCGCAACGCCTGGGGAGAGACCGTCGCGCGCGCCGGTGGCTGCCCGCTGCAACCGGAGCTGCGCGAGCTGCTGGCGGCGACGCTGGCGGACCTCGAACGCTACGATCTCGCCGGCTACATGCTGGCGGGTTGGGAGCCCGACAGCGCGGCGGGCCGCGAGGCCCTCGGAGTTCTCGATTGGAGCCCCGTGGCTCAGCGGCTGTTGAACACCTGCTTCTGTGCGGCGTGCCGTCAGGTGGCGACGATCGCGGGGGCCGATCCGGACCATGCGGCGCGAAGCGCAACCGTGCACCTGGAACGGCTGATGGTCACTGCGGGAGATGCGTCCGCCGAGGACGCGATCCGCCGGGACGAGACGCTGCTGCGGTACGATGGAATCCGGCGCGAGGCCAACCGCCTGTGGCTGCGGCAGCTCACGTTGCGCTACGCCCGGCGGGAGTGGTACGTATTGCGGGACTGTGGCGACGCGCGCGACGCGGCGAACGGAATCGACAACGTGCGGCCGGTGGTTCGCATCCGGCGCGGCGCCGACTCCGTTCGCGATCACAGTCCGGAGCAGGTGCTGCGCCGACACGGGGCGGCGGGCGTCGCGATTCACGCCTGGCGTCCGACGTTCCATGAGGGAAGCGCGCTGGTCCGCTGGATCAACGAGGCCGTCGAGCGCGGCGTGTGGCACTTCGACTTCGACGGGGTGGACGAATCGCCGGATGAAGCGCTGGTCTGGCTGCGGCAGGCGGTGCGCTTCGCGCGGCGCGCAAGTTGAGGAAAGCGTGCAAGCAACGATCATCACGCCGGAACGGAGAGTCTTGAGCGTGGCGCGCCGGTCGGCAGATCGCGTCGCGGCCGTGTTCGCTGTATCGTTCGGCATGCTGCTGGCCGGCGGCTGCGAGCGGACGCCAGCGGACTCGGCGGCAGGCGTCCCAGCGCCAAGCGAGGCACATTCGCCCGCCACGCCGCTGCCGGAGCACCGCTTCGCCGAGGGCCTGGCAAGCCGGTATCCCGAGGTAGTCGCGTTCCTGCGGCACTTCATGCAGACTTGCCTGAACGGAGATTATGTCGGGTATCGGAGCCTCGTGAGCCGGGACGAGACGCCCGTGAGCCGCGACCGGTTCGACGCGATCTACCAAGCGGTCCGCACGGTTCTTGTCGAGACCATCCGGCCCCTCGATGTACGTACGCCCGAAAACGAAACAGTCTACCTCGTCGTGAGCCGCGTCGAGGTCGATCCGCAGAGCCGCGTCGCCGTCCGGCATCGCGAGCCTGAGCTTGCGATCCTGGTGTTCCGCGAGGCGGGCGCGTGGCGGATGCGCCCCGCGCCGCGCGAGCTGCTGAAGCCGGGCGACGGGTCGGCCGCCGAATCCGCGCCGGCGACAACCAGCGCTCCGACGTATCCATGGGAAGAAACGGGCGATCCCTGATCGTCGCGGCGGCGGTGCTGCTGCTGGCGGCGGCGCGCGCGGACGAACTGCCGGCGTCCGTCCGGGCTGAGCTTGCGCGGATGGAGGACTTCTCGTTCAGCTTCAGCCAACCCGGCTTCTACGCAGTGCTCGAAGCGGTTCGCGACGCCCCGTATCCGCCCGGTCATGAGGCGGAGCCGGAGCACGTTTCGGATTGGCACGTGCTGCTGGAGCGGCCCGCGGAGTATCGCGGCCGCGCTGTCACGGTCGAGGGCGTGGTCGGGCGCAACGCGGCCTGGGAGCTGAGCGATGTCCCCGATCCGCAACGGCGCACGGTCTGGCAGCTCGAGCTCGCGCGCGACGGCCAGCCGATTGCATGCACAGTGATCCTGACGGCGGACGCCAGCGATGTGCCGATCGGCGCCAGCGTCACGGTGACAGGGTACTTCGTGATGGTGCGGCAGTACTACACGGCGAGTCGTCGGGTCGCGCAGGCGGCGCTGCTGGTCGGTCGGGCGCCGACGCGAATCGCCCGTTCAGCGCCGCCCGAAACGGCGGTCGATTCGCGGCGCACGATCGGTTTTCTCGCCGCGATCGGCGCGGGGCTGGCCGTCGCCTGGGTGGCGCTGCGGCACGCGGCTCGGATGCGACGGCCCGAGCACGAAGTCCGAGCACGCCGCCCCGCTCCGTTGAATCTGTCGCAGGACCTGGCGCAGTGGGTGCAGAAGCAGCACGGCGCGGAGACGCACGACGCCGGCGCTCCGCCGAATTCAGATGACGCCGGCCGGTCGCGTGAGGCATGATCCTCGACGTCCACTGCCACTACACGTTCACGCGCCGGCTCGCCGAACCGGGCGAACGCTTTTCGTTCGAACCCGCGGAAGAAGGCGGCGAGCGAACGCTGGACTCGTTTGTCGCGCCGCGCAAAACGTCGGGCCTTGTCTGGCGCGGCTGGCAGCGACTGATGGGAATCGATCCCAGGCTCACGCCGGGCGAGGCGCTCGACTGCGAGATCGAGCGGCTGTACGAGCGGCACCTGCTCGCCCCGGGACCGATCGAGCGCTTCGTCCTGTTGGCGTTCGACGCGTATCACGACGACCGCGGCCGACGACCTCCGCCGCTGCGCCCCCGCGGCGAACGCGGCAGCGACATCTTCACGTCGAACTCGCTGATCCGCGAGGCGTGTCGGCGGCGGCCGGGCCGGTTCCTCTTTGGGGCATCCGTGCATCCGTACCGGCAAGACGCGGAAGCGTGCATCGAGGAGGTGTTCGCCGCCGGCGCGTGCCTGCTGAAGTGGCTGCCGCTGCACCAGAACATCGACATCACGGACCCGCGGACTCGCGCGGCGCTGCGCCGTTGCGCGTGCCTGGGGCTGCCCGTGCTCGTTCATTACAACGAAGAATTCACGCTCACCACTCAGCATCCCGAGTACCGGCCCGTCGGGCCGCTGCTGGCGGCTCTGCGCGAGCTGCGCCGCGAAGGCGCGATGCCGACGGTGATCGTCGCGCACGTCGCCACGCCCGTCACGCCGCTGCGCTTTCGGCGCGACTTCCACGTGTTCCTTGAAGCGCTGTCCGGCGAGTTCGCCGACGCGCCGCTGTACGCTGACGTCTCGGCGCTCACCACGCTGGGCAAGATCGACTTTCTACGCCAGATCGTCCGGCGGCAGGACCTGCACCCCAAGCTCCTGTTCGGCACGGACTTCCCGGTGCCCCCGGTGATGTTCCGGCTGCGACGGGAACTGCGGCGCGAGTACGCCGCCGTCGTGGCGGAGCCGTCGTGGCCGCAGCGCGTCGCCCGCGCGATGCAGCACGTGGGCCTGAACGAAATCGTGTTTCACCGGGCCGCGTCGCTGCTTCCGAATGTGGATTTCTTTTCGCGGGCGGCGGCGGCGCGGTCGGCTTGACCGCTGTCCGCAAAAGGCGACACTGCTCGACAACGAGGCGAAATTCATGAACGCTGAGATCAACGAACCGGCGGCCACGCCGGAGACACGGGGCGGGATACCAGACCTGGAACTGAAGCCGAAGCTGCATTGCGAGGAGTTGCCGCCCGCCGCGCGGGCGGAAACCGTATGTGCGCATTACGGCGACAACCCGCGCGAGCACTTTGGTGCCGCGACGCCGCCGATTTTCCAGACCTCGACGTTCTTCTATCCGGACATGGAATCGTGGGAGAAGCGCCGCCGCCCGGAGGCGAGGACCTACGACTACACGCGCGTCGGCAACCCGACGACGCAGATCCTGGAAACCAAACTCGCGCGGCTGGAGCGAGGCGACTGGTGCGACTGCTTCGGTTCGGGAATGGGGGCGATCACGGCGGCCGTCAACGCCTGCGTGCACGCGGGGGCGCACGTGGTGTGCGTGGCGCACTGCTATGGGCCGACGCGCTGGTACCTGGCGCACCTGGAGCGTTTCGGCGTGACGACGACGTACGTGAACAGCGTCCGGCCGGAGGACTTCATTGCCGCGGTCCGGCCCGAAACGAACTTGATCTACTTGGAAAGCCCAACCAGCGGCCGCATGGACGTTCCGGAGATTGAGCCGCTGACACGGTTCGCGCGGCAGCGCGGAATCGCGACGATCTTCGACAATTCGTGGGCCAGCCCGTATTTCCAGAACCCGCTGGAGTTGGGCGTCGACCTCGTCGTGCACAGCATCTCCAAGTACATCAACGGCCACAGCGACGTGATCGCGGGCTGCGTCGCGGGTCGCGACGGCGACCTGCGGCGGCGCGTGGCGCGCGAGGTCGAGCTGGCCGGGGCGACGCTTGATCCGCATGCGGCGTGGCTCGTGTTGCGGGGCTTGCGCACGCTGCCGTTGCGCATGGAGCGGCACCAGGCCAACGGGTTGCAGCTCGCGCGGTTTCTCGAACGGCACCCGAAGGTGGCGCGCGTGTTGCATCCGGGGCTGGAAAGCCACCCGCAGCACGCCGTCGCGAAGCGCCAGCTTCGCGGGTATTCCGGGCTGTTCAGCTTCACGCTGAAGGAACCGACGAAGGCGGCGATGCAGTCGTTTATCTCGCGGCTGAAGCTGTTCGGCTTCGGCGTGAGCTGGGGCGGCTTCGAGAGCATCGTCATCGGGGGCACGTTCTTCAGCGACGCCGCCGGCCCGCCGGAATGGGTGATTCGCCTGAGCGTCGGAATCGAGGCCCCCGATGACCTGGTCGCGGACGTAAAACAGGCGCTGGAGAGTTGAGAGCATGCCGCGGAAACGGGAATCGCCGCGCCGCGCCGGCCGCTTCGACGATCCGCTGGTCGAGCGCTACGCCTCGCGCGAGATGACCGCCCTCTGGAGCCCGCCGAACCGCTACGGGATCTGGCGCCGCATCTGGCTGGCGCTGGCGGAATCGCAGCACGAGCTGGGCCTGGCGGTCTCGCGCAGGCAGCTCGCCGCGCTGCGCGCGGCCGTGGATGAAATTGATTTCGCCGCCGCGGCCCGTTACGAGCGCCGCTTCCGCCACGACGTGATGGCGCACATTCACGCCTACGGCGACGCGGCGCCGGCCGCGCGCGGCGTCCTGCATCTCGGCGCCACCAGCATGGACGTGGTGGACAACGCCGACCTCATGCTGATGCGCGAGGCGCTCGACCTGCTCGTTCGGCGGCTGGCGGCGGTGCTGCACGCGCTGGCGCGTTTCTGCGCGCGCAACGCGGACCTGCCCACGCTGGGCTTCACGCACTTGCAACCGGCGCAGCTCACCACGGTGGGCAAGCGCGCCAGCCTGTGGCTGGCCGATCTGGCCGACGTCGCGGAGCGACTGCACCAGCTTCGCCGGCAACTCAAGTGCCGCGGGCTGCGCGGCGCGACCGGCACGCAAGCGTCGTTCCTGGCGCTGCTGGGCAGCGCCGAGCGCGTGCGAGCGATCGAACGGCGCTTCGCGCGGAAACTGGGCTTCGACGCGTGCTACCCCGTCGTCGGCCAGACCTACTCGCGGCGCGTCGACGCCGAAGTCCTGTTCGCGCTCGCGGAGCTTGCCACAACCGCGCACAAAACCTGCAACGACATCCGGCTGCTGGCGATGCTCAAGGAGATCGAGGAGCCGTTCGAACGCCGGCAGGTCGGCAGCTCGGCCATGCCGTACAAGCGCAACCCGATGCTCTGCGAGCGCGCCACCGGCCTGGCCCGCTTCCTGCTCAGCCTGTCGTCCTCGCCGGCGATGACGCACGCCGCGCAGATGCTGGAGCGCACGCTGGACGACTCCAGCAACAAGCGGCTGGTGATGCCGCAGGCGTTCCTGGCCGCGGACGCGATCACGGTGCTGTTGCACCGCATCCTCGCCGGCCTGGTGGTGTACCCGGCGACCATCGCCGGACGCATCGCCGCGGAGCTGCCGTTCATCGCCAGCGAGAACATCCTGATGGAGGCCACCGCTCGCGGCGGCGACCGGCAGGCGCTGCACGAGCGGATTCGGGCGCACGCGCAGGCGGCGGGCGAGCAGGTGAAGCGCTTCGGCCGGCCGAACGACCTGATCGAGCGGCTGCGGCACGACCCCGCTTTTACGCACCTGGACTGGCGGCGCGTGCTCGACCCGAAGCGCTACGTCGGCCTGGCGCCGCAGCAGACCCGCGAGTTCGTGCGGCGGCACGTGCGGCCGCTGCTGCGCCGGCTGGGTGCGCCGCTGGCGGCGGAGGGGCCAAAGGTGTAACAGCGGCCGTGGCGCGCTGCGAGTCAGGAACCGCGTGTTACGAGTAGCGGGTCAAGCGTCGCGAGCTGGACGAGACGAGAATCCAATTGCGGGCATGCGGGTTTGGGGCCTTTTCAGCAATCATGCGGCGTTCCGGCCGAGCTGCGGCTGTAAGGGAGCGGCCCAATCCGTCCGGGCGGACAGTTCACGTGGCCGCCTCACCCGTCCGTCGGCTTGAACAGCTCCTTGTCGCGTTCGTCGAGCCACTCGCCGGAGGCGTGGCAATCGCGGCAACCCTTCAGCGGCCCGCCGGAGTGGCACTGAACGCACTGCAAGTTTTCGTGGTGCAGCGTCTTCATCGAGTGGTGGAATATGTCCTCGTGGTACGTGCTTTCCTGGCCCTCAACCGCGTTCAGAAACGTGTGGCACACATCGCAATTCGAGCTGATCGCCACGCCCTCGGCGTTGAGGTGCCGGCCGTCGTGGCAGCGCATGCAGCCGGGCGAGTTCAGGTGCCCGATGTTCTCCGGGTACGTCCGCCAATCGACCTTCATTTGCGGGAAGAAGTTGCGGCGATAGATGTCCTGGACCGCGGCGATCGCTTCCTCGACGGCCGCGCCGCGCTCGGTCAGCACCGCCGGGTAATGCTGCTCGTAGAACGTTCGCAGCGCGCGCTCGATGCCGGCTTCCGCCTGCGCCACGTCGGCGTAAGGCAACGCGAGCGCCTTGACGGCCTCATGCTTGATGTACGGCAGCGTGGCGTCGATGCGTCCGGCGTTCAGGTACAGGTCCATCGCCGCCTGCGGCGAGCGGAAATGGTGCGCGCCGCGATTGTGGCAGTCCATGCAGTCGATCGTACGCACCGCGCCGACGGGCGGCGGATCGTCGTGCCGCAGCCCGTCGGAGCGGAAAATCTGCTCCTTCCCATCTTTGTCGATGTAGCGCACCCAGGGAATCTGCTGGAGACCCGGATCGGTCGCGACGTACTGAATCCGCCCTCCGAACACCATGTGCATGTGGATGCCTTCGACCCGGCCCATGGTCGGGTCCGCGCCGCCGGTCTTGAGCAGCATGCGCACGGAGCGGCGTGTGTTGGCCTCATCCTCGGAGTAGTGCACGACCTCCTTGAGTTGCGAGCCGAAGAACTTCGACGGCCAGTGGCATTCCTCGCAGGTGTCGCGCGCCGGACGCAATTCGTGGATCGCGGGCGGGATCGGCCGCGAGTACGTGTCGCCCAGCACCGCGAACACCTGCCGCACACCCGAGAGCTTGGACTTGACGAACCAGCTCGCCCCCGAGCCGATGTGACAGTCGGCGCACGTCACGCGCGCGTGCGGCGACCCGGCGTGCGCCGTGGCCTCCGGCTCCATGACCGAGTGGCAGACCTTGCCGCAGAACTCGGTGGACTCGGTGTAGTGGTAGGCGTGGTAGCTGCTCACCGCCAGCACCGGCAACACCAGGAACACCGACGCGACCACGAACAGCAGCACCGAGTCGCGCGTGGCGCGGTCGTTCAGGTCGATCCGCGGCAGCGCCACCCAGCTATGGCCGCCGGCGCTGCGCCCACGCACCCGCAGATACTTGATCACGGCGCCCAAGGGCGTAATGAGCAGCCCCGTCAGGAGCACGCCGGGCAGCACCAGAAACGTCACGATGTCCACGTACGGGTTGGGCGACGGCGTGAAGACATAGAACAGCCCGGACGTGATCAGCAACGCGATCGACACGACGACAATCGCGAAGCCAATGGCGCTGATTGCGTTCTGGAGCAGTCGCACACGCGGCCTGGGCGCTTGAGTTGCGCCCGGGGGATTCGCCTCCGGAAGCGGCACGTCTTGGTCGGTCATTCAGTACCCCCTTCGCATCGCTGCGACACCGGCCCGCAGCAGTACCCAGCCTTGGGGCACCGGTCCCCGGATCGGTCCCTTTCGTCGGCGATGCAGGCCGGGCGCTCGTGCGCCTCAGAGTGTACCGGATCAGAGCCGTACGAGTCCTGCTCAGGCAGACGTTCGCCGGGCTGTAACGGAAGGTAAGCGCGTGGACGCGACGCGGCGAACCACCGATTCGAGAGCCGCATTCGGGAAATCCGCTCGTACGGTCCGGCGGGAGGGGAGAGCGAACTCCATCGCGCTTCCCGCGCCCCATCCGGGCTCTGGGCGACCGACCTGTCCCGCGAACGGTCGAGGTCCGCATGGTCGGCACGCTTCGCCGCTACTATTGCGCTATGAGCACCCTGGGAATCGCGCGCTCGCCGCTGCGCATCGCCGTATTGATCTCTGGCGGCGGCAGCACGCTTGCGAACCTCATCGAGCGCATCGCCGACGGCCGGCTGCGGAACGTCGCAGTCGTCCAGGTGGTGAGCTCGCGCGCGGAGGCGCGCGGCTGCGAGATCGCGCGCGCCGCCGGCGTGCCGCTGGCAGTCGTTTCGCCTCGGAATCACCGGGACGTCGAGGACTTTTCCGCCGCGCTGGCGCGCGTGCTCGACGAAGCGCGGCCGGACCTGGTCGTGATGGGGGGGTTCCTGTGCCTGTGGCGCATTCCGCCGCGCTACCAGGGCCGAGTGCTGAATATCCACCCGGCGCTGCTGCCGCGCTTCGGCGGGGTCGGCATGTACGGCCGGCGCGTGCATGAAGCGGTGCTCGCGGGCGGCGAGCGCGAATCGGGCTGCACGGTTCACGTCGCCGACGACGAGTACGACCACGGGCCGATCGTCGCCCAGTGCCGGGTGCCCGTCCTGCCGGGCGATACGCCGGATTCGCTGGCCGCGCGGGTGCAGGCCGCGGAGCGCGAGCTGTATCCGCAGGTGATCCAGCGCGTGGCGGACGAGGGAGCGAGCTGGCTCCACAATGCGACCGGTGAACCGCTGGAGGAGCGCTTCGTCCCAGCGAAGTCGCGCATGGGCGAATCCGGCCGGTAGGCGCATTCCTGTGCGATCTTGCGCCGACTTGCCTCTCGTGTTCACTCGACCTGCCACTGAAGGATTCCCGCTGAGTACCCCGGCTGAAGTTCAACTTCGATACGCAGCTTTGCCGTCTCCACCGGGTCGAACGAAACGCGGTTGAACTGATCGAGGTTCACGCCGTACGCGTCGCGCGCCGCCACGTCGCACCATTCGCCGCCGGCGGCGTACCGCAGCCGCCAGCGCGCCGGCGGGCGGCACTTGCCCTCGTCGCGGTCGTCGTACCAGTAAACCTGCACCGCCGACACGCGCCGCGGCGTCGGAAAGTCGTACTGCACCCATTCCGCGGTGCCGCGGTGATCCCACCACGTGAAGCGCGGAACGCTCGTGTCATCCGAGCGAGACGGAACCAGGCCGTCGCTGAGCGCGTCGGTCGTGTCCCCCAGCCAGCAGTGCGACGCGCTGGCGGGAATCGGCTCGGGCGGCTCGGGCAGCAGCGCCCATTCGTGGGCTGTCGGGCCGTCGCTTATTGTGGGAAACGCCGCAATGCGCAGCCGCGCCGCGCCCATCGGGATCAGCGACACGGTCTCGGTCGGCTCGACGGAACGGGCCGGGCTGGGCTGCAACAGACCGACCAGGCCCAGGCGATCCTCGCGCCAGTTCGCGATGCGCCGCGCGCGGGCGTGCAGCTCGATCGGCGAAGCGTCCGAAGCAAAGGGCTGATCGTCCGCCGGCCAGTCGCGCATGACCGTCTCGAATGACGCCGCCGGATCGCGTTCGTCGAGCAGCAGGCCGTAGTTCCACGGCGTCGTCGGGTGCAGCTCGAATGCGGGCCACGCGTCCGTGCCGCCGACGCGGCGTGTTTCCTCACCGATTTTCAGCGAGTACGTCAGTGGGCCGCGGTCGATCGATACGCTGTCGTGGTTCGTCTCCCAGCGGCGGACGGCGACCTTCATCGGCAGCGTCATCTTGACGCGGTCGCCCGGGCGCCACTCGCGCTCGATGCGGACGAACTTGCCGGCGACCGCTCCGCCGCCGAGTTCGCAGGGCTGCCCGTTGATCGACACGCGTGGCGCAACGCACCAGCCGGGAACGCGCAGATACAGTGGAAACGACGCCGGGCGTGCCGGCTCGACGGAGAGCGAGACCGTTTCCTCAAATGGATAGCGCGTCTCCACGCCAATCGTCGCTTCGTCGCCGTTGCCGGCCTTGGCCCGAACGCGGGACGGCGCGATGAGCACCAGCGCCAGTCCGCAGTCCGGAGTGGCCATCCAGAGATGCTCGGCGAAGTACGGCCAGCCGTGGCCGGCGTTGTGCTGGCAGCAACGGTGGCCGTATGGGTCGAACAGGAACATCGGCCCGCTGTTCTGCACGCCGGGCGCCTTGCTGCGCGAGTCGGAGCGTACGAGGTTCGGCGACGTCAGATAACGCAGCGCTTTGAGGTCGGCGGTCATCGACGCGGGCAGCGAGTTGAACGCGACGTCTTCGCAGCGGTCGGCCCAGCGCAGGTCGCCGGTGATCTTCAGCAGCATCTCGAAGCTCAGCATGTACTCGACCATCGTGCAGGTTTCCGCACCTTGCCGCGGCCCCGTGTACGCCCGCCGGCAGTTCTCGTCCGCGCCGAACATGCCGCCGGGAACCTGGCCGTACTGTGCCATTACCTCGTCGTAGCGCTGCTCGGCGGCGCGCCGGTGTGCGGCGTCCAGCGATTGCTGGTAGAAAACGGCCGGGCCGCGGAACGCCTGGGCGATGTTCACGCCGTGCCAGTTCGCGACGCGTTCGGTCCAGGGCGCGCTGCGGCGATGGATCTTCGCCGCCAGCTCGAGCAGCCACGGCTCGCCGGTGCGGTTGTAGAGCCAGTAGACGCTGGCGAGGTTGTCTGAGGCGCGCTGCTGCTGCCAGTAAGGGACCAGGAAGTCGGCCTCGGGGACGCTCAGCTCCCAGCGGAAGTAGCGCGTCATCAGGTCGAGGACGCGCGCGTCGCCGCAGAATTCGTGGTAGGACTGGAGCACGTTGAGCATGACCATGTGCGGCCACAGGTCGGGCTTGCCGTCGAGGCTGGTGAGGTTTGATCGCGGACCGAAGTAGCCGTCGGCGCGCTGGCCGGCCAGGACCGCGTCGATCCAGAAGCGCGCCTCGGCGATGATGCGCTCGTCCCCCAGCACGTAGCCCAGGTCGCCGAAGCCCTTCAGCCAGTACGGGACCTCCTCCCAGCCGTGCCGCCCCTCTCCGGTCGGGCTGAGCCAGGCGTTCCCATCGCGGTGGAGGAAGCGGCTGACGTCGGGCAGCCGGCCCGTGAACCCCTCGGCGCTGCGCGCGAGCTGCGAGCGGAGCCAGCCGCGCGGTTCGATCGAACCGATTGGCAGCTTGACCAGTGGGCTTGGCGCCAGCGGCCGACGGTTGGAAACGTAGAATGGGTTGGAGCGCGAGGTCTCGGGCGCGGCGACGATCTGCACGGAAGTCGCTCCTGGGATGGCGGGCTGCGTCGCGGTCGGCAGGGAGACGATCAGGATCCAAAGGACCGGCGGCACGCATGCACCTCGCCGGCGATGATAGGAAGCGGCGGCGCGACCGTCGACCGCTTACTTGAAGCGAATCCGCAGCTCGGCGTAAACCATCCGCGGCACTTCGGCATTGTTGAGAAACAGCGTGCTGCCTTCGGGATGGTAGTCGTCGAGCAGGTTGCGCACGCCGACGGCGATCGACGCGCGGTCCTCCCAGAACTCGTACTCGCCGCGCAGGTCGAGCCGGAAGTAGTGCGGCACGTGGCGCGCTCGAAAGGGGTTGGCGGGATTGGGCGACTCGACGTCGTCCACGAAATAAAGGAACGCGGAGAGGTGCAGGTCGTCGGTCGCGTCGAACGTCGTCCCCGACATGAATTTGTGCCGCGGCGGCGAGATCAGGTCCTTGTCGTGATACGGCGCGATCGACTCCCAGTCGAGCTGCTGGTAGGTGTAGTTGCCCAGCACGGACCAGCGCGGCGTGAGCGAGTAGCGGCCCTCCAGCTCGGCGCCGTACAGGCCGGCCGTGGCGCGATTGTCGATCTCCATGCGGACCAGGCTGGGCGGACCGGGGCGCGGGCTGAGCGTGGTGAGGTCCCAGTACTCGTGCCAGAAGGCGTTCGCGGCGAGGTCGAGTTTGCCCGCGAGAAATCGGCCGCGCCAGCCCGCCTCGTACGCGATGAGCGTTTGGGCGCTGAGCTCCTGGTCGGCCCGGACGCGCGCCAGCCCGCCGAGCATCGGCATATCGACCAGCCGTAACGCCCCCGGCGCCATCTGAAACGCGCGCGACACCGCCCCATAGACCGAGGTGTTCTTGGTGAGTTGATACGAAAGCGCCGCCCGCCCGCTGGGCTGGAAGCCGCCGTAAGAGTCGTAGTCCACGCGTCCGCCCAGATCCAAGCGCCAGCGCGGCGCGAATTGCCACTGGTCCTGGGCATAGACGCCGACCGTTCCGCTCCGCACGTAGTCCGAGCTCGTCATCATCGGGTCGGCGTTCGAGCTGTCGAATACGTCGAGCCGCGTGTCGATTCCCCAGCTCACCGTGTGCTCGGGCGCCGGCTTGAACTGGTGGCCGAGTTGGAGGGCGTACTGTTGGTAGCGATAGTCGGCCGCGCGCATGCTGGGTGTGACCTGAAAGTCGTTCACAAAGCCGGTCAATTCCAGCGAATTGTCCGCCTCGAATTCATGCGACCAGCGGCCGAGCACGAAGTTCGATTGGGAACCTCCGCCGGTCGTGGCGCCGAGGGTCAGCGGCGTGGGCGGGAAGCCGGCGTCCTGGACGCTGTTGCCGACTGAGAACGTCAACCGGTCCTTCGGGCTGAAGTCGTAGACGCCGTGCACGCCGGCGCGCCCGTTCTGGTACTGGTCGTCCAGGCCGCGCAGCACGTTGCCGCCGTGCTTGAACCCGTCGCTGCCCTCATACTCGCCCGAGATGCGCAAGCGGAACTTGTCGTCGCCGAACGCGTATCCGAGGTGCTCCTTGTTCGCGCCGCGCGACCCGCCGCCGCCCGTGGCCGTGAGTCCGGCCTGGTCCTTAGGGTCCTTGGTGATGATGTTGATCACGCCGTTCATCGCGTTCGCGCCCCACGTGACGCCGCCGGGACCGCGAATGACCTCGATTCGCTCGATGTCCTCGAGTTGGAACGGCCAGCTTCCCCATACCGTTCCGCCGAAGAACGGATCGAAGATCTGCCGCCCATCCACCAGCACGAGCGTCGCGTGCGCGAGAAAACCGTGCATTCCGCGCGGCGACACGGCCGCGTTGCCGTAGCTGAGCTCCGCAACGTCTACGCCGGCGGCCAGCCGCAACGCGTCCGGGACGCTGCGCACGCCGGACCGCCGAATGTCCTCCGCCGTAATCACCGTGACGGCGTACGGAACTGTGTCGATCGGCTGCTCGTGCCGCGCGGCGGTGACGACCGTCGCCACCTCCAGGTCGAGCAACTCCACGTCGGCCACCTCGGTCGCCGCTTGCGGCGGGGGCTTCAGTGACGCCGGCTGCGAATCCGCGCCGCCCTCGACCTGCGCGCGAAGCGGCGCCGCGCTCCACATCCCCGCCCCGACGATCGCCGCGATCTTCCAATGACGCATGAGCCGCGCTCCATGCCTGCCCGAAGGCCCTACTCTCCGACGCGAACGATGTCGCCTCCGAGCTTCGCCGCGTCCAGGGGAATCCCGATCAGTTCGGCGGTACGGGTGTTGACGGCGCGTCCGTAATGCGCGGGATACGCGAGTACCTCGCGCGCGGCGTTCGCGTCTGCGAGGATCGCCCGCACGAGTTCGGCCGTCTCGCGACCGATTTCATCCGGCTCGACGTGGACGCTGGCGAACGCCCCGGCCCGCACGATCTTGCCGGAGAATCCCCAGACGGGCTTTTTCCGCCGAACGCCCCACAGCAGCAGGTGCTCGACGTTCTGCGAGTTGTAGACGCTCGAGTCGGGGATCATCAGCGCGCCGTCGAATCGCGCCTCGTCCAGCTTCGCGGTCGCTTCGGCGAACCGGTCGCGATCAACGTCGAGCCCGACGATCTCCAGTCCCTGCTTTCGTCCCTCCGCCACCAGCGCCTCGACCGTGCGCGCGGTCGCGTCGCCACGCAGGACCGCGATACGCCGCGCTTCCGGCGCCGTTCGGCGGACCCATTCGACGAGTACGGACGGCGCTACGTCGCACGCGATGCCGCATACGCGTTCCGAACGACCGGCGGCGAAAGAAGCGTCCGCCGCGTTGGGCACCATGAGATGGACGATCGTCGCGCCGCTCTTGGCCGCGAGCGCCGCCTCGACCAGCGGCGCGCCCGTCACCACCGCGACCGCCGGCTTCGATTCGGCAAGGCGTTGCTGCACGTCTGCGCGGGCGCGCGGTTCGTCCGCGGCGACGACGACGACCTGGTGCGAAACGCGCTGCGCGTTCAACGCTGCGCACAGCGCCTGCACCGCCTGTTCGTAGATCGGGCGCGGCTCGCGCAGGACCAGCACTTTCGCGGACTGCGCGTGCGCGGCGAACACGCTCTGCACGGCCAGCGGGAAAACGGCCAGGAGCATCCTCACGAGCATGCGCGCACCGTGTACCAACAGCAGCCGGCCGCGGCGGGCGTCGCTCGCCCCCGGGACTTCTGTCCTATTTATCGGCCCGACCGGTGTAGCGCATTGATGCTCGCAAAACGCTGATCCCGCGGAGCGGGGTGCAGCGTTGACCGGGTTGGTTCCGATTGATATCCAGTGGCACCGCCCGGTTCGGTCACGCTGCGCAGCCCGCGCAGTTCGCGACGGGGATCGCTCTTGGCCGTAGCAGCTTGGGGGCTTCGGAATCGCGCCATCGCCATGGCGATAATGCTGATCGTCGCCTCGTCGGCCAGCGTCGGGAGCGCGCTCGTATACAAACAATATCGCGACTCACTTCGCATGCTGCGCGCCGACGCCGTCGCGTACGCGCAGGCGGTCAGCCGTTCCGTGGAACCGGCCGTGCTGCTCGGCGATGAGGCGGGCCTGGCGCAGTTGCTGACGGCCGCGACCCAGCACCGCGACGTTTGCAACATCCACGTGCTGCGGCCAGACGGCCGACTGCTAGCCAGCGCCCCGCCGGGCGACGTGTGTCACAGTGACCTCCAGGCGTGGGCGCATGCCGAATTGCCCGCCCTGGAGCCGCGCTGGCGTCAGGGGCAATCCGAGCTCGCCGCGCTGGCTCCCATCTGGCGACGGGCGCCCAGTGTTGACCTCGAATTGCTCAACGAGCCGGACTCCGCCGAGTCCGCCGACAGACCCGTCGGCTACGTCCTGCTCACGAACAGCCTCCAGTCCATCCACTCGGAGCTTGCCCAGAACCTGCTCTCGGCAACGGTGATTACGGCGATCGTCTCGCTGGTGGGGATCGCTCTGGCGGTTCTCGCGGTGAAGCAGTTGCTCGGACCGCTGCATAACCTGGCTCAGGCGGCGCACGCCATCGCGGAGGGCCATCGGTCCGTCCGAGCCAGCGAGAACGCGGTCGCCGAAATCGGCGCGCTCGCCCGCTCATTCAACCGCATGGCCGACCGGCTCCAGGAGAGCTACGCCTCCATCGAGCGCACCGTCGAGCAGCGGACCGAAGAACTTCGACGCGCCAAGGAGGCCGCCGAGGCCGCTAACCGGGCCAAGAGCGACTTCCTGGCCAACATGAGCCACGAAATCCGCACGCCCATGACCGCGATCCTGGGCTTCACGGAAGCGCTGGCGGAACAGGACCTTCCGGCCGCCGAAAAACTCGACGCACTGCGCACGGTCCAGCGCAACGGCGAGCACCTCCTCGGGATCATCAACGACATTCTGGACATCTCGAAGATCGAGGCCGGGAAGCTGGACGTGGAACGGCTGCACTGTGCGTTGCCGCAGCTCCTGGCGGAAGTCGAGTCCCTCATGCGCATCCGCGCCAGCGCGAAGGGGATCGGCCTGCTCTTCGAGCTGGACGGACAGGTGCCGGAAGTGATCGAGACCGACCCCGTGCGCCTCCGCCAGATTCTCATCAACCTCATCGGGAATGCGATCAAGTTCACTGAGCGCGGCGAGGTGCGCGTCGTCGCCCGCCGGCGCTCCGGCGACCCGCCCGCCATCGAGTTCGAGGTCATCGACACCGGCGTCGGCATTCCGCGTGACCAGCTCGGACATCTTTTCCAGCCCTTTACGCAGGCTGACGAGTCCATGACGCGCCGCCACGGCGGAACCGGCCTCGGGCTTTGCATCAGCAAGCGGCTCGCGCTGCTCCTGGGCGGGGACATCACGGTGCAGAGCGAACTCGGGCGCGGGAGCCGCTTCACGGCCTGGGTGGCCTCGGGCGCAACCGAGGGGGTCGCGATGCTCCAGTCGATGCACGGGCTCCGGGAGTCCGCATCCGGCACCCCGGCCGAACCGGACCCACTCGTTCTCCTATCCGTGCGTGTCCTCCTTGCCGAGGACGGCATCGACAATCAGCGCCTGATTGTGCGTGTTCTGAGAAACGCAGGGGCCGAGGTCACCGTGGTCGACAACGGCGCCGACGCCGTCGACGCCGCTCTCCGCGCCGCACAAGACGCAACCCCCTTCGACGTCATCCTGATGGACATGCAGATGCCCGGCACCGACGGCTACACCGCGGCGCGGACACTTCGCCGCGCCGGGTACGACCGGCCGATCATCGCGCTCACGGCCCACGCCATGTCGGGCGACCGCGAGCGGTGCCTCGCGGCTGGTTGCGACGAGTACGCCACCAAGCCGCTGGACCGGCGCGCTCTGCTGCGGCTGATCCGACGGCTGTGCAGCGAGCAGCCCACCCCCGCGGTGTAGCCGCCACCGCACCGCGCGACGCCCAGTTCGGGGCGCGCTCAGCCAGCGAGCGGCCTCCAAGGTCCGGATTTCTCCGGACCGAATCCGGCGCCAACTGCGCCTTGACCTTGCGCGTTTTCGTGTGAGAATATAGTTGAAGGGCGAGTCCGTCGTTCGCGCTTGCGCCTAAACGTGGCCTGGCGTACGCGTCGGCGTGGCCACCCTCCTGCTGCGGATACGATGTCCGCGGCGGCGTGTCTGCCGGTGACGGCTGGCGGGCGGGACCCGGCCCGGCGCCCTCCCCACCAGGGGGCGACCGGGGAGTGGCCTGTTCGCAAAGGAGGTGATCCATGAAGGGTGGTACACAGTAGGCTGCTGGGAATGCAGCGAACGTGGCTGCGTCCGTAACAGCAGCCGAATCAGATCAGGCCCGCCGGCGGCATGGTTCGCCGGCGGGTCGCTTTTTGTTCTGGACCAGGTGGCAAGCGCCGGATCGCCGTGCAGTTGCAGACTTCCTGCGAGTCACGAAGGCCGCGCAGGTGTCACGCATGGAACGCCCCCAAGGGGATTCGAACCCCTGTTCTCGGCTTGAAAAGCCGGTGTCCTAGGCCTCTAGACGATGGGGGCGAAGCGGCGGGATGATAGGAGCGCATCGGCGGACCGTCAACGCGGGCCCAACGCCAGCCGCGCGCGTTTCGGATTCCGGTCCGTGTTCAGCGATACGAGCGCCGAACCGAACCCCGCACGACGGTGCGGGACGCGGTTCGTGCCGGCCGCACAGCGGGCAAGACCCCCGCGATCCCGTCGCTGATAGAACGCAACCCGGCCGCGACACCCACATCAACGGCCGGTCGTGTTGCCGGTCCGGCTCCCGCGGCATTTCAGGCATTCACTACCGCCCCGCAGCGGAGAATCGGCTTTTTCCAGATGCGCCGGATCGGCCCCCCGCACTTCCGCACCGGATCCGTGCGCCGCGGGACAGCGCCGCCACTGCGCTGGAGTCAGATCGCGTAGTCCAGCGGCTGTTGCTCGAGGGCCTCGCTGGACTCGCGCGGCGGACGAACACGCAGCAGCGGGGGAGCCACGGAGACGACGTGCCCCGGCGCCACGCTGCGGGTCAGAAATACGCCGCCGCCGATCACCGAACCGTCGCCGATGATCGTGTCGCCGCCCAGCACGGTTGCGTTGGCGTAAATTGTGACGCCGTTCCCGATCGTCGGGTGGCGCTTCTGGCCGCGGATCAGCCGACCGCGCTCATCCTTGGGGAACGACAGCGCCCCGAGCGTGACGCCCTGGTAGAGCTTGACGTTGTCGCCGATGTCGGTGGTCTCGCCGATGACGACGCCGGTGCCGTGGTCGATGCAGAAGCTGCGGCCGATGCGCGCCCCGGGATGGATGTCGATGCCGGTCAGGCGGTGCGCGTGCTCGGTCATGATGCGCGGGACGTACGGGACGCCGAGCGTGTGGAGCTCGTGGGCGTAGCGGTAGAGCGAGATGGCCAGCATTCCGGGGTAGGCCAGGAGAATCTCCGACGTTCCGGTCGCGGCGGGGTCGCCGTCATAGTGGGCCTGGACGTCCGCGGCCAAGCGCGCGCGGACGTCCGGGATGCGCTCGACAAACCCGGTCGCCAGTTCGGCGGCGTCCGCGGCGGAAGACCGCGGGTTCTCAGGCCGGTCCTCGTGGCATTCGTCGCGGTGCCGCAGCGACTGCGTGATGACGGCCAGGAGTTCCTCCCACAGGCGCGGGACGAGCTCGCCGACGTGGTAGGCGATGTTGTGCCGCGTCAGGCCTTGCCGGCCGAAATAGCCGGGATAGCTGAGCTCCAGCAGCAAGTCGCAGATACGGGCGGCCGCGTCGCGCGAGGGCAGAAACTCCTTGTCGATGCAGTGAATCCGGTCGTCGGACAGGTAGCTGTCGACGATGTGCTCGACCAGCGGCGGCAGGGATTCACCCAGATGCGGATGCGTCACGCTGCGCTCCTACGAGTGCGGCACGAGCCGCCCGCGGTGATCGAAGCAGCGGATGTCGACCTGGTCGAGGCTGTACGCAGGCTCGCTCTTGATCGACACCGAGCGCCCGTGCTCCAGCTCCAGTGCGTGCAACGCACCGCGCTTGCGGTTCAGCAGCAGGTTGGCGACCTCGGCCGAGACCGAAAGCTCGACCAGCCGGATGTTCTCTCGCGTACAGGCGAGCTGAAGCAGACGCATCGCATCCAGCGCCACCGACTCGACCGTCTTCACCAGGCCGGTCCCGCGGCAGTGCCGGCAGTCCTGGTACACGCTT
>JABRWC010000099.1:0-7734 GCA_039961675.1 Phycisphaerae bacterium
GCGCATGGTCGAAGCGAAGCGAAGTGGACGCCCGCATCCAGGCGCAGGCAACGCGCTGGAGCCTGGCGCGCATGACGCCCGTTGACCGCAACGTACTGCGCCTGGGACTGTACGAGCTGATGGAGGAGCGTGAGACGGCGCCGGAAGTGGTCCTCAACGAAGCCGTCGAGCTGGCCAAGACCTTCGGCAGCGCCGAGTCGCCGGCGTTCGTGAACGGCGTGCTGGATGCGATCCGCCGCGAGCTGCACGCGCCGACCGTGCGGCCGGACGAGGGGCCGAAGTCGGACGGAAGCGGCGATGGGCCTGTTTGACGTCTTCAAGAAGGGCCTGCGCAAGACGCGCGACGTGCTGGCCTCGGGCCTGCGGCGCGTTCTGGCGCTGGGCCGCAAGATCGACGAGGCGCTGCTGGACGAGCTGGGCGACGCGATGCTCGCCGGCGACATCGGCCCGGCCACCGTCGCGGGGCTTCAGGACGTGCTCCGCAACGCCTGGAAGGCCGGGAAGCTGAAGACCGCCGAGGAAATCCTTCCCTTCCTCAAAGAGCACATCGCGGGCAAGTGGCCGGCGCAGGACCGCCGGCTGCGGACGGCCAGCAGCGGTCCGACCGTGATCTTTGTCATCGGGATCAACGGTTCGGGCAAGACCACCAGCGTCGCCAAGCTCTGCAACCACCTGACCAAACAAGGAAAGCGCGTGCTGCTCGGAGCGTGTGATACGTTTCGCGCGGCAGCGATCGAGCAGCTCACGATCTGGTCGCAGCGCTGCGGCGTGGAGATCGTGAAGCACCAGCCCGGCAGCGACCCGGCCGCGGTCGCGTTCGACGCCTGCGAAGCGGGCCTGGCGCGCGGGGTGGATTACATCATCCTCGACACCGCCGGCCGGCTGCACACGCAGGAGCACCTCATGCGCGAGCTGGAGAAAATCCACCGCGTGGTGCAGAAGCGCATTCCCGAAGCGCCGCACGAGGTTCTGCTGGTGCTCGATTCGACCATCGGGCAGAACGCGGTGAACCAGGCGATCATGTTCACCAAGGTCGCCAAGGTGACGGGCTTGTTCCTGGCGAAACTGGACGGTTCCGCCAAGGGCGGTATCGTGATTACGATCCGCGACAAGCTGGAGATTCCGGTCAAGTTCGTGGGCCTGGGCGAGACGATGGACGACATCGAGCCGTTCGATCCCGGGACGTTCGTGGACGCGCTGTTCGCGGACGTTTAGCCGCGCGCCCGCACGTTCACAGGCGGGACGCCTGTGCCGCCCTCACCCCCGCGCAGGCGGGGGGCCGGTCGGCGCCGTCACCCTCGCGCAGGTGGAGGTCCAGTCGGCGCCGTCACCCTCGCGCAGGTGGAGGTCCAGTCGGCTCGGTGGAAAACTGGATTCCCGCCTTCGCGGGAATGACGCGCTGGGCCCGCGTGACGAGGCGAACCCGCGCGGGAATGACGCGCTGCGTCCTCGTGGCGAGCCTTCGCGGGAACGAATTCGCGTCGGCGACGACGCGCAGGAAACGACCATGCACGCGCTGCTGTCGGAATTCGAGTCGGTCGTCGAGCGCCAGCCGCGGCGCCTCGCCGTCGGCGACCAGAGCCTGATGCTCGACTACGCCTCGTTCCGTGCCGTCGCCGCGGGACTGGCCGAATCCATCGCGCAGCAATCCGAAGCGCCGCGCGTCGGCGTCCTGGCGCCGACATCCGCCGCGTGCGCCGCCGCGATCTTCGCCTGCTGGTACGCCGGCCGCACGCCGGTGCCGCTGAACTTCCTGCTTGCGCCGCACGAGCTCTCTAACGTGATGCGCGACGCCGGCCTGGACCTGGTTGTGACCATCGAGCATTTCGCGCCGGCGGTGCAGGCCGCCGGCCTGCGCACGCTGCTGCTGAGCGGCCGCTCGCTGATCCCGGGGAAGCGCGACGCGCCGCGGGCCGAGCGCTGCGACACCGCGGTTGTGATCTACACGTCCGGCACGTCGGCCGAGCCGAAAGGCGTGTGCCTGAGCTTCGACAACCTGCTCTCCAACGCGCATCGGTCGATCGAACACGCGCGCATGACGCCGGACCAGGTGTTCCTCGGCGTGATACCGCAGTTTCACAGCTTCGGATTCACCGCGCTGACCGTGCTCCCGCTCGTGCTGGGCGCGACCGTATGGTACCTGCCGCGCTTCAGCCCCGTCGCGGTCGTGAACATGATCCACGAGAAACAGGCCACGATCTTCGTCGCGGTCGCGAGCATGTTCACGGCGCTGGCTCGCATGAAGCAGCCCGACCGCGGCGCGCTGGCGTCCCTCAAGCTCGCGATCAGCGGCGGCGAACCGCTTCCGCAACGGACCGCCGAACTGTTCGAACAAAACTTCCGTGTTGCGATTCACGAGGGATATGGCCTGACCGAGACTTCGCCGATCGTCTCGATCAACGTGCCCTGGGCGGCGCGGCCGGGATCCGTCGGCCGCCCGCTCGCCGACGTCGCGGTTACGGCCGTCGATGCGGCGGGCAATACGCTCGCGGCGGGGCGGACCGGCGAACTGGTGGTTCGCGGGCCGTGCGTGATGCAGGGATACCTGAACAAGCCGGCCGAGACCGCCGCGGTCCTTCGCGACGGCGCGCTCTTCACGGGCGACCTCGGCCACGTGGACGAAGGCGGCTTCGTCTACATCACCGGTCGCGCGAAGGAGATGCTCATCATCGGGGGCGAAAACGTCTTCCCGCGCGAGATCGAAAACGTGCTCCACGAGCATCCGGCGGTGAGCGAAGCGGCGGTGATCGGCGCGCCGGACGCGCTGCGCGGCGAGGTTCCCGCGGCATTCGTCATTCTGCGAGAAGGATCCACGGCGACGGAGCAAGAATTGCGCGACTTCTGCCGACAGCGGCTCGCGGGGTACAAGGCGCCGCGCGACATTCGCATCGCGACGGAGCTCCCGCGCGGGCCGACAGGCAAGATCCTCAAACGGGCGCTGCGGCTGTGACCATGCGCGTCCGCCGCGGACGCGCCAGCGGCCGCGACCGCGCGATCACCTCCACACCGCACTCGATTCCGGCATCGGCGTGCGCGCCGAGCGGCCGCATCCAGACGATCGAAACCCGGCGGCTGATCGTCGTGCCGATTCCCGGCGGCGCGGAATGACCAGGCAGGTTTGAGCACAGCTCGTACTCACGCCGCGGTTCAACGCCGACGGTGTCGGTCAGTCGCAACCGCATGCCGTGCGGCGAGAGATCGATGCAGGTGCAGGGCAGCACTGCGGATTCGCGATTGTCGATCAGCCAGAGGTCGCCGCCGTGTGGGTCGCGCGGACTGCGCCGCCGCTCGACGCCCCCGCGCGGGCACACGTCGGAAGGGAGCGGAACCGCGATGGGAATTTCGCGCATGGGAGACACCTCCGTGTCGTCAGCTTCCGTCGGATCGACTCATCTCCCGCTGTCGGCCGCGCCTTCGTCGTCGAATCCCCACTCGCGTAGCCACGCCTCCGTCTCGGCGGCGTCCGCGCCCGCGCGTTTCGCCGGCGGCTCCAGTTCCCGGCTGCCGGCCGGCGACGCGAGCGTTCGCAGCACGCGCTCCCAGAACCGCACCGAGCCCGCGCACTGCGCTCGCCTCCGGCGCGCCGCCGTCGCGATCTGTCGATCAGACGATACGACGACCAGCCGCCGGGGTGCGGAATTCTTTCGAATCAACTCCAGCAACAACTCGTCCGCGCTGATTCCGGGGCCGCTGAACGTCGTCAGCACATCCCGGTCGCCGATCTGCGCGGCGAGGTTCGCGTTGGGCGAACCTCCGTCGAAAACTACGTGTATGCGCGCCCCAGTGCGGCGCGCCCAGTCACCGAGCGTCGTGCACAACGCGCTGCGCCCAACAGGTCGTTCCGGTTCAACGTTCCAAGCTGCATGCAGAAGATTGTTGCCGTCGACGAGAACCGAGACCACGAGCCAACTCGCTACAAGAGATTCTTAAACGTCCGAGATTCGAAGGCAAATCAATTTAGCGTTTTTGGATGTTGTCGAAGCCGCTGAAACTCCGGAAACCGCGCACGTTCGTGGAGCACGCACGATGACAACGCTTTCCACGAACGTCGGGCCTGCGGCGTGCGTGCGCGCTTGAGGCGTCACGCACGTCGCTTTCGGCGTCGGCCGCCCGACCGCCCGCCGTCGTCGGTGCCAGGCGGCATTCCTTCGAATAGCGCCTCCGCCGCCGCAGGAGCGGCTTCGTTCTCGGGGACAATCACGACCGAGTCGTCGCTCGCCAGTTCTTCGTCGCCGGCGGCGCCGTTCCCGTCCTCGGGCTTCTCGATCGGCTTTCCGTCCTCGTCAAGTTGCACGTCGGCTTCGGCGGTTCGGCGCCGGGAGATGGCGAACAGGCGCTTCAGCAGGTTCGGCTGGCTGGCGCCGGTGAGGTTTGCGAGCGCCTCGGCCACGTCTGGAATGTAGCGTTCGAAGATGTTGCGGCGGTCGGACTCGAGCTTCTGCCGCCGCCGCCGCCGCACATACGCCCCGAGTTTTCGGCCGCATTCCTGGAGCGCAAGCTTCATTTCCTTGCGGATTTCGTCGTAGTCGGCGATCGCCTCCTTGCTCTCCGACGTGAACGGCACCCACACGCTGGCGAGGTGGATCATGACCACCAGCGGACCGACGGGCAGCGAGCCGCCGGGTTGCGAGAGGCCGTAGTTGCGCCAGTCCACGTCGAGCACGCTCTTGAACGCCGCGCACGCCGACTGCTGGTAGAGCAGCGGCACACGGTTCGCGAACCGAATCACGCGCGCGGGCTCGTCGGCGCCGAGCGCGCCGCCGTACGCCAGTCCGACCTCGACCAGGAACGGGTTGCCGCGGTAGACCTCCGGGTCGCGCGTGGAGGCGGTGTAGAACTCGGCCTTTACTTCCTTGAGCAGGCCGGCGAGCAGGTTTCGCACGCCGATCGGCGCCAGGCAATCTGTCGGCGGGGCCATGATCTTCGCGGATTGCATGGCCTGGTACAGGCGCTCGATCGCGTGCGGATCGAGATTGCCGGGCCGCCCGCTCGCCGCCAGCCCGGCGGCCTTGCAGATGTCGTGCGCTACGCGCGTGGACACACGGCTGAAGCGGTTCTGAAGAAAGCTGCTGAGCGTGCGCGCGGCGCCGTCGGACTGCGTGGCTTGGCTTCCTTTCGCGCCGGCCTCCTTGAGCATCTTCATCAGCACGCCCAGCTCGATGCCGTGCGGGTGCGGCTGGATTTCGCGCGTGTCGGCGGGCAGGTCCTGCGTGCCGCGCGGAAACTCGCGATGCTCGCCGGCGGGCGATTTGTAGAAAATCAGCGCGTGCGGGTTGGCGATAGCCGTCTGCTCGATGTACTCGTCCACCGACTGGCGCCCCTTGCTGAAGCTGGCGACGAGCTCGATCGACACCTCCGTGCCGCGCTCCCAGGGAACGTCCTGCTCCTCGTCGAAGATCACGTCGGGTCGGTTCTTGGCAGTGTCGATTGCAATCTGGAAGTGGTGGGCCGGTTTGTGCGGCGCCGTGCGCGAGGTCACGTGGATCGGCCGGCCGGTGGTCAGCAGGCCATACATGCCTGCGGCCGAAATGCCGATTCCCTGCTGCCCGCGGGCCATCTTCAGGCGGTGGAACTTCGAGCCATAGAGCAGCTTGCCGAAGATGTTCGGAATCTGTCCCTTGACGATGCCTGGGCCGTTGTCACGCACCGTGACGCGGAAACGTTCCTCGGCGAGCTGGTCGATCGTGACGTGGATCTCGGGCAGGATGTGCGCCTCTTCGCACGCATCGAGGCTGTTGTCCACGGCCTCTTTCACCGTGGTCAGCAGCGCCTTGCGCTTGTTGTCGAAGCCCAGCAGGTGCCGGTTCTTGGCGAAGAACTCGGAAACGGAGATGTCGCGCTGCCGGGCCGCGAGGCTCTCGGCCGTGACCACGCCGGTCGCGCGCTTCCGCCCCCCGTCCCGCGCGCCGTCCATTCGCGCGGGCGTCGAAGCGGCTCCGTTGCCGTCGGCGCCCTGTTCGCCCGTGCGCGGCTCTGGTTGGGCTTCTGGGTTGCGCAGAGTCGGCGCGGACGCTTCGCGGCGCTTTCGCGGAGCGCGCGCCGTGCTGGGCCGTTCCTCATCCGCCGGCTCGCGTAGGGTGGCGAAAAGGTCTGGCGTCGCGTCGGTCCTGGGTCGTTTTTTCACGGTCGCCGTGGCCATCCCTGGCTCCTGCCCTCGGCCTGCAATCCTGCGGTCATGGTAGCGGCGTCCAGAGGCGTGTACAGTGCGGCGCGGCCGACCACGGTGTGACCTCATGGCGCTCAGCTCCAACGATCGCCGCCGGCTCGCGGCACTGGGAAACCGCCTGAAAGCGACCGTATCCGTTGCGGGCGGCGAAGTCTCGGACGCCGTCGTCGCACACCTGCGCCAAGCGCTGCGCGCCAGCCCGCTGGTCAAGGTGCGCGTGAACACGGACGACCGCGGCACGATCTGGCCGGTGGCGGAGCGGATCGCGGAACGCGTGCCGTGCGAGGTCGTGCAGCGCATCGGCCGGGTCCTGCTGCTGCATCGCGCGGACGATGCATCGGATTAACCTGTCGCGCGGGAAGTGCGAGGGGCCGCAACCGTGACGGACCGCATGGTCTACATCACCGACTTCTGGGACGGTCCCGTCGACGTGGAGCAGGCCGCGCTCGGCGACGCCGCGAGCGTGGTCGCGCTTCACGCACAGCGAGAAAGCGAGCTGCTGCCGCGGATCGCCGACGCCGCCGGCCTGCTCGTCTGGCACGACATCCGCATCGGCGCCGCGACGATCGAAGCGCTTCGGCGCTGCCGGGCGATCGTGCGCGTCGGCGTGGGGTTCGACAACGTGGACCTCGACGCGGCCCGCCGCCGCGACATCGTCGTCTGCAACGTGCCGGACTACGGCATCGAGGATGTCGCGGACCACGCCCTCGCGCTGATGCTGGCGCTGGTCCGCAACCTGCCGCAGCTCGGCGCCGATCTGCGCGCCCGGCCGGTGTACTGGAACGCCCGCCGCTGCGCGCGCACTCCGCGGCTGCGCGGAATGACGTTCGGCGTGGTCGGACTCGGGCGGATCGGCTCGGCGACGGCGCTGCGGGCCAAGGCGTTCGGCATGGACGTGGTCGAGTTCGACCCGTACATACCGGACGGCCGCGACAAGGCACTGGGCGTGCGCCGCGCGGACTCGCTGGACGAACTGCTGGCCCAGAGCGACGTGGTCTCGATTCACACGCCGCTCAATGAGTCCACGCGCGGCATGGTGAGTGCCGCGGCGCTGGAGAAGTTCAAGCGCGGCGCGATCCTGATCAACACGGCCCGCGGGCCGATCTGCGACACCGCGGCCGTGCTGCGGGCGATCGAGAGCGGCCGGCTGGCCGGCGCCGGGCTGGACGTGCTGCCCGTCGAGCCGCCGCCGGAGAACGATCCCCTGCTGGTCGCGGCCCGCGATCCGCGCCACCCGGCGCATCACCGCGTGCTGCTCACGCCGCACTCGGCGTTTTACACCGAGGAGGGGTTCGAGGAGATGCGGCGCAAGGCGGCGCAGGAGATGCGGCGCGCGTTGCTGGGCCTGCCGGTTCGCAATCGCGTGAGTTGATGTCCCGGCGCGGCTCGTGGTCCGGCCGGGATGCGGGGGGGACGTCGGCGCTCCCCCTTGCGGAAGGTGCATGATGGCGCGCAAGCCGTTCGATCCGTCGCTGATCCGCGTGCCGCCGGCCGAGCGCGTGCCGGCGCAGCTCGCGATCGCCCCGCGCACCATTTCGTTGACCTGCCGCGGCGTGACGATCGCGAGC
>JABRWC010000100.1:0-20751 GCA_039961675.1 Phycisphaerae bacterium
GACGTTCGTGACGGGCACGCCGTGGACCGCGCGCTGGAGGAGATTCTGCCGGTCGAGGAAGTCGAGCATTCCTACCGCACGATGCAATACCTGTACCCGCGCGGCGCGGCGCGCGTGTTCATGGACAGCGAATCATTCGAGGAATACGAGCTGGGCGACGCGCAGCTCGCCGGCTGCGAGCCGTTCCTCAAGGAGGGCGAGCAGTACCGCGTACTGTTCGCCGACGGTCGGCCGCTGCTGCTCGAAATGCCCGAAAACATTGCACTCAAGGTCACGCTCACCGCGGCGCCCGAGCGCTCGGTCGGCGGGTCCGGCGGCGTGCTCAAGGAGGCCACGCTCGAAAACGGCCTGATGGTCCGCGTGCCGCTGTTCATCAAGACCGGCGACCTGATTCGCGTGGACACGCGGACGAAGACGTACTCCGGCAAGGACAAGGAAGGCGCGCACTGACCTTGCGGCGGCGCATCAACGCGGCACGTCGCGGCCCCAGCGCGCATACGCCCACAGGTACTGCTCCGGATCGCTCAGAACCAGCCGCTCCAGTGCGTGCAGATAGCGCTCCGTCACGTACAGCACCGGGTCGTCGGCCGATTCCCATTCGGCATGCCGAATGACGCTCGTCGTTAGAAACTCGAACCGGAACGACCGCCGCACGCGCCGCAGGCCGGCGACGATCACGTCCGCTCCGTGGCGGCAGGCGAGGATCCCCACCGTGCGCGGGACGCGCGTGGGCAGTCCGAGGAACGTGGTGTCGATTCCGCGCCGCACGGCGTGATGGTCCGCCAGGATTGCCACCGTCCCGCCCGCGTCCAGCTCGCGCGGTAATCGGGCGATCGCTTCGTCCACCGTGATCAGTTCGCAACCGCCCATGGCGCGCACCCGCGACCGCAGCCGGTCGAACGCGGCGTTCGCGTGCCGGCGGTAGACCGCAGTGGCCCGGACGCCGTTGTAGCCGAGCAACAGCGGCAGCAGGTCGAAGGGGCCGAAATACGCGGTGAGCAGAATTGCGGGCTGTCGGCGTTCCTGAGCGGTCAGCAACTCGCGTAGCAACGGTTCGGGGATGCGTCCGCCCACGCGGTCCAGTGCGCTGCGCCGCAGCCAGCGCTGCGCCAGCAGCACGTCGGCGAGGTTCCAGATTCGATGCACGAACGAATTCTCGGCGATCGCAGCGATGCGTTCGGCCGGGGCGCGCCCGCGCAGCGCCGCAGTGCATTGCGCTTCGCTTCGTTCGCGGATGGGCGCCGCGAGCCGATAGAGCAGGCGCGCCAGCGGCGCCATATAGGCGTACGCGGCGCGTGGGCCGACGACGCCGAACACCAGCATCAGCAGCGTTCGGTGCAGGTCGGCCAGGCGTATGATCCAGCGGACCACGCGCGCCTCGCGAAACTCGCGCCGCGACCCTCAGGGGAGCGTCGGCGTCCCGCCGGCGATTGTTCCGGGTGGCACGGGCGTCTCGTCGGCGATTGTTCTTGGTGGCACGGGCGTCTCGCCCGTGGCCGTCAACCGTCGCCGCTTACCGACGCGCCGCCGGCGCCGATCGCAGCGCGCGGTCCGCTTCCTTCACCAGTTTCCACGCCGTTTCGATGTGCACCAGCGAGGTGCGGATGTTTCCGATCGCGACTCTCAGCACCAATCGTCCGCGCAGCTTCGTGTGCGACAGCAGGACCGGCCCGGCCGCGTTGACGCGTTCCAGCAGCGCCTCGTTGTGCGCGTCCTGCCCTTCCGGTGTCATGCCGGCCGGCGCAGCGCGGAAGCAGACCGTGCTGAACGGGACCGGCGCGGCCAGCTCGAAGCCCGGTTCGCACTCGATCCAGCCGGCGAGCTGCCGCGCCAGCGCGCAGTGATAACGAATGCGTTCCTGCAATCCGCGCCGGCCGAACGCGCGCAGCACGAACCACAGCTTCAGCGCTCGGAAACGCCGCCCGAGCTGAACGCCGTAATCCATCAGGTTCGTCGCGTCGATCTCGGTGGTGCGCAGATATTCGGGCACCACCGAGAACGCGCGTCGCAACGTGTCCGGCTCGCGCGTCAGCAGCACCGAGCAATCCGTGGGCGTGAACAGCCACTTGTGCGGATTCAGCACGATCGAGTCGGCGCGCTCCAGCCCCTCCACGAGCTTGCGATACTCGGGGCAGATCGCGGCGCTGCCCGCGTAGGCGGCGTCCACGTGCAGCCAGAGACGCTCGCGCTCGCAGATGTCGGCGACTGCGTCCACGGGGTCGATGCTGGTGCTGGATGTCGTGCCGACCGTGGCGACGACGCCGATCGGCCGCTTGCCCGCGGCACGGTCGGCGCGGATCGCCTCGTCCAGCCGACGCGGATCGAGGCGAAACGCCTCGTCGGCGGGGATGCGGCGCAGGTTCTCCAGCCCGAGGCCGAGCGTAATCACGGCCTTGTCGATCGACGAATGCGCGTGCTCGCTGGCGTAGACGGTGAGCGCGGGCAAGTCCGTCCGGCCGGCGAGCCCCCGCTGCCGCAGGTCGTCGCCGCAGCCTCTCTGCCGCGCCGCGGCCAGCGCCAGGAGCGATGCGATCGACGCGGTGTCGTTGATGTGTCCCTTGAACACGGGCGGAAGATCAATCATCTGCCGCAGCCAGTCGCAGACGGTCTCCTCCAGCTCGGTGGCCGCCGGCCCCGTGCGCCACAGCATCGCGTTGACGTTGAGCGCGGCGGCGAGCGTTTCGCCGAGGATTCCGGGCCCCGAGCCGGTGATCGCGAAATACGCCAGGAACCCGGGGTGGTTCCAGTGCGTGACGTTCGGCTCGATGAGCTGCTGATAATCGTCGAGGATCCGGTCGAGCGGCTCCGGGTCATTCGGCGGCGACGCGGCCAGCCGCGCTTTGATTTCGCCCGGCTTGATCCGCGGCAGGACGGGGTATCGGTCGCCCTGTTCGACGTAGTTGGAAACCAGTGCCGCGACGCGCGCCAGCCCCGCCTGGAGCTCGTGCAGCGAGAGGTCTCCGGGAGGAGTGTTCGAGGGCGCGGAATTCGCGGGTGGCTGCATTTCCGGCTCCGTACGGGCGAGTGCTCGGCAGTATCGGACATGCCCGGCACGACCGCAACCGGCCTCGCCGTCGGCGCGGCGGCGTTGGAATCCGGCAAGCGGGATTTGGCATACTTCTGAATGCGGGCGCGTCTCGCGCCGGCGCACGCGACGCGGCGGTCGCCGGTCCTGCGGGACCCGCGGCGCGAAGCACCGCACGGTTTTTGCAAGGGTGGGCACGCCATGCCGTCCGGCGAGCAGGCGATATCGCGGAGAGCGGGTCACGAGTCGATGAGCGATTTCACGAACGAGCTTTCCGAGGCGGCGAGCCAGTTTGCCGGGGCGTTCCAGCGGCTCAGCGCGATTGAGGAGAGCCTGCGCGCCGAGATGGAGCAACTGGAGGCGGCGCGCGCCGCCGAAGGCAAGCGCCGCGCCGAGCTGGCCGCGCTCCAGGAGCAGGTCGCCGCGCAGCAGCACGAGCTCGAGCGCAAGCGCGAAGAAGCGGAGCGGCGCGCCGCCGAGATCAACGAGCGCGTCGAGGCACTGCGCTCGGAGCAGCAGCAGATCGAAGGACGACTGGGGGAGATCGCCGCGCGCGAAGCGGCGCTGGCCGAAACGGAGAAAGCGCTGGGCATTCGCAAGGACGAGCTCGACCTGCGCGAGCAACTGCTCGCCGAGCAGGAACAGGCGCTCAACGGCAAGTCCGATGCGTTGGCCGCCGAAAGCCGCAAGATCGAGGAGCGGCAGGCCGAGCACGAGGCGCAGCGCCAGGAGCTTGCGCGCGGGCGCGAGGCGCTGGCCGAAGCCGAGACGCAGCTCGTCCAGCAGCGCGCCGAACTCGAGCAGTTCGAGGAAGGACTGCGGAAACGCGAAGCGGCCGTGGCCTCGTTCCAGCAGGTCTTCTCCCAGATGTCGCAGGTCTTCGGCCCGGCCGGGGCGCTGGCCGGCGCGGCGGATCTTTCCCGCGGCGCCGCGAATGTCGTCCACGCACTGGCCGCTCAGGTGCAGGCGAGCGTCGGGGCTCCGGCGGCGGGAGGAACCGCCGAGAGCGCGGCGTTCCCCGCGGGCGCGGCACACGCCGGCGACGGCCAGCCACCGGCCGGTGAAGAACGAAGCGGCGTTCCGGCCGTGGAGCACCCCGACGAGTCCGTGCCCGATCTCCCGTCCGGCGAGTTCGACAGCGTGGACACGGTGGACTTCACGCCGGAGGAAGTCGAGAAGCTGCGCGTGCTGCGCCGCCTGGTCGGCGGACACGTGTCGAACGGGCAGCTCGTGGCCCGCATCCGCGCGGAGCGAAACGGCGGATCGCCGGCCCGCGGCGACAGCCCCAGGAAATCCAAGCGCGGCTGGTGGAAGTGACGCTCGCTCCGGACGAGAGATCCAGCACCGTCGGGCCTATCCGGTGGCACAGGCGTCTCGCCTGTGAAATCCTGCGCGCCTTTCCGCTCAAGTCGGCGCCGCCGCTCCGCGCCTCTGTGCCGCAAGCACGACCACGACGCCGAGCCATACGACAAACACCGAGAACAACTGCGCGCCCGCCGCACGCGCTGGCGGAAACGCCAGCGCGATGCACCCGGCCAGCCAGGCCAGCATCGCCAGCCACACCAGCGCGCGCGACACCCGCGGGCTGTTGCCGTCCAGGGCGATTCCCGCGAGCCAGCGCAGCGGCCAGTACATCCACACCAGGTAATGCGTCCACAGCAGCGGCGACGCCAGCAGCGCCGCGCACAGCCAGACCGCGAAGCAACCGTCGTCCGCGTCGCCGCCGTCACGCGACCCGGCGTCGCCGATTCGTCGGCGGGCTGGCAATGTCACGGCGACGGTCGCGAGCAGCACGCCGGTCGCAATCGCGGCGTACGCGGCCAGGATGCGCTCTCGCGGCACGTCAGCAACGTTTACGTACCGCGGGGCGCCGTCGGCGTCCTTCGAGCCGCTGACGGGCGAAAGCAGCCGGCGAAGCACGATCGGCAGCGAGTTGTTCGAGTACAGCGCCTTGTCGGGCTGTTCGTCGAGCAGCGTGCGGACGGCGGACTGTCCGAGCACAGCGCGCTCGAAGAACTGTCGATGCTGCAAGATCGTTTCCGTCTCGCCGAGGACGAGCAACGGCAGGCCCAGCCCCAGCCCGATCACCACGGCCGCCGCTGCCAGGACCAGGCGTCGAGCGCCCCGCAGCACGAAGTACGCCAGCACCGCTGCGGGAACGATCTTCAGCAGCGCCGCCAGGCCGATCGCGGCGCCCGCTGCGTACGTACGTCGCCGCTGGGCGAGCCGCCAGCCGAGCATGACCAGCAGCCCCACGGCGAGCCCGACCTGGCCGAGCACAGCGCACGACGTGACGTACGGCATCAGCAAGGCGATCGCGAGCAGCGTGGCCGCCTGGGGTCGCGCCGGCGCATCGGGGTGCAGCACCCGCTCCGCGAGCACGACGGTCCCGCCGAAGAGCGCGATCGAGAGCAGCACGAACAGGAACGCCGCCGCCCGCAGCGGCAGCAGGCCCCACGGCGCCATGAGGATCGTGAACGCCGGCAGGTAGTTGTGCACGCCCAGCTCGGCGCTGATCTCTCCTGTTTGCAGGAAGTGGACCGCGTTTTCCCAGTAGTCGCGGAAGTCGCTGGTAGTCGGGGCGCGCTCTGCGGCGATCCCGGCGACGAGCACGGCGTACGCCGCGCTCGCCCACGCCAGCGCCCGCCACGGCCGCCCCCACGGTCCATTCGCCGGCGCCGGTACGCTCATAGCGCCTGCTTCCGTCGCTCAAACCAGGCGAAGCGGTACAGCCGCCACAAGTGCCGAACGTAGCGAAGCTGTTCGAGCAGCGTGAGCTTCGTGCGTCCGGCCTTTCGGTCGGAGAATGTAATCGGGACTTCGACCACGCGCGTCCACCCGTTCCGGACGATCAGCTCCAGCGCGATCTTGTACCCCACGGGGCGCAGCACATCGAGCCGCAGGTCGGCGCGGCGAACGCAGAAGAAGCCCGACATCATGTCGCGGACATTCGTGAGCGGCCGCGCGAGCAGTCTTCCCAGCAGACTGTTGAGCCGGCGGTGCAGCGGCCAGTGCAGGTCCACGCGTCCCTTGCGAACAAAGCGGCTGCCGACGGCCATCTGCACCTCCGGGTCGTCCATCGCGTGGAGCAATGCGGGTATGGCCTCGGGCGGATGGGAGAGGTCCGCGTCCATGACGACGCACAACTCGCCGCGCGCCTCACGCAGGCCGCGGATGACCGCCGTCGCCAGCCCGCGCTCCCCGCGGCGGACGATGCAGCGCACCGGCCAGCGGGCGGCGAGCGCTTCGGCTGCGGCGGCCGTGCCGTCGGGGGAGTCGTCATCGACGATCAGCAGTTCAGCGCGGCGCGGGTCGAGCGCCGCGAAGATGCGCTCCGCAAGCGGCTCGAGGTTGCCGCGCTCGTTGCGGGTGGGGACGATGACGCTCGTGTGTGGCAATCGGTTACCAACTCAGCGCGGACGAGACAGAGTACGGCTGCAAGCCGCCGCCTAGCGGAACAACCCATACCGCAGGATCACCCCGATCGCCCGCAGGCCGTCCTTCCAGGTGATCTTCTTGCCTTCGTCGTACGAGCGGCCGGAGTAGCTGATGCCCACCTCGTACACGCGCCACCGGCCGCGGGCCACCTTCGCCGTCAGCTCCGGCTCGACCCCGAACCGGCTGCACTCGATCGTGATTCCCCGCAGCACTTCCGCCCGAAAGACCTTGTAGCACGTCTCCATGTCGCTCAGGTTCAGGCCCGTCAGCATGTTGCTCAGCAGCGTCAGCAGCTTGTTCCCGGCGTAGTGCCAGAAATACAGCACACGGTGTTCCTGACCGCCCACAAAACGCGAGCCGTACACCACGTCGGCGCGGCCGTCGAGGATCGGCCTCAGCAGGTGCGGGTAATCCGTCGGACTGTATTCCAGGTCGGCGTCCTGGATCAGCACGATGTCCCCGCGCGCCGCCGCGAAGCCCGTCCGCAGCGCCGCGCCCTTGCCCTGGTTCTTCGGCTGGCGGATCACGCGGATGTCCGCGCCGGGAAACACCTCGGGCAGCCGCACGCACAGCTCCCCGGAACCATCGGTCGAGCAGTCATCGACGACCACCAGCTCGCGCGGCAGGTCGATCGGCGCCGCGAGCACGCGGCGGATGATTTCGTGCAACGTGTTTTTCTCGTTGTAGACCGGAATGACGATCGACAGCAGCATCCGACCCCTCGTTCCCACCCGCGCCGCCGCCGCTCAGGCCGGCGCCAACAGGATCGCGTATTGAGCCGCGTCGCGCGACTGGACCGCCGCGCGAAGTTGACGGCGCAACGTCTGGATCGGGATGCGCCACAGCTTCCGGGCCAGCTCCGAGACGCGTTGCAGGCCGTCCGCCGGTTCATTGAACGCGTCCAGCAGCAGCCGCTCGGCGCGCCTGCGGTCGAACTCCGGCCGGCGGAATTCCTCCCATGTCGCCAGCAGCACGGTCAGCAGCGGCTGACGCCGGCGGCTCACCCAATTCAGCCCGGCGAATACGAGCAGCCCGGCGGATTCCAGCCGCGGCTCGGCGTGATGCGCGATCATCATGTCGCGCACGGCTTCGGCCGGCCGGCCGCAATCGAATCCGCGGCAGGCCCGGAGGTAGCGCGCCACCGGGCAGCGCGGCGCTTCGGCCAGCCGCCGCTCGATCCACGCGTCGCCGGCCGCCGGCTGGCCGCGCGGACAGGCTGCGATCAACTGTGACATCGCGCGGATCGTCATGCACCGACCAGGTCGCGCCGTCCGGCCGACCGAGGCGCGGCCGGCGTCCTTTGCGCCTACGGCGCCGGCGGCGTGCTCGCTGTCCCGACGCCTCCACCATGAGGCCGAACGGCTCGTGAACGCTACTTAGCCGGCGCTTGCGCGTCAACGGAGCAGTCGGAAGGGGGGCGGCGGAAAACGCGAAGGTGCGAGGCGCGCGGCGCCGCCGGCCCGGCGGCGCCGCGTCCGGCTGATCGTCGATCGCGGCGGCGCGTCAATTGCACGCGGTACCAAACGCGGTAAGCAGCGCGGACAGGTCGGCCAGGTCCACGTCTCCGTCGCCGTCGATGTCGCCGTCCGCGTACGTCATGCCCGCGCCTGCGCCGTAGTTGGTCAGCAGCGCGGAGAGGTCCGCCAGGTCCACGTCGCCGTCGCCGTCGAGATCGCCCGGGCACGCGGGCGCCGCGACGGAACGCCACATCAGCGCCTCGTAGCGGCCGGTCTCCACGTTGTAGCCATAGCCGACGACCGTCACGACGCCGTCCGGGGCGATCTCGAAATCCTCCGCGAAGGAGGCCGTGAAACCGGGCGGCAGGAACGCGCCGAGGTTAAACCAGGATTCCGGCGTGCCGGTCCACAGAGCGGCCCCGTCCGGCGTGCTGCCGGCCTGCATGCCCTGGTGCGCCGCGACGGCGCCACTGGACGCCGCTCCGGGCGGGTTGAGGTCGATGAACGCCGCCGCCGAGTTGACCCACAATCCGGCGTGCGAGCCGGCGGAGCCGACCGCCTGCCCGTCGCCGGCGCCGCTGATGCTCGATCCGGTGTATCCGGCCGGGTGCAGGTCCACGCGGCTGGCCGCCGAGCCGGACCACATGACGGCGTGCGTGCTGCCGGAGGCGTAGTACGAGCCGAATTGCCGCGCTCCATCCACGGCCGAAGCGTATGAGTCCGACGCGCCGGCGAAATGCAGCGTGACGACCTGGTTGGGCGTCGGCCAGTAGTGACCCTGGGCCTCATAGTTGAATTCGGACCATTCATAGACCAGCGTCCCGACCATCCGCTGGCCGTCGGTGGCGTTGAGCCAGTCGTACTCTGCGCCGGAGGAATGCACGGCCTCCTGGAAGCTCATGGCAGGGGCGGTCCAGTAGCCGGCCGACTGCCAGGCGCAGGTCCACGGTTGGCCGCCGCCCCAGCATTCCCAGGTGTGCCAGAACCAGCCGACGAGCAGGTCGCCCTCCACGTCGTAGATGCCGCCGCCGACCGAACCCGGCGGCGTAACGTCCGTGGGCGAGAGGGTCGCTACGTCCCACACGATGGGATGGTCCAGGTTGAACGTGCGGCCGTCGGGCAGGACCGTGGGGGTGTTCGCGGACCCGCCGATGCGACCGTTCGAAATGCCGCGGGCGTAGGACGAATACTGCGCCCACGCGGGATGAATGCTGGACACTTCCCAGTTGGTCGGGATCACCGGAGGCACGCGGATCGACAGGTCGGCGCTGCCGCTGACGACCGTGCCGCAGGCGTTCGTGACGACAACGTCGTACGCGGCGATGTCGTTTTCGTCTGGGTTGCTGATGATGAGCGTGGCGCTGTCTGCGCCGCTGACGACGCTGCCCGTGCCGGTCGGCCCGTCCGAGAGCGCAACGTCGTCCTTGCGCCATTGGTACATAAATGGCGCCGCCCCGGTGACCGTCACCGCAAAGCTGGCGATCGTGCCGCGCCAGGCCGCGAGCGCGTCCGGCCCGGCGGTGATTGTCGGACAGCGCGGCGTGAAGAGCTTTTCCACCGTGTTCGTGCCGCCGGTGTCGTTGTCGCCGCCGATGGCGTAAATGTAGTCGTCACTGCCGAGCGTGCAGGCGAACCACTTGCGCGGCGTGGACATCGAGGCGACCACGGTCCAGGCATTGCTGCCAAAGTCGAGCTTGTACACGGCAGCCTGCGTCGTTCCGGCGCCGATCGGCCCGGTCTCGCCGCCAAGGACGTAGATTCTGCCGTCTGCCCCCAGGACTGCGCGTGCACCGCTGAGCGCGACGGGCATGTCAGGCACTGCCGCATCCGACCAGGTGTTCGAAGCAATGTCATACTGGGCGACGTTTGCGAGGCGCGCGTTGCCCGCCTGGTTGATGCCGCCGAAAACGAGCATGTGGCCGTTGCCGTCGTACGCGGCGCACGCGTCCGCGACGGCTGTCGGCATCGGCGCCAGGACCGTCCAAGCATCGGCAAGTCCGTCGTAGCGATCGCAATAGCCGCTGTTCGGTCCGCCGGCGCCGGGGCCGCCGCCAAACCCGTACAGCCGCCCCGCGTCGTCCGCCGCCCATGCAAAGTGGCCGATCGCGGAATCCGGCGCATTCCGCGCGGCGATGCTCACGTTCGGTCCCTGATTCGGGTCATACGCTTTGTCATCGCCGGGGCCGCCATCGTCCATGATGTAGCCGCCGTAAAGCACGATGCGCCCCAGCGCATCCATTCCTGCGGCGCCGCCGATGACCGGCCCCATGCCGTCCAGCGGCGCCGTCTCGACCCAGGTTGCGCCGACGAGCTGATGAACGACGCCATCGCCGTCAACGCCGTTGGTCCACGGGGTGCCGCCAAGTGCGTAGAGCACGCCGTTCTGGTTGACGCCGGCGGCGTACTGCCGCGGCGCGCCTCCGGTGGGCAGCGTCGGACCTGGTTCCCAGGTCTGGGCGAGGGCGCTGGCGGACAACGTCAGCCATGCCGCGAGGGCGAGAATCGGTTCACGGTGCATACGACGACTCCTGTTTACGGCAGAATTCGGCTGTACGGACGCGCTGAAGACAACCAAGGGAAAACCAACGCGTTTCCTCGGGTCATCACCAATTCGCCCAGGTGGCCGGCGCAAGCCCCGACGGTTTCGGCGAAGTTCGCCGAACACGCAGTGGCCCCCACGCGACGCCGAGACTGCGCACGGCACACCGGGCTACTTCACCCCCTCAGCAGGTGGCGCCGAACCGCTCGAGCAGCGCGGACAGGTCCGCCAGATCGACGTCCCCGTCGCCGTCGAGGTCGCCGTCCGCCAGCGTCATTCCTCCCCCGGCGCCAAAGTTTGTGAGCAACGCGGACAGGTCGGCGAGATCAACGACCAGGTCGCCGTTCAGGTCGCCGGGACAATCCGGCGCGTCCAGGCTTGGAAGCGTCACGACCCAGCCCGCGATGTATCCCGCCGGATCGCCGCCCTCGCCGGCGATCACGTAGGTGCTCCCGGACTGGTTCACCGCCGTCGCGCAGCACATGTACCAGTCCGCGATCTGCGCACCGAGCCCTTGCGCCTGGAGCACGGAACGCAGGTTCCGCACGCCGTGGGCGGCGTCCCAGATCGCCGGCTCGTTGTCGCCGCTGGACTGGTCGGTTCCCGCGATCAATTGGCCGTCCGGCGACACGCCGCCGACGTAGAAGTTCGTCGCCAGCGGGACCATTCCGGTCGCGGCGGTCCAGCGCCAGGCGGTGAGCGTGGAGTTGTAGTTGGCGTCGACGACGTAATCCGTGCCCACGATCACGGAGCCGTCAGCACTAACTCCGACGGCTTCGGCCTCAATCCCGTCCGGGAGGTTCCCGATGCCGCCGACCGGCTGCATTCCGGTTGCGGTGGTCCAGACGATTGCGCGGCTGTAGATCATTGGGTTGGCGTCCGTTGCAACGCCGACGATTACGGAGCCGTCGGCGGACGCGGCAAGCGCCTTGGACCACGAACCGCCAGAAAGGAAACCGAGGTTCATCCAGGAGTCGTCGCTGGTGTCATAAGACGCGGCTTCGGCAGAGTTCGGATTCGTCTGGTCGCCGCCCCAGCCGGCGCAAATCACGCCGTTGGCTGACACCCCCGCAAGAGAGCTGAAGTCGTAGCCGGGGGGCGAACCGACGTGGCCACGGCTTTCGCCGACGCGCACCCAGGCTTCCTGGTCGCCGAACTGCGCGTGGCCGGTATTGCCGCTGATGACGTTGCCATCAGCCGAGACGCCGGCCGCGTATGAGAGTGTGACGCCTTGCGTGGGACCGGGATCGTCGAAGCCGATGCCGCGGCGCCAGCGGAACGAGCGGTTGCCGAAGTCGGGGAAGGTGGGTTTGTAGGTATAGCCGACAACGACGGAGCCGTCGGCGTTCACAGCTCGCACGCCGTCGACGTATCCGCCGGGGAATGGGTCCGTCAGCCCGGTGAACGTCGGGGCCTGTGCGGACGCGGTTGCGGCAAGCGACACAGCCGCAAGGTGGACAACGACAGAGCGTAGTTGCGATCGGGCCGCCGCGTTGGAACCCATCTCAGCACTCCCTCCCCACCTCCGGTAATTGACTCCTCGTGCCTACGGGCACGCGCCACCAAACACGGTCAGCAGCGCGGACAAGTCCGCCAGATCAACGTCGCCGTCGGCGTCGAGATCGCCGTCGGCTTGCGACATGCCGCCGGACGCGCCGTAGTTGGTCAGCAGCGCGGAGAGGTCGGACAGGCCGACGACTCCGTCGCCGTCAAGGTCCGCAGGACACTGCGGCACGGTGCGCGTGACGGTCATGTTGTCGGCCAGGAAGATCGGGCCCCAATCCTGGCAGGTCGGCGGCGGCTGGTCGTAGTGAACCACGACGCTGTTGAACGGCTGGGCCGAATTGAAACTGAGCCGGCCGGTCGGCCAGGTGCCGTGAACCGGCGCGGTCGCGGTTGCGGTGCCGACGTAGACGCCGTCAAGGTACGCCGTGACGCGCATGGTGGCCGAGTCGTCACAACCCAGCTCCTGCGGCGAATACAGGATCGAGAAGTAGGTGAGCGGTGCGGAAAAATCGACCAGCAGGTCCGCGGGAAACACGCTGTTGGGGTAGATGCAATTGCCGCCGAATCCGGCCGGCGTGAAGCCCAGCGTGTCCGCATGTTGAATGGAAAATCCGCCGCCGGTGGCCGACAGGTGAGCGGTGAGGCCGTCGACGGTCACGTCGATCGGGAGCGACGTGTAGGCTGGAGCATTGTCGAAGTCGAAGGTGACAGTCCCCGCGTCCGGCGCGAAGTTCGCCACGAGCACGCGGTTGGACGCCGCGCTGAACTGGTACGTGGCGGAGGTGCTCACCGGGTTTCCGTACTCGGTCCAGTTGGCGAACGTGTAGCCTTGGTTGGCGGTCGCGGACACGGTAACGGTTGCGCCGGCGTTAAACGTGCCGTCACCGGTCGTTGAGCCGGCGTAGCTCGGCGCCGGGCTGGTGGACACCGTGTATGCGGGAACAAAATGCGCAACCAGCGTGCGGTCGGCGTTGACCGTGAAGTTGTACTGCGCGGACGTGCTGACCTCGACGTTGTTTTCCGTCCAGTGAATGAATCCCCAGCCGGAGTTGGCGCTCGCGACCAGCGACGCGGTCGAGCCCTGCGGGTATGCGCCCGCGCCCTGGACTGCGCCGGCTTCGACGGGAGACGCGCTGGCGGTAATCGTGTACGTCGGCGCGTCGGAGCCGTAGAGCGTGAAGCACAGGTCGCCCGGGGCCGACTGGTACATGTGCAGGCCGCGCACCCAGCGGAAGTACGAACCGTTGCCTCCGCTGCCCGCCGCAAAGCCCCATTCCGGGATGCCGTTCTGCCAAGCCAGGATGTACACCCAGTACTTGGTATTGGCCGCGGCCTGGAATGGCGCCGGAAGCGTGAAGTGATAGTCATACATCGCGACGCCGCCGAACGTTCCGGCGTACGTCTGTCCCGCATTGCCACCGGTCTCGTACGCAACCAGTGGCGGGTTGACGACATCAGGTTGCGAACCGGCCGCAATGGAAGGGTAGAATGCCACGGTGAAGTTCACCACCGGTCCGCCGTAGCTTCCACCATAGATGTTCCCGCCGCGCCAGGTCACCTCCGTGATCGCCCGGTCCGTGGAGAGCGTGAAGCTATCCCACGTGTGGATGTCGTAGTCGCTGTCGTCCGGATTCCACCAGGAAGACTGGTACAGCGTGCCGGAGCCGTTGTGCGGCTGGCTGTACACAACGGCGGCACGGGCGCTTCCCGCGAGCAACGATGCCAGAAACAGCAGCGCGGTCGGTCTCATTGATTTCCCCCGTTTCTTGAATTCAGATACTCAGCATCTCGTCAGGCGCAAGTGACGCCGAATTCAGTGAGCAACGCCGACAGGTCCGCCAGGTCCACGTCTCCGTCTCCATCGAGGTCGCCGTCCGCATACGTCATGCCCGCGCCTGCGCCGTAGTTCGTGAGCAGCGCGGAGAGGTCCGAAAGGCCGACGACTCCATCGCCGTCGAGATCGCCCGGGCAGCAGCCGGGTCCGCCGATTGAAAGCACGCCCGCGGCGCTGGTGGTCGATCCACAGGCGTTGGAGACCACGCAGTCGTATGCGCCCACATCCGCGGCCGACAAATTCGCAACCGTGAGCACGGGCGTCGTGGCGCCCGCGATCGTCGAACCGGAGCCGGTGGGACCATCCGCGAGCGGTATTCCGTCCTTGCGCCAGGCGAAGGCGAGCGTCCCCGGGCCGGTCGTACTCTGCCCCGCCGCGGCGACGCCGAACGATGCAGCGTCCTGCTCGCAGACCGCCGCGTCCTGCGGCCCGTCGGTGAACGGCAGCCCGTCCTGGCGGAACGTGCGCACGCCGTAGTACCAGTGTGCGACGATGATGTAGTTGTCCCAGCAGGCCAGGCCGCCGCCGAGCGTCGGCGCTCCGACGGCCGCCAATTGAACCGGCGCCGTGGGGTTGGTGATGTCGAACGTATCGAAGTAGCCGCCCTGGTTCTGCGACACGTAGATTCGGCTGCCCGACAGCGCGAGCTTGTTGGCGCTGCTGTTCTGCTGCGGACTGGACCAGACGATGGTGGGAAAGTAGGGATTGGATACGTCCATGACGTACAGCCGCTTGCTGTAGTCGGTGACGTACGCGAGCGTCCCGTTCACTACCACGTCGTAGGCGTAGCTGTACGTGTCGGCGCTGCCGCGGAGCTGCGGCGAGGCCGGATTCGACACTTCCACGACGCGCAAACCGTAGAAGCGGTCGGTGCAGTACGCATGGTCGCCCGCGACAAACACGGACGTGGCTTCCGTGTTCACACCCGGGAACAGCACGCTTCCCAGCGGAACCGGCTCGGACGGATCGCTCACGTCGAAGATGCGCAGGCCCTGCGAGCCATCGGCCACGTACGCGCGCCCGCCGGCCACTGCCACCTCGTTCGCGCTGCCGGGCGTGTCGATCCAGTTCAGGATCGCGGGCGAGGCAGGAACGCTCACGTCGATGATCTGAAGCCCATTGCTTCCGTCGGCCACGTAGGCGATTCCGCCGTCGACCGCAACGCCGCTTGCCGAGCCGGGCGTATCGACCATGCCGACCGGCGCCGGAACCATCGGGTTGGCCAGGTCCATGATCTTGAGGCCGAAGCGGCCGTCCGCGATGTAGGCGAGGCCGCCGACGACCACAACGTCTGCGGCCTCATCGGGCGTGCCCGAAGTCTCCACAAGCAACGGCGTGTCAGGGTTGGAGAGGTCGAGCGTCGCCAGCCCGGCGTTGGTAAGGCCGAGCAGCGCGTGGTCGCCCGTGATCGCGAGATCGTCGGCGGCGGCAGGCAGCGCCACGTTGCCGACAACGACCGGCAGTGCCGGGTTGGAAACGTCCACCACGTCAAGCGCTGCTCCGCGGCCGAGCAGCAGGCGCGAGCCATACGATTTCACCACGCCCGCCGGACCCGGCAGCGAAGCGATCTCGACCGGTACGGCAGGGTTAGAAGCGTCGATGACGTGCAGCCCGGCGGAGGTGTCGGTGAGAAACGCCGTCGTGCCCGAGACATCGAGATCGCTGGCGCCGACCGGGTAGCCGGGTGAAAACACAATCGAGCCGCGGACGATCGGTGCGCTCGGATTGGTCACGTCGACCACGTCCAGTGCCACCTTCCCGTAGGCCTCGCTGCCGACGTAGAGCGTGTTGCCGACGACCACGACCTCCTGCGCGTAGAAGAAGCCGGAGTGGTAGATCGAGATCGACGAGCGCAACGTCGGGGTACGCGGATTCGTAACGTCAATCACCTGCACGGACGACTGCCCGTCAGCGGCGTAGACGATGTGGTTCGAGATCGCCACGCTTTCGGGACCGTACGGCGTGTCGTATGTGGAGAGATAGAACGGCGCAGCCGGGTCGTGCACGTCCACGATGCGCACGCCCCAGAACGCGTCGGCGCACACGGCGATGCCATCGGCGACCTTCACGTCCCACAGGAAGTTGTTGCTCAAGTTCAGCGTCGCGAGCGGAACCGGATGTGCCGGGTCGCGGATGTCGAACGAGGTCAGTCGCGCGTGCTCAACCGAGAACGCGTAGCTGCCCGCCACGTCCAGCCCGTTCGACGAGCCGCCGCTCCCGCCGATGCCGGCCGGAACGCCGCATTGCGCCAGAGCAGGCGGACAGACCGAAAGCGCCAGGCCGCCGGCCACGGCCAGCCCGAGTGCACCGCTCGAGCGCGAGATCTCGTTCACGTTCCGGCTCCGTCACCGCGTGTGAAAATACAAGAACTCCCTCCCCCGCGTGCGAATCGTCGCTGGACGCAAGGCGCCGCGGACGGACGGCCTGCGGCGCCTTCTCCATCGGCCTTTCATGGGCACATCGTCCCGAACGCCGTGAGCAGCGCGCTCAGGTCGGCAATGTCCACGTCGCCGTCGGCGTCGAGATCGCCGTCCTCGAACGAAGCGCCGCCCGGCATGCCGTAGTTCGTCAGCAGAGCCGAGAGGTCCGCGAGATCAACGTCGCCGTCGCCGTCGAGATCGGGACAGTCGTTCGGCGCGAGCAGAAAGGCATGCGGGAAGCCCCGATGCTGACCGACGCCCACGATCCAGCCGGCGTCGTTGATGTCCCACGCGGCTTCGAGCGTCCATCCGGCCGCGGGAGAGATCAGGCTGTTGAGGTCCTGCATCGCGCCGTTTTCCCACAGGAACGCCCGGCCGTCCGAGGTGCCGACGACCTGCTGCTGGGCATTGACGCCGTATGCGTAGCTGTAGCCGCCGCCGAGCTCCCCGAGGTTCGTGCGGGTGACGACGTTCCCGGCCGCGTCCGTGGTGAACAGGAACGCGTGCGAGACGCCGCCGGCGGTCTGCGCCCAGCCGACAACGTCGCCCGCCTCGTTGATCGCGTACGCCTGGCTGTTCAGACCGCCCAGCGTGCCCAGGTTGTGGAACGCGCCAGCCTGCCACAGGAACGCGAACTGGGCGGCGTCGCTGGCGACAGCCGAAGCGCCGACAATCCGGCCGTCACTGGTCGCGTCATAGGCGTAGCTGAAACTCCCGCCGAGCGTGCCCATGTCGAACAGCGTTCCGCCGACGTAGCGGGCCGCGTGGTCCACCCAGCCGTAGGACGAGTCGCTAACGGTCACGTATCCCACGATGAGGCCGTTGTCGCTCACGCCGCGGGGCGCGAAGTTCCCCAGCGGCGTGGCGCTGCCGGCCTGCCAGGCAAAGCCGTGGACGTTGAGCTCGCCGAGGTCGTACGACATGCCGACGACGAGATCGCCGTCCGTCACTCCCAGCGCGGCGCTCTGCTGGTCGCCGGCGAGCGGCGCGACTTCGGTCAGGCCGTCGTCCCAGAGAAAGCCGCGGACGTTGGCGTCCATGCGTGTGGACATGCCGGCGACGCGTCCGAAGTCGTTCACGGCGAATCCCGCGGCCGTCGGGCCGCCGAGCGTACCGAGATCAATCACCGAGTATTCGGCCGAGGCGCCGGCGGTGATGCCGGCTGCGGCCAGGAGCGCGAGCGCGCCGCTACGGGTGGCTCGCGACGTTTTCCTAACTGAGTTCATGCTGATGTTCCTCTCAGGCTCGTGTCGGCTGCGTAGACCGCAGGCCTAGTCGTCCTGGCTATGGAAGAAAGACCCCGGAGGCCCCCCGGCGCCGTGGCAGACGGTACAGTCGTTGATCACGCCGGCGTGCCCTTGCAGAGCGATCGGCTGCGCGTTGTCGGTTTCGGTGACGTTGGGGCCGATGGCGTGCGGGCTGCCGTGGCACGCGGAGCAATGCACGTTGCCGTGCCCCTTCGAGTCGCGATACAGCGTCCCCGGCTGCTCGAAGTCGAACCCCGGCCGGCTGTGGCAGTTGCCGCAGCGCGGCTCATCCGCCCAGGGGTTGCGGGCGGGGTTGCCGACGGCGGTCATGTCGCCGTGACAGTCGGTGCAGGTCACGTTGTTCGCGTAATGCACGTCGCGCTGGCAGTTGGTCCGCACGCCCGGGTGGCAGGCGTAGCAGGCCTCCGCCAGGCCGATCGCTCCCATGCGCGGCGCGTGCGCGCTGTGCATCGCGGAAGACAGGTTCGGCACGCCCGGCTGGCCGGGCAAGCCGAGTGCGTTCGAGGCGTGGCAGTTCGCGCACAGCACCGGCCGCTGGCTCATCAGGTTCGTTCCGTGCAGCCGGTCGTGGTCCATCAGCATGTCGGACGCGGGCGAGACGCCCGGCGTGTTGTGGCACAGGTTACAGCTCATCTCGGTCGAGACGGGCACCACGGCCTGTGTGCGCGCGACGACTTCGTTCGTCGAGCGGCGTCGAACCTCAATCGTCGCCAACGGGTAGGGGTTCTCCTTGCCGGCGTCGTCGATCGGAACGATGGGGATGCCGGTCACGGCCCAGTCGTTCGTTCCCGTGGGCGTCATCGCGCCGGCCAGGCCGTTGCCCGTGACGCCGACGTTGGGCGGCTTCGGCGCTCCCAGCGCGCTCTGCCAATACTTCCAGAAGTTGGTCTTGTCCGCCGAGTGGGTGTTGCCGGGGATGTAGTAGCGCATCGAGAAGTCGCCGTTGCTGGTCTCGATGTCCGGCTCGGTGCCGCGGCGGATGAGCTGCGCGTGCAGCGTATTGAACGGTGGCAGCACCATGACCTCTGAGAAATCGGAGTTCATGCAGTGCATGCCGAGGTCGTTGTAGCCGAGCACCACGTACGACGTGTTGACGCGCGGACCCGGAGGTCCGTCCGCCGCCGCACCCGGAAGTGCCAGCCCGCCGGCCATTCCGGCGCAGGCGATCGCGCTGAGCGTGCGTACGGGCGCCCGCCTGCGCTGCGCGTGACGAATCCCCTCGTGGCAACCGTCGTTCCACACGTTCCATGCCCCCTTCCTGAAAATAGGCTCGCACGAGCGCCGGCGCAGCCGCGCCGGCGTCAACACGTCGTTCCGAAGTTCGTCAGCAGCGCGGACGAGTCGGCCAGGTCCACGTCACCGTCCGCGTCGAGATCGTCGTCCGCGCAGCTCATCCCCCGCCCATCCCGTAATTCGTGAGCAGCGCAGACAGGTCGGCCAGATCGACGCAGCCGCTGCCGTCAATATCCGCGGCGGCGTCGTATCCCGGGTCGCCGTTACACGCGCCAAACGCGGTCAGGAGCTGCGACAGGTCGGCCAGGTCCACATCGCCGTCGCCGTCGAGGTCGCCGATGGCGGCTGCACATGGGTTGGGCGAGCAGGAAGCGCCTGGGGTCCAGTTCAGACCATTGGCGCTGGCGCAGTCCGCTTCGGTCAGTTCCGCGCACTGGCCACCCGGGAAGCAACAGGCGCCCGACGGCGCCGCGCAGTCCGCGATGGTGAGGCGGAAGTCCAGAATGGCAAAGCCCTGGTCGTCGGGCTGGCGATCGATCATCAGGTAGTAGGTGCCGGGGGCCAATTGCAGATCGTTGATGCTCACCTCGGTCCCGGTTGTCCAAGCGTGCGCCAGGCATGAAAGTCCCGGCGGGCACACGTCGTCTACCAGCACGCCGATGGAGTGATCGAGCGCCGTTGCCCCCGCCACGGTCACGTCGACGCAATGGGCGCTGGTCAGGTTGATCTCGTACACGATGTCATCGCCGTCGTCATAGACGCCGAGACAGGTGTTGGAGTAATCCTCCTTCTTGTTGGAGGTTGTATTGACATCGTCGAACGGTATCGACGTAATGAACAGCGGAAATTCACAATCCTGTCCGTTCGGGTCGAGCTCCGGAGCACATGGCGGAACGAGATCGCCACAGGCCACGCCGACGCTCCACACGTCATCCGGCCCCTGGCAGTTGGCCTCCACGACGTTGTCGGTGCAGATTTGAGTGGCGGTATTGCAGCAGGCGCCGGTTGGCAGCCCTGAACAATCTGTAATGCCAAGGGTGAAATCCAGGTTGTCCGTCGCCTGCGGCCACCGGTCGATCATGAGATAATAGGTTCCGGGCTGCAAAGTCAGATTGCTGATCGTCGCCACGGAACCCTGGCTGGTTGCCTGGGCAAGACACGCGGTATCCGGCGGGCAGACGGTGTCGATCGTGATGCCGATCCAATTATCCTGCGGCGTCGCGCCGGTCACGGTGATGTCAAGGCACTGAGCGGTTGTGATCGTCAGCTCGTAAAGAATATCCTTGCCGTTGTCGTAATTGCCTAGACACGAATTGGTGTAGTCGTTGCTCTTGTCGCTCGTGGTATTCACGTCGAAGAACGGCAGCGACGGAATCGGAATCGGGTTCGTGCAGTCAGTCCCATCCGGTGTCGTGGCCGTGGGGCAGGGCGGATCCAGTTGATCGCACGTCAGCCCCACAGTCCACACCTGGCCGGGACCCTGGCAGTCGGCTTCCAGAACGTTGTCCGTGCACGTGAGCAAGTTGGTGTCGCAGCAGGCGCCGGTCGGATTCCCGCAGACGAAGCTTTGGCCCTGGATGAAGACATTCGAGTCGAGGACCTGGTCGCCCGCGTCGGCGATCGCCAGCTTAATGTGGTTCACGCCCGGGTTGAGTACGCCGGTCGCCGTCAAAACCACGATCAGCCCGTCCATTTCCGTGTCGCGCACCCCGTTGCACGGAAAACTGCCCGGCGGAATGTCGCTGCAATCGTTGTTCACGAAGAGGTTGCAGTAGCTGCCGCCGGGCGGGTTGTACGGGTTGTCGCAATTCACGTTGTTGATGCTGACCGGCGTTCCCGGGCTGCCGGGAACCAGGGCGATGTTGACGCCGTTCAGGAAGAACCCGAACACGTCGTTGAATGGCGAATTGACCCACTCGTTGTATTCTTCCGACGTAAAGACGTATTGAAACTGGATGACTTGAGTGCCGGTGCATTGGAAATCGAATTCCAGCGTACACCTGTCAAACGTCGTATAACCGGGAATCAGCC
>JABRWC010000101.1:0-47478 GCA_039961675.1 Phycisphaerae bacterium
GAAGGGACGATCCTGCGATCGCCCGGACAGGATCGTGAAGTCAGAAATCTTCTCGACGGCGGGATGACGCTCCGCGAGGCTGTAATTCCCTATACGGCGCCGCAGCGCGCGGAACAACTCTTGCTCTTTCAGGAAAACTAGCTCGTGCCTGCTTGTCAGTCGCCTGTTTTCGCCGCAGTGGAGGGGCCGCTCGATGCCGCAGTCGCACGGAAGCTGATCGAACTCGCCGGCGCCACAGTCGGGACGATCTATGTCCGTGGCGGAAAGCGAGCCCTGTTGCGACGAGCGGCGGCGTACAACAACGCCGCAAGGTTTTCGCCTTGGCTGGTGCTTGTCGATCTGGACGCGGACAAGGCGTGCCCACCCGGGGCGCGAGACAAGTGGCTACGGGGCCCGGCCAGCCTCATGTGCTTCCGTGTCGTCGTGCGGGAAATTGAAGCCTGGCTCATGGCTGATCGCGTCTCGTTCGCCCGATTCCTGCGGGTGCCGGTCGGGCGCGTGCCGTTGCGCGCCGAGTCCCTCGCCGATCCGAAGCACGAGGTCATTCGACTCGCGCGCGGTTCACGTAGCCGGGTGATTCAAGCTGACCTGGTGCCTGGACCTTCAAGCGGACGCAGGGTCGGACCGGCCTACACTTCACGAATGATCGAGTTTGTGCAGCAAGGCTGGTCCACGGAGCGCGCCGCCGGCAGCGCGGAAAGCCTCGCGCGCGCCCTTCGCGCATTGCGAACGATTGTGCAAGCCGGCGCGAGTAGGGCGCGTTCACGAGCAAATCAGCGTGACCGGGAAGGGAATTGATCTTCGATTCTTCGGGTGCCGCGCACGCCGCGCCGTGCAATCCGGGAAGTGTGACCTCTGCCGCGAAGTGCGGACAAGTGCCAAGGTTCAGCCCCGCGGAGGCGCTGCCAGGCGGGGCACCTGCGCGGCGCCGCGGGGAATCGAGGGTTCGTCGGCGTTTGGCGCAGAACGGGCGCGCGATCGGCCGCGCGTTCCGCGAGTGTTCCCGCGCGTGCGTGTCCGACACGGAAGCGCGTCGGGATCGGAGAAGATCGAGCACGAAAGCGCTCTGAGGGCGGAACCGAGTCGCGCTCGAAAACGCGCGCGGAAGAGCGACGGACTGGAAAACGCCGTTCTGACGCGCGTGAGCCGTGGATGTACGAACGCGGGTTTTTCCAGCACAACGCGAAGTGGGGGACTACGAATCGTACCCGCGCCCGCGGCGCTCACGCCCCCCGCCGCCGGTCGGCGACTTTGGCCGGGCTTCGTTGACGGTCAACGCCCGGCCGTCGAGCTGCGTCCCGTTCAGGCCGGAGATCGCCGCCGCGGCGGCTTCGTCGCTGTCCATTTCCACGAAGGCGAAGCCGCGCGACTGGCCGGTCTGCCGGTCGCGGACGATCGAGCAGCTCCGCACGGTTCCGAACGCTGAGAACGCGTCTTGCAGCTTGTCCTCGGTGGTCTGGAACGACAGATTGCCGACGTAGAGCTTCTTCACGGGCGTGGTCCTTTCGCTGGAACGGGTCCCGCACGCGGGGTCGCGCCGCGCGGTTCGCCGCTTGCACCGAAGAAACCTGTTATTGCCGGGACGGTCTAGGAGGTTTCAACTCGGTCGCCGGTAAAAGTAGCACGCATCCCGCCGCGCGTCAAACGGGACGGATACGCACACCGGGCAAGGTAGGAGCAAGCGCCGGTCCGCGCGGGCGGCCGACCGTGACCAGCGGGGGGATGAAGGGCGGCGCCGAGCGCCGCATGCTCGCTGACGACCGAGACGCTCAATTCGTCGGGCGGTACTCCTCCCAGCTTCGCGTCAGCACGATCTTCACGCGGTCGTCGTCGGCGTGCAGCTCGTGCAGTCCGCCGGCTGCGTTCGCGTACCCGGTCTTGGCCTCAAAGTCGAACTGGGCGTTCTCGAGGTCGATCCGCGGATCGAGCGCCCCGCGATGCGGGTATTCGTATTGCGGCGCCGCGGGGTTGGACCCGTCCACCACGTACATGTCGGCGATCAGCGGGAAGCGGACGTTCCACTTGCCCTTGTCGTTCTGATTCAGCCCGGTGGACGTGTAGCGCCGCATGTCCAGCGCCTTGAGCGGCCGGCCGTCGAACGGCCAGTAGTTCGATGTGATCGACGGGTGGGAGCTGTCGTACGGCTCGACCTCGCCGATGCCGCCGAAGTACTCCGACGCCCCGAACGTGTACGTGAACGTGAATCCGCTCCCCGCACCGCCGACCGGAAATCCTCGCAGCGCCGACGGGCAGACCCAGCTCTTGGGATTGACGTAGTTCATCAGCACGACGCCGACGGTCGTGGGGAAGCTCGTGTCAAACGGGTCCGCCTGCGGGCCGGTGCCCGCGACGGCGGTCTGTACGTTCACGTTTTCCATGAACGGCAGCCGGTCGCGGTACTCGGTGCTGTACGTGAGGATGCCGGTCCACAGGCTGCGCAGATTGTTCTTGCAGTAGGTCTGCTTCGCCTGTTCGCGCGCCCGGCTGAACGCCGGCATCAGGATCGAAAGCAGCAGCGAGATGATCGCCACGACGACGAGCAGCTCGATCAGCGTGAATCCGTCACGACGAGTCCGCCAAGCGCTCATGGCCAAGCTCCGCGAGCGGTGCGGCCCGCAGGGTGGCGCGGGCCGCACCAAAGGTGAAAGAAGATCGCTCAGCACTGCCCCAGGCCGTAGTTCGTCAGCAGCGACGACAGGTCCGCGAGGTCCACATCCCCGTCGCCGTCGATATCTCCGTCCTCAGGCTGCGCGCCGGAAGTCTGGCCGTAGTTCGTCAGCAATTGCGACAGGTCGGCGAGGTTGACGCAACCGTCTCCGTCGAGGTCGCCGTCCAACCCCGGCGCGCCCAGCACGATCGTCAGGATCGGGGCCTTCGCTCCGGGTTCGACGGTCGTACCCTCCTTGGTGAAGAACTTCGGCGTGTAGTCGGTGTTGCCGAACTGCTCCGTCTCCGCCAGGGAGGTTACCTGCACAAAGACGCGGCCTGTGTCGAGCTGGCTTCGGAAATACTCGCGCACGCGGCCGTCCGACAGATCGAGATCGACGTCGAACACGACCTCGAACGGCACATCCTGATTGTTCGGGTCGTAGTCCTGCGGCACGCCCACCGCCCACGGCGTGGGCGTGAACTGCGTCACGCCGTAGTCCGAGTTCCACAATCCTTCGACGTTGTCCTCGACGTGCAGCACGTTGCCCGTGCCGTCCTGGTAGACGAACGGAAACGGGTCGCGCGGGGCCCAGATCGGCGTGCCGCCGAGCACGGTCCCCCCGTGGTACGAGCTGGCCTCGGTCCAGGTGGCCGCGCTGTACGTCGGACCAAAGCCCACGCCGAACAGCTCGACCGTCCGGCCGGGGTCGGGGTCGTCGCTCTCGCCGTCCGTGTCTCCCGGCTGGCCGCGCGGAACGCCGTCTGCGTTCACTTGGCCGTCGAGATTGAAGTCGAACGTGTACCACTCGTCCGGGGTGAGGTCGATCGCCCACAGCGCGGCGGACTGGTTCGTCAGCGTAATGCGGATCGACGCGACGTCGTAGTTCTGCGCTCCCTGCCCGGACGGAATCTGGGCCGCCGTATTCCAGGCAACGATCAGCTGGCCGTCGCGGTCGTTGAATGCGGCGAAGTCCGGGTTGCCTGTGCCCAGCGAACTGAAGCACGTTGCGATCGGCCGCGAACCGGGCGTGAAGTTGAACGGGTACTGCCACTGGTCATACAGCGGCGTGGTGAAGTCGTATTGCTGCGCGCGGGCCGCGGCCGCACCGGCCAGCAGGCACGCGAGCGTGTACATGGTCTTCATGGATGGCCTCCTGCGCTCGGCGTACGTTCCTCACGAGCTAGCGACGCCGCCGGACCGCGAACATCGCGAGCGCGGGAATCGCAAGCCCCGCCGCCGGTTCGGGCACGATCGAGATGAGGTCGAAGTCGAACGTGTACGGGCTGTCGGCGCCTGCCAGCTCTCCCGGCACGTTCACACCGAGTTGGAGCTTGCCGATGCCGCTGAAGATCGTGTTGAAGTCCGAGGTCTCGAAATTCACGAACTCGGGATTGCCGTCGTAGATCGCGATGTCGATGCGCGTCCAGACGTTCGGCATGACGGGGACGAACTCGACGCCGATGGCCGCCGGGAAGTTGGACGGCTTGGCGAAGCGCACGAAGTAGTTCAGCGGCACGGGCGCGTTGTGGCGCACGTAAGCGCTGAACTCGGTCACGCCGTCCGCCAGCCAGTCACCGACGAACGCCAGCCCGCTCGAGCCGTACGCATCGTGGCCCCGGAGGAAGATCGGCGTGTTGCCGGGCACGTCGCCGACGAAGTTATACGTGCTGGAGACGAAGCCGCCGCCGTCGGCGCCGCCCGCGGCGCTCCAGGCGGCGTTCGCCGCGCCGGTGCCCTCGCGCCAATTGGCGGCGTCGGCGGTGAACGACTCGGTATACGGAACGGTTGTCGCCAGCGCCACGGAAACGAACGAGAACGAGGCGAACGCAAGCGTCAGGCGACGCGGAAAACTCGTGCACATCGATCTTTCCCTCACGGATGGTTGTGACAAAGCCAAGCACCACAAAGCCGGGTGCGGCCGGATGAACTCTTGCGAAACGCAGGCGCAGGGTCGATGAAACGGGCCAGGCAGCGCCCGCATGCGCGGCAGACGGCGTCAGTGACCGATCGACGGTGTCATCTCGGCGTCGTGGGCCGCTGGCGGGGCGGCTAGGCGAAGTGAGCGCGCGGCGGCGGCGCGCGATCGACGAGACTCGCCCGTTCGAGTGACAGGAAGCGCTGGGGAAGTCGGTGGTTTGAACCAGCATCGGCCAGGCGTGCGCGCGCGATGTGCGCTGTCCGGCCGGAGGAATCGTCTTTCGAATCCCCGCCATTCGAATTGACGGCGCTGCGCCGGGACAAGCCGGCGAACGTCAGACCGCCGCCCAGCACGACGAGTTGCCAGGAGACCGGCGAGTTCAGATCGTGCGCCAGGTTCCGCTCGATCGCTTGCGCGTGAAGCAGAACGAAGCCCACGATCACCGCGTTCCGCGCGTGCGAGCGCGGCGGGATGCGCAGCCAGCGAACGTCGACGACCTTGAGCAGGAAGAACGCCTCGGCGCCGCCCAGCAGCAGCAGCCGCGCCACGCTCAGCGCGTCGTCCACCAGCGCCAGACACAGCGCCGGCGCGTGGCTGGCGAACATCGCCATCCAGAACAGGCGTGCGAAAGTGAATCGGCGGGAAGGCTTTGCTGGAGTCGCCGGAGCGAACATCGCGACCTTCTAAAACCTCGCACCCGCGGGTCTGCCGCAGGCACATTGAAGACCCGCGTATCACGAATAGTAGCAGAACTCGCGCCGGATGCAAATGCGCTGGCCGAGATTCCCGCCTGGTTACAACCTCTAGCCTGCCGTCAATTCGGCCTTGGACGGTGCGGAATAGATCTCTTTGTCCAAGGCGCTCACAAGCTCGAACGCGCGGCATGCCGCCGAGACCATCGCGTCGCGCTCGTCGGGACGGAATGCGATCGCGTCAAGCCGGGCTTTGAATTCGAGCCACAGCGGACGCTGCCGCTCACCGTGCGGATCCAGGTATCGAAGCCCCGGCCCCCCGGGCCGCAGCCCCCAAGCCGCGGCGAGCGCGCGGGCGATGTAGCGTGCGCCGTTCTTGCTCCCCTCGAAAACGTAGTAGTATCCGAGCACGGAAGCCGGGGTCGTCGCCGCGCCGTCCTTCAGCTGGCGAATCAGTGCCTCGGTCGCCTTGCACGCTTCAACCTGGTCGGCGTCAACGCCCAGGTACGCCAGATCGGCGCGCAGGTTCGGAGCTTGCAGCAGCTCGGACGGAACCAATCCGGCGAACCGCGCATCCGCATCGCAGACTTGCAGCACGAGCGGATCGAGGGCCGCGTGGATCAGGTAGCGCTGCGAGACGTACTCCGTGTATTGCTCGCGCGAAATGCTTCCCGCGACCAGCGCCCGTTCCAGCGGGTGCGATTCGGCCTGATGATGCGCGTCCGCCGTCTCCGTGCGCAACCGTGTCGAAATGCTGTCCGTCATGTCCGACATCTCCGTGACTTGCGGCGTCCGCCGCCGGGTTCAGTTCCAACAGCCCTCAATCAACATCAGGGGGACGATGAGCCAGGCCAGGCCCTTGAGCAGAAACAACACGAATGCGATCGCTCCCATGCGTGCCAGCCCGGAGCGGACCCGCGCCAGAAATGACCTCGGGGCCGACGCGCGAGCGTGGGACTTGTTCATGTATCGCGCCAGTTGGTTTGGTTACACCCCACGCGCTTTATATATCAAACACGTAGCCGCGTCAACCCCTGCGGCGCGCCGCGTACTGGTACATTCTGGCCCGAGCCGCGACGTGAGGAAGCGGGGATTGCCCGGAGACGTTTCCGCCGATCCACGCTTCCTCACGGTCGTGGTTCGGTCGGAACCAGACCGTACAGTCATCCCGTGCCGGGTTCGGTTTCGCGTTCCCGCAGTATCCTCACGGGGATTCGCCGCGGCGAGCCCCACACAGCGTCATACTGAGCGGAGCGCAAGCGCCGCGAGGTATCTCAGGTCCAAGTCCGCTCCACTGCGTGAAGGGCGCTTTCGCGGCGGCGAGACGACTGGCGAAACCAGGGTTCCTTCGCGACCGACCATGGCGCACGCGCCGCGGATTTCGGTGAACCCCGCGCGTCTTGGGCTTGTAATGTGCGCCGCCCGCCAGTAACCGTCACGGTTTTTCGTCGGTCCGCGAGGCGCACGGAGCCCATGCACAAGAAGAACCACTCACGACCGGTTGCCCCGGTGCAAACCGCGCCCTGGAAGGCGTCCGCGGTTTGGCTCGCGGTTACCGCGATCCTGCTGCTCGGCGCGATCGGCGTGTGGTTCAAGGCCCGCGACTACCGGCTCGAATGGGTCGTTCGCCAGGGAATTCACGCCCTCTCGCGTTCCGACGCCGAAGCGGAGATCGAGCGCGCGCTGCTCACCTGGGAACAGGAAACCGGACCCTACTGGTGGGAGCGCCGCCGCGATCTCGTACGTTTCATCTACAAAGGCTATTCGCTCGACGATCCGCGCGTGCGGAGATTGCTTGCTCGTATCGCCGGCGTCGACTACGGCGACCGGATCGACGACTGGAGGCGCTGGTTCACGAGCTTCGAGCGTTCGGTGGAGGCCGCGCCCGTGATTCGCGCCGTCGCGGAATCGCGGGTCGAGTTGCGGCCTCTCTGGTCCGCACCGGTCGGGCTGACAACCTGGTCTTCGTCGCTCATCGCGCTGGACGGCGAGGTCTTCGTGCCCTCGCTTGGTGCGCGGCTTCTCGATCCGGGCGACGGCGCCGATGCGGTGGTGTGCATCGATGGGCGATTGGGCACAGCGGAGCGCATTTTCGAGCCGCCTGATCCCGGCCCGCGCGACGTGGTCGGGCTGGCGGCGGCGGATGGGAGCCTCTTTGTCGCCAGCGCCAACGGCTTCGTCTACCGGATCGCACGCGACGGCCGGCTGCTCTGGCGCAGCCGCGCGGGAGATTCGGTCGTCTCCGCACCGTTGCTGGTGAATCTCAATCGCGACGCGGCCGTCGATGCGGTCATTGTCAACTCGCTCGGTCGCGCGGTCGGCCTGGATGGCGAAAGCGGCGCCGCGCTCTGGACCATGAGCGTTTCGCGCCAGAAGCAATTGCCGTTCGGGGCCGCGCCCGCCGGGACCGGGACGCTGCAAGGCGCGCCGGCGACCCTTATCGCGGCGAACGTCATGGGATCATCAGAGCCTGAGATTCTCGCCCTGACCTCGGCGGGCGACCTGCGCCTGCTCGCCGCACGCGACGGACGTCTGCTCTGGCGCCGGGAGATCGACGCGCCGCTGCCCGGCGGCGCCGTATTCGTGCGCGAGAACCGCGAGTCGCGTCCGGCGGCGTTTGCGGCGGACCTGCGCGGCCGGCTCTGGTCGCTTCGGCACGACCGCGATCAGCCGGCGTTCGCGAGCCTCGGCGACCTCGGAGTTCGCGGTCCGGTTTCTCCGATTGCCGGACTTCGGACGATGGTTGCGCCCGACGGCGCCGTCGCGATCGTGGCCAGCACTGGCACGCTCAATGACCCCAGCGCGGGCCAGATCGCGCTGCTCGACGGCGGCGCCGTACGGTGGCGGTTTTCAGTGCCCGGCTCGCTCCACGCGACGCCGGCCGTGGCGGACGTGAACGCGGACGGACGCGCGGAGCTGATCGTCGCCTACGCGAACGCGCGCGGCGGCGGCGGGCTGCTGGTGCTGTCGGCGACCGGACATCCGCTGGCTTCCCAAGACCTCACTGCGCCGCCGGCATCGTCGCCGGTCGTGAGCGACGTGAATGGCGACGGCTTGCTGGACATCCTGGTCGCCGATCAGCATGGGCTGCTGCACTGTTTCGAGACCGGGCACGTGGGAGCGGTCGAATGGGGCTCGCTCGGCGGCGATCCGCGGAACACGCGCGATGCGGAGAACGCGTACAGCTTCGGGCAGACGCCGAGCGGATACCAGTGGCGCTGGCGGCCGGCGAGCGGCGCGCCGTAGCTGCGTTCACCCACGCCCGGCGTGCTGGTTCGCGGAGCTTGAAAGAGGTCGAAACCACAGAGGCACAGAGGCAGAGAGACACAGTGGCAGACAGGCACAGAGACATCGTGGCACACAGGCAGAGAGACACGGTGGCACGGTGACACACAGATTCAGTTGCGATCTGCCCGCTTGGAGGCTCTCAAGCTGAACGTATTCGCGCGTCGCGCGCCCGTGAAGCGGCGCGAGCAACGCACGCGGCGAACACTCGCCGGACCGGATTCCTCCACGCCTCTGTGTCTCTGTGTCTCTGTGTCTCTGTGCTTCTGTGGTAAGAATTCGGCTCGAGCGCGAGGCGGTCTCCGCGTGCGATCTGCGCGTCCGGGCTACCCGTTCGCACCCCGGCCGCCCTTTTCGCACCCGGTTCTCGAACGGCGCAATACCGGCACTCTGATTCGGTATGATGTCCGGACCAACTGGGGAGTGCGACGCCATGAATTCAGGAACGGCTTCCGCCCGCGCGCGCGTACCGCTGCCGATCAGCCCACACAAGCCGGCGCCATATTCCGGCCTCACGCGCGAGGAGATCCTGGCGCTGCGGCGCGAGTATCTGAACCCCGGCGTGCTGCTCTACTACAAAGACCCCGTCTGCATCGTCGAAGGGCACATGCAGTACGTCTGGGACGAACGCGGCAGGCAGTATCTGGACGCGATCGCCGGCGTCGTCACGGTCTCCGTCGGCCACTGTCACCCCAAGGTGACCGAGCGAGTCCGCGAGCAGGTCGGCAAGCTCGTGCACACTACGACGATCTACCTGCACCCTTCCATCGCGCTCTTCGCCCGCGAGCTGGCCCGCCGCATGCCGCCCGGCTCCAACCTCAAGTCCACGTATTTCACCAACGCCGGCAGCGAGGCCAACGAGCTGGCGGTGCTCATGGCGCGCCTCCACACCGGCCGCTACGAGATGCTGGCGCTGCGCAACGCCTATCACGGGGGCTCGCAGACCACGATGGGCCTGACGGCGGTCGGAACGTGGAAGTACCCCGTCGCGCCGCCCGCGGGCATCAAGCACGTCGCGCCGCCGTACTGCTACCGCTGCCCGTTCGGCCTCACGTATCCGTCGTGCGACCTGAAATGCGCGACGAGCGTCGAGGATACGATCCGCTACGAAACCAGCGGCGAAGTCGCCGGCTTCATCGCCGAACCGATCCAGGGCGTGGGCGGGGCCGTCACGCCGCCGCCGGAGTATTTCAAGATCGTGTACGAGATCGTCCGCAAATACGGCGGACTGTGCGTGGCCGACGAGGTGCAGACGGGCTTCGGTCGCACGGGCGATCACTATTGGGGGCACCAGAACTGGGGCGTGACGCCCGACATGGTCACGATGGCCAAGGGCATCGGCAACGGCGCGCCGCTGGCGGCCTGCACCACGCGGCCGGAAATCGCCGCGCAGATGAAGAAGCGGATTCACTTCAACACCTACGGCGGCAACCCGGTGTCGATGATCGCCGGGCTGGCAACGCTCGAAGTCATCGACGAAGAGAAGATTCAGCAGCGCGCCAAAGAGATCGGCGGTTACCTCCAGTCGCGGCTGATCGAGCTTCAGCAGCGCCACGCGCTGATCGGCGAAGTGCGCGGGTTGGGACTGATGCTCGGCGTCGAGCTGGTGCGCGACCGCAAGACCAAGGAGCCGGCGGGCGCGGAGACCGCCAACGTGGTCGAGCAGGCCAAAGACCGCGGGCTGTTGCTCGGAAAGGGCGGACTCTACGGAAACGTCATCCGCATCAAGCCGCCGATGTGCCTCTCAAGGGCGGATTGCGATTTTCTCGTGGATTGCCTCGACGAATGCCTCGCCGGCGCGAATTGAACGAGATGGCGGCTTTTCAGCCCGGCCGGACAGCTCCCTCGCGGTCGCGGCGCGGCCGGAACAGGGGAATGCGGACGTCTGGCCCGCAATCCGAACCCCGCGCGGAAGTGAGGGGCTGCCCCGCACTTCCGTGCGGGGTTCGGATGCGCTCGCGGGCACTGGCGGTCCGTGGTTAAGAGTCCGCCCCGCTGGATCGCCGCGCCGATCCGCGAGCATTACAAACCGTATTCCTTGATCTTGCGGTACAGCGTGCGCGTGCCGATGTTGAGCATCTTGGCCGCCTGCTCGCGGTTGCCCGCTGTGAGTTGCAACGTGCGCTCGATCATCAGCCGCTCCACCTGCTCCATCGTCAGCCCGTCCAGACCGGTGATCGACACGGGCACAATCTCGTGCGTTCCGCGGATTTCCTCCGGCAGATCGTCGGCCTCCATCTGGCGGTTCTCCACTTCGCACACCACGCGCGTCACGACGTTGATCAGTTCACGGACGTTGCCCGGCCAGTGATGCCGCGTCAGCAGGTTCATCGCCTCGCTCGAAATGCCCGGCACGTTCACGCCGTGCTCGCGGTTCGCGCTGCGCAGGGCGTGCATCGCCAGCAGCGGGATGTCCTGGCGGCGCTCGCGCAGCGGCGGCACGGAGATCACCCACTGGTTCAGGCGATACAGCAGGTCGGCGCGGAACTCGCGGTCCTCGATCCGCTGCCGGAGGTCCGCATTGGTCGCCGCGATCACGCGCACGTCGACGCGCCGCACCTCCGCCGAGCCGACCGGCGTGATCTCGCGGGATTCGAGCGCCCGCAGCAGTTTGGCCTGCATGCGGAACGGCATGTCGCCGATCTCGTCCAGAAACAGCGTGCCGCCATCGGCCTGCACGAAATAGCCGGGATTGTCGCGGTCGGCGCCGGTGAACGCGCCGCGCACGTGGCCGAACAGCGTGCTTTCGATCAGCGTCTCGCTGATGCCGGCGCAGTTCAGCGGCAGGAACGGTTTCTTGGCGCGCGGGGACTCGTCGTGGATGGCGCGTGCGATCAGCTCCTTGCCCGTGCCGGTCTCGCCGGCGATCAGCACCGTCAGCTTGTTGCGCGCCGCTTTGCGGATGCGGTCGATGATGCGGCGAATCGCGGGCGAAACGCCGATGATCCCCGCGAACGCCTCGGCCGGCTGCTGCTCAAGAGACTCCTTGAGCAGGCGGTCCTGCCGGCGGGCGACGGCCCGGCTGGCCTGGTTTGCGATCGGCTGCACGAGCGAGGACAGATCGGCGGGCTCTGGCCGGGTTTCGAAGGCGATCCGGTCTGCGCCCGACGGACGCTCGGCGCGGCCGATGACGAGCAGACCGGAGTCGCGCCCAAGCGCGTTGAGCAGCTCCGCCAGCGGCGCGACGACGGGCTCGCCGGCGATGTTGTCGGAGGCGACGACCACGTCGGGCACGCGCTCGCGGATCGAGTCCAGCGCATCCTGGAGGCTGGTCGCAATTCGGCAGGAATGGCCGTGCCGCCGGCGCAGCTCCTCTTCGAGAAAACGGCCGTTCTTCTCGTCGTTGCAGAGAATCAGGATGAACGCGGTCTGGGCCATGTCGCTCCACGAGGCCGCCGGCCGAGGCCGATCGGGGGCGGTCAGCCGGGCGCGTTCCGTTCCGCGCGGCCGTCCAGTATCGGCGAAAACGCCCGGCAGGCAACTGGGGCCGGTGCGGGCGGCTGTGAAGAGGTCGCGAAGGACCGCGTCGTGCGAATCGACGGCGAACGGGCATGAGCTGTCCGCTGCCGATGCTCGCAAGCGGACGCAGGGTTGTCGGAGTTCCAGCAGCGCGGCGTAAGTTCCGTGAAATGTCGGCCGGGATTCCTCAAGCAGTGGCGAGCGGCGTTTCTCATGGGTTGGCGCGTAAGTCCGCGGCGCTTCGCGGATTGCGAGCGCGAGCAGCAATCGCGGCGCATGTGTCCCAAATGACAGGAATGGACACCGCGATTATTTGCGGCGTACTTCGACATACGCATGATCTACGGTGGCGGGGATCGGATAAGGGCGGCTTCCCGCGCGCGGCCGAAGCGACCGGTTGGAAAACCCCCTTCCTCCCGGCCTATGAATGGATGAGCGCTCGCGGCGCGGGGCGGGCAGTCCGCGCGCCGAAGCAGCCCGCGACGCGAATGGACGCGACAGCAGCCGATGCGTCGGGCACAGATCCAAACGGAGGCCGCCAATGTTCAAGTGTGCAGCGCTTCTCACGATCAATTCCTTGCCCGCTCGCTCGGCGCGGTCCCAGGGCCGCCAGACCGGCGCGGCCGCGACTGCGACCGCAATCCTGGCGCTGTTTTCAGTCGTCGGCGTGTCGCCGGTGCGGGCCGAGTTCGTACCGGGCTACGTGTACGTGGCGGACAGCGCGGTTCCGCCGTGCTTCGACGGCGGGCCGCCGGACCGCATCTGGGAGGTGGACCCAGCCACAGGCGAATCGCGCGTGTTTGCCACGATCCCCGAAGAGTTCTGCGGCGGGCTGACCGGGCTGACTTTTACGCCGGATGGGCAGTACCTGCGTGCCTCCGCGGCGATTGCAGGGAGCATTCTGGAGATTGACGGCGCCGGCAACGTGGGCGTGGCGCTGGACCGCGAGGATGGACTTGTGTTTCCGATAGGGGCCAGCAATCTGGCGTATGATCGCGCCGGGAATTTCTGGGTGGGCGACATGTTCCCGCCGCGTGTGCTTCGCTTCCCGGTTACTGGCGGCGCGCCGGATGTGATTCTAAACAGCTCGAACGACTTGGTCGACCTGGCAGCGATGGCGCCCGATCGATCGGGAGACATGTGGGTTGCGCAGCACGAACTGTCGCCCCCGAACTTGTATCGAATATCGGCTGAAGGCACAGTCCAGCCTCTGCATGTCAACGGCACAAATCCTCGAGCGATCGCCGCAGATCACTTTGGGAACGTGTATATCCACTCGGGTTTGCTCGGTGTCTATCTCCTGCCTAATGGTGATCCAACCCTACCAATTCTGCTCGCTGTCGATGTTCCAGTCGGTTCGCTTGCTCTGTCCGCGAACCAGCGTCAGCTCTACGTAGTCGGTGTAAATGAACTGGCCGTCGTCGACCTACCATCCGGCGATATCGCCGACATGTGGGATATTGCAGGCTCAAATGCTGGCGAAGGGATGGCCGTGTTCGTGCCGGAACCGACGACACTGGCGCTGGTGACCGGAGCGCTTCTTGTACTCCGCACCCGGCGCCGCAAGGAGAAAGGACAGCAAAGATGTTGCACAACAGAGAGTTGATTGCAAGTCGAGTTCTGCTGGTCACTGGGCATTGTTCGCTGAGTCACACGGGGCTTGCCCAGCAGTTGCCGGCATGCCCCGACCCGATCGAAAGCTGCGCGTTGGAAGGGTGTTGGGAGGCGAGGCAGTCGCTGCCGTTCGCGCCGGTGCATTCTGTTCTTCTTCGAACAGGGAGAGTGCTGCTGGTCAATTCAAGCGCCGATGCCGACAATCCGCGAATCGGCTTGCTCGATCCGGCGTCTGGCACATTCCAGCAACTCGATGACGGGCCGACAGCAGATGGCGGCACAGAGCCACATAACATCTTTTGTGCCGGACATGTGGTTCTCAGCAGCGGTTCCGTCTTATTCAGGGGCGGGGTTTTCCTCCCATTTCACGCCTCGCACACCTCAGTCTAAATTCCGGACCTGGCCGGTGGCCTCGGCACCTGGTGCGAGGGCCCGCTCGAGCTCTGGAACGACGGACAGAACGACATTTCCACGTGGCGATACTATCCATCGCTGATGAACACGGCCACCGGCGTGCTCGCGTTCGACGGCAACGTCCTCGAATCCGGTCAGGACAACTGTCCCAATTCGAGCACCGGAAACGCCAACATGCCGGCGGCCTATTCCACGCAGGGCGAAGTCGGCGTCTGCGGCTCGTGGACGCGGCTCGACGACGCCCAGTACTTCCCCGAAAACTGCCCAGGCTACCAGTCCGGCGAACCGAACGCCTTTGCGCTTGGGTGGTATCCATTCACCTTCCTGCTGGCCGACGGCAGCACGCTGATCGCCGGCTACTCCGACCTTACCGACGCGCGCGACCCGGACCCCTACATGACGCGCTTGCTCGACGCCACGCGCACCATGTGGCAACAGATCGAGCCGACGGCGACCGTGGGACAGTCGGCCGTGTACTTTCAGAAGCGTTCCGGCAGCGAAGTGCGCAGCATCGTGATGAAGGCCGGCGGAAACTCGCAATCCGGCCTCGTCGAGGTCGCTGGTAGCGACCAGGTGTACACGCTCGACGTGACCAATACTTCCAATCTCGCCTGGGTGACGAAGGACCCGCTCCCGACGAACCGGGTGGACTTTTACCTGGTCGCGCTTCCGGACGGAAAGATTCTGGCGATCAACGGGCTTCTCTTCGCGTCAGGAGCGAGCGGCGCGGTGGCCGTTCGGCGACCGGCACTGTACGACCCCTACATTCCCGACGCTGAAAACCGCTGGCGCGAGATGAACGCGTGCTCGGAGACAGCGCGCCCGCATCACAACGTGGCCATCTTGCTTCCGAGCGGCGCCGTCCTCTCGGCGGGCGGCGATTTCCCCGCTGAAGCCGCGTCGTATGAGATCTACAAGCCGCCGTACTTCTTCCAGGGCACGCGGCCGGCGATCACCAGCATTCCCGCCAGCGCGATCTACGGCACCTGGTTCAACGTCGACGTGTCCGTCGCTGCGAGCAGCGTCACCGCCGTGCGCCTGATCCGCCCCGGCGCGGCCACGCACTCGTTCGACCAGGACCAACGCATGTTGGAGCTCGATTTCACTGTGCTCGATTCCGACACGATCCGCGTCAAGGCGCCACAGAATGGCAACGCCGCCCCGCCGGGGCATTACATGCTCTTCGTTGCGACGGGCGCGAACGGCACGCTGCCGTCCGAGGGCCAGTTCATCATGATTCGCAGCTATCTGTCGCCGCCGTGAGAATGGCGGCATTGCCCGCGGGCGCGCCCAGCGTGGGGCGTGGCGCAGGCTCCGAGGCACGATCTGGGCGCTTTTTCATGTGACCACCGGCACACTCGGCGCGATTCCAGACGAACTTGCTCTCGCCTCCGCGCCGACGCCACGGTATCCTGATCGGCATCGGGCCGAATCGTTCGGGTCTCATCGTACGTCCGTATTTCTCGAGGTTGCGGCGGGGGGGCCGGCTGCCGCCGCTTCCGCCGCGCCGGGAAGGAGCAAGCCATGTCGAGAAATCCAGGTTTCGCGTCAGGTGCGCGCGGTGCGCTGCCGCTGGCGGTCGTCGCAAGTCTCATCTGGACCGCGCCGCATGCATGGGCCACGGGGCTGGAGTACCGCGTCGCCGTGATCGATCGGTTCCAGGAGGTGCCGCCGACGACTTCCACAGCGTTCGGCTGCGCGCGCTTCGTCGTCGACGTCTGCAACAACCAGCTCTTCTATTACATCGTTTTCACCGGGCTGAGCACTCCCGAAACCGGCGCTCACATCCACGGCCCCGCCGCGCCGGGCGTCAACGCCGGCGTGAAGCACGCGCTGCCCGGCGGCAATCCGAAAGTCGGCGTCTGGAACTACCCCCAAGCGGATGAGGCGGACATCCTGGCCGGTCGCATGTACGTGAACATCCACTCGACGGCGTTTCCCGGCGGCGAGATCCGCGGGCAGATCGTCACGCACGTGGCGTATCTCGACGGATTGCAGGAGGTCCCGGCGAACGCCAGCACGGGCTTCGGCTATGCGCTCGGCAACGTCGACACGGACGCGAACACGCTCAGCTACTACATCGTCTTCGGCGGCCTCTCCTCCGCCGAGACCGCGGCCCACATCCACGGCCTCGCCGAGCACGGCGTGAACGCGGGCGTGAAGCATCCGTTGCCGCTCGGCAGCCCGAAGGTGGGCGTTTGGGCATATGCCGCCGCGGACGAGGCCGGCATCCTCGACGGCATGATCTACGTCAACGTTCACTCGACCATGTTTCCCGGCGGCGAGATTCGCGGGCAGTTCGTGCCGTACGTCGTCCCGATGGACGGCACGCAGGAGGTGCCGCCGAACGCGAGCGCGGCGGCGGGCTGCGGCCTGATTTCGCTTAATGTGGGTACGAATGTTTTGGGCTACGACTTCCGGTACGCGAACCTCTCGGCCGCCGAAACGGGCGCCCACATTCACGGCTTCGCGCCTCCCGGCGCAAACGCCGGCGTGCTGCACGCGATGGCAGCCGGCACGCGAAAGCTCGGAAGCTGGGCGTACGCCGCGGCCCAGGAGGCCGGAATTCTCGACAGCATGACGTACGCGAACGTGCATTCGGTCGCATTCGGCGGCGGCGAAATTCGCGGGCAGATCTACTTCCCGGCGCCGGACTGCCCGGCCGATCTCGACAAGGATGGAACGATCGGCCTGCCCGACCTTTCCATCATGCTGACGAACTTCGGCGGACCGGGCGGACCGTGTGACGGCGATCTCGATGGCAACGGCATCGTGGACCTGGCCGATCTGTCCGACTTGCTGACGGTGTTCGGACTGGCGTGCCCGTAGCGTTCGGCGCACGCCGTCTCAGCTTTCGGAGAGCGCGGGCGTCTGGCCGCAGTCTGCAAACGACGGGCTGGATTCCCGCGTTCTCCGCTTAACTGTCCGTTGCATCAGTGCGGCAGCGCACACCAAATGGCCTCCAATACCGGCCTGGAGGCCGGTCCCCCAATGGGTGGACAGTTTTTTCAACGGACTGTTAACAGCCGCGTCGGGCCTGCTGCGTTCGGGCGGCACACCTGTGTCGCGGCAGAGCTGCCCGTGTTGCGAGCTTGCGCGCGCCATGTGCAGGTCCGCCGGCTTCTCGCGCATTGCCTCGCCGCGCCCCGCGGCGCAGAATCCGCAGTTCCCGGGGGAGTGCGCCCGGCAACGTTGGCGAGCGATCGAGTGGGTCGCTCCACGCGCGGCGTCCGCGACGGAGTTTGCCGGCCGCCGCGCCGCTGGCATTGCTTCGCACCGATTCAATGAACGCAAGCCCGAATCGCGTCGCCATCATCGGGGGTGGCTTCGGCGGCCTGTCGGCCGCCCGCGCGCTGCGCCGCGCGCCCGTGCAGGTCACGCTCGTGGACCGGCGGAACTTCCACCTCTTCCAGCCGCTCCTATACCAGGTCGCGACCGGCGGGCTTTCCCCGGCGAACATCGCCTACCCGCTCCGCGCCGCGCTGAAGCGGCAGCGGAACGCCCACGTCGTGCTGGCGGAGGTTCAGGGGTTCGACGTCGCCAATCGGCGCGTGCAGCTTGCGGACGGTGCAGTCGAGTACGACACGCTTATCGTTGCCGCCGGCGTGCGGCACAACTACTTCGGCAACGACCAGTGGGAGCCGTTCGCCCCGGGGCTGAAAACGATCGAGGACGCCACGTCGATCCGGGCGCGAATCCTCTCGTCCTTCGAAGCCGCGGAGCGGGCCACGGACCACGAAGCGATCGCCGCGCAGCTCACATTCGTCATCGTGGGAGCGGGGCCGACGGGCGTCGAGCTGGCCGGCGCGCTGGCGGAGATCGCCCGCCACACGCTGGCCGACGAGTTCCGACGCATCAACCCGGCGGATGCGCGAATCATCCTGGTCGAGGCTCTGGACTCCGTGCTGTCCGCCTACCCGGACGACCTGCGCCAGAAGGCGGCGGAGTTCCTGCGACGCCTGGGCGTCGAGTTGCGGCTGCGCACGCGCGTCACCGGCTTGGATGCCACGGGCGTCGACTTGCTGCGCGACGGCGTCACCGAGCGCATCGCCGCTCGGACCGTGCTGTGGTCGGCGGGCGTGCAGGGCAGTCCGCTTGCCGCCGGGCTGTCCGAGCAGACCGGCGCGGCGCTCGATCGCGCCGGGCGTATCATCGTGCAGTCGGACTGCACGCTCGCGGGTCATCCGGAAATCTTCGTGATCGGAGACCTGGCCGCATGCCGCGGACTGGACGGAAAGCCGCTTCCCGGAATCGCGCCGGTCGCGATGCAGCAGGGTCGCTACGTCGCCAAGGTGATCCAGTCGCGCGTCGCTGGGCGACCGCTCCCCGGGCCGTTCGCATACCGCGACAACGGCAGCATGGCGACCATCGGCCGCGCCGCCGCGGTGGCGAACATCTGGGGCCTGCGGTTTTCCGGCTACCTGGCCTGGCTGACGTGGCTGTTCGTGCACCTCATGTTCCTCATCGAGTACCAGAATCGCGTACTCGTCCTGCTGCAATGGGCGTGGAATTATGTGACGTGGGGCCGGTCCGCGCGCCTCATCACGGAAGTCCATCGCCGCTTCGGGTGGACCGACGATCCGCGACCGCCGCCGCGCGGGGCGCCGGATCACGATTGAGCAAGCTGTGGGGGTCGGGAGATCGCCCATGTTTCGAGAAATCCTGATCGGCCGCAACGCGGACGGCGCCGAGACTCGCTACCGGCTCGAAGTGTTCGAGGAGGCCGGCCGCTGGACCAGCGTGCTGGCCCGGCTGGACGAGAGCGGCGAGCCGGAAAGCGCCGCGGTCACGCCGCGTTTTTATGGGCTGACGCGCGAACAAGCCCGCCGCCGAATGCTGACGGTGCTCGAAAACCAGCACGAGGAAGTCGTCATCGCCCCGTCGGGAACAGGCAACCTGAATTCCCATTGACTCGCGCGGTCTTGATCCGTAGCATCGGCTCGCATGAAACCGTGCTGGTTCACGCCGCGAACGCTCCGCTATTGGCGCTGGTGCTAACGCCGGCCGATCGGAATTCGCGCGCAGGTACGTTCGACCAGCCCCATGCGACTCCGACCCCCGGCTCGAGTAGACCGGGGGTTTTTTTGTTGGCGGAGCCTGGAAAGTGGAACGCGGCGCTTCATCGCAAGGATTCCGTCGCGATTCGGGCGGCTCGGCCGAGCGCGTTCAGCAGCGCATCCGCGACGTGGTCGAGCGTCGCAACCTGACGGCCGCAGACGCGCTCGAGACGGCCGAGACTCTCTTGGCCGGCGCGGCGACGCCCGCGCAGGTCGCCGGTCTGCTGATCGCCCTGCGGATGAAGGGCGAGACCGTGGACGAGCTCAGCGGGTTCGTCCAGGCGCTGCGCTGCGGCGCCGTGCGCGTTCCGATCCGCAGCACGGAGGTCGTGGACCCCGTTGGCACAGGCGGCGACGCGCTGAGCACGTTCAACATCTCCACCACGGCGGCGTTCGTCGCCGCCGGCGCCGGTTGCCGCGTGGCCAAGCATGGGAACCGGGCGATCTCGAGCGCCTGCGGCAGCGCCGACGTGCTGCGCGCGCTGGGTGTGAACGTCGAAGCTTCGCCGGAGGTGACGGCGGCCTGCATCGACGAAGTGGGCATCGGGTTCCTTTTCGCCCAGCTCTACCATCCAGGCTTGCGGCACGTCATCGGACCGCGGCGCGAGCTCGGCGTACGCACGCTGTTCAACCTGTTGGGGCCGCTGGCGAATCCGGCCGGGGCGCGACGCCAGGTGATCGGCATTTACGACCGGCGGCTCACGCACACGCTGGCCGAAGTGCTCGGGCGGCTCGGCTCGACGCACGCGCTGGTGGTGCACGGAGAGGACGGGCTGGACGAGATCAGCCTGTCCGGTCCGACGACGGTCAGCGAGCTGCGCGACGGAGGGGTGCGGACGTTCACCGTTGCGCCGGAGGACTTCGGCGTGCAGCGCGCGCCGCTTGCCGCGGTGTGCGGTGGCGACGCGGCGCGGAACGCCGAGATCACGCGCGCGGTTCTCACCGGCGAGCGCGGCCCGCGACGCGACATCGTGCTGCTCAATGCGGCCGCGACGATCTACGCCGCCGGACGGGCCGAGACGCTGGCCGCGGCTCTGCGCGTCGCCGCGGAGGCCATCGACAGCGGGGCGGCGGTGGCGATGCTGGAGGCGCTGATCGCTCGGAGCAACGGGAAGGCGTCATGAGCATGCTGCGGCAGATCGTCGAAAGCAAGCGACGCGAGGTCGCGGACCGAGGCCGGCTGCGACCGCTCGCGGCGCTTCGCGACGCGGAGCGCGGTGCGCCGCGCGACTTCGCCGCGGCGCTGCGCGGCGAAGGCTTCGCCGCGATCGGCGAGATCAAGCGCCGCTCGCCGTCGCGGGGCGTACTGCGGACGGACCTTGTTGCAGCCGAACTGGCGCGCACATATGAGCGCGCGGGCGCCGCGGCGCTGTCCGTGCTGACGGACGAGACGTTTTTTGGCGGCAGCGAAAGCGATCTGCGCGCGGCGCGGGCGGCGGTGAGGCTTCCCGTGCTCCGCAAGGACTTCATCATCGATTCGTACCAGGTCTACGAGGCGCGGGCCATGGGGGCCGACGCGGTCCTGCTCATCGTGCGCATCCTGGACCACGGCGCGCTGCGCGACTTGCACGCGCTGACCGCCGAGCTCGGCCTGGCGGCGCTGGTGGAAGTGCACGACGAACGCGAGCTGGAGCGCGCCGCCGCCGTCGGCGCGCGGCTCATCGGCGTCAACAACCGCGACCTCGACACGCTTGCGGTCAGCCTGGACACGTGCCTGCGCCTGCGCCCCCGGATACCGGCCGGCTGCATCGCGGTCGCCGAGAGCGGCATCGCCCGCCGAGCCGACGTCGAGCGTCTCGAACGTGCGGGATACGACGCGATGCTGGTCGGCGAGTCGCTGGTGAGCAGCGCCGACCCGGCGGCCAAACTGGCGGAACTCCTGGGGGTGTCTCCATGACCACGCTCGACGAGCTGCGGGTGCGGATGCGCGGGATCGACGCCGAGATTCTGCACCTTGTCGCCGCGCGACTGGAGACGGCGCGACAGGTCGGCGCGTTGAAGCGCCAGGCCGGCGTGCCGCTGCGCGACTGGGAGGTCGAGCGCCAGGCGCTCGACAACGCCGCACGCGTGGCGGCGGAGGCCGGCGTGCCCGAAGCGCTCGCACGCACGCTCATGCAAGCGCTCATCGCCGGGGCCCGCGCCGAGCAGGAGCGGCATCACTTCGCCGCGTACCGCGGGCCGACCCACGAAATCGCCGTGCTCGGCGGCCGCGGGCGCATGGGCCGCTGGCTCGCGGACTTCCTCGCGAACCAGGGCCACGGCGTGCGCGTGTTCGACGTCGTCCCCGGCGACTCGCCGGACGCCAGCCTGCCGAACGTGCTCGGCGGCGCGGACGTCGCCTTCGTCGCCACGCCGCTGGAAGTCGTGCCGGACTCGATCCGCGCGGTCGCGGACGCGGGGTTTCGCGGCGTTGTGTGCGACATCGCCAGCCTCAAGGGGCACCTGCCGCCGGCGATTGAATACGCGCGGAAGGCCGGCGTACGCGTGGCGAGCGTGCACCCGATGTTCGGCCCGAGCGCCCGGACGCTTTCGGACAAGGTGATCTGCATCTGCGACTGCGGTGATGCCGAGGCGATCGCGCGCGTGCGAAAGCTGTTCTGCGACACGGCGGCGACGCTCGTCGATCTTTCGCTGGAAGAACACGACCGGATCATGTCGTACGTGCTGGGCCTTTCGCACATCATCAACATTCTCTTCGCGCGGGTGCTGGCGGTTGGCGAACGCACGTTTCGGCTGGTCAACGCCGTCGGCAGCACGACGTTTCATTCGCAGATGGTCACCACGGCGACCGTCGTCGACGAAAGCCCGGAGCTCTACTACGCGATCCAGCGGCTGAACCCGTTCACGCCCTCGCTGTACGCCGCACTGGAACGCGAACTGCGCGGCCTGACGGAATCCGTCCTCGCGGGAAATCCCGAGGCGTTCCGCGAGCGGATGCTGTCGGGACGCCAGTGGATGCGCGCGGGGGACGGCACCGCATGACGCGCGTGAAAATATGCGGCATCACGAACCTCGACGACGCGCTCGCCGCGGTGGACGCCGGCGCCGACGCGCTGGGTTTCGTCTTTGTCGCCTCACCGCGGCAGATCGCGCCTCCGGCGGCTGCGGAGATCGTCGCCGCGCTCCCGCCACTGGTCACCGTTGTGGGCGTGTTCACGGATGCCGACGTCGAGGAGGTCGTCTCGATCGCACAGCACGTGCAGCTCGACGCGGTGCAGCTCCACGGGCAGGAATCGCCGGAATACTGCCGGCGCCTCAGCGGCAAAGTCATCAAGCGGTTCCGCGTGTTCGACGGCGACGATGCGGAAAGTGTCGCGCAGCGCGTGGCCGAGTACGATGTCGCCGCCTACCTGCTGGACCCGGGGGCAGGCAGCGGAAAGACGTTCGACTGGCGACTGGCGCGAGGTGTTTCGCGCCGGCTGATCGTCTCGGGCGGCCTGACGCCGCAGAACGTCGGCGGCGCGATCCGCGTTGTGCGGCCGTTCGCGGTCGACGTTTCCTCTGGCGTGGAAATCCGGCCGGGGCGCAAAGACCACGCGAAGCTGCGAGAGTTCGTCGCGGCGGTGAGGGCGGCCGATGCGGGCTGACGTTCCCAATGCACGCGGTTACTTCGGCGCCTACGGCGGGCGCTTCGTGCCCGAGACGCTCATGTACGCGCTGGGTCAGCTCGAACGCGCGTATGCGGAGGCGCGGAATGACGCCGCGTTCCAGAGCGAGCTGGCGGACGCGCTGCGCGACTTCGTCGGCCGGCCGACGCCGCTGTACTTCGCCCGGCGACTGACGGAGCGGCTGGGCGGCGCGCGAATCTATTTGAAGCGGGAAGACCTGGCGCACACCGGGGCGCACAAGATCAACAACGCGCTCGGTCAGGTGCTGCTCGCGCGCCGGATGGGCAAGCCGCGCGTCATCGCGGAGACCGGAGCCGGTCAGCACGGCGTGGCGACGGCGACAGCTTGCGCCTGGCTGGGCCTGGAATGTTGCGTGTACATGGGGGCGGAGGACATCCGCCGGCAGCGGATGAATGCGCTGCGCATGCATCTGCTGGGGGCAAAGGTCGTGCCGGTCGAATCCGGCAGCCGCACGCTCAAGGACGCGATCAACGAGGCCATGCGCGACTGGGTGACGAACGTGGAGTCCACGCACTACGTCGTCGGCTCGGTGGTCGGACCGCACCCGTTCCCGACGATGGTCCGCGACTTGCAGGCGGTCATTGGCCGCGAGACGCGCGAGCAGCTTCTCGCGCGCGAGGGCTGCCTGCCGGACGCGGTCGCGGCGTGCGTCGGCGGCGGCTCCAACGCGATGGGAATATTCCATGAGTTCGTGCCGCTGACGAGCGTGCGGCTCGTCGGCGTTGAAGCCGCCGGCCGCGGTCTGCACACGCGGGACCACGCGGCGCCGCTCGCGGCGGGCCGGCCCGGTGTGCTGCACGGCGCGCACAGCTACCTGATGCAGGACGACGCCGGCCAGGTGCTGGGGACGCATTCGATCTCGGCTGGCCTGGACTACCCCGGCGTCGGACCGGAGCACGCCTACCTCAAGGATGCGGGGCGCGTTGAATACACCGCGGCGACGGACGCGGAAGCCCTGGCCGCGCTGAAGCTGTTGTCCGCCACGGAGGGCATCATTCCGGCGCTGGAGAGCGCGCACGCGATCGCGGAGGTGGCGCGGCTCGCTCCGCAACTGCCGCGCGACCAGCGGATCGTGGTCAACCTTTCCGGCCGCGGCGACAAGGACCTCGAGATCGTGGAGGAGCTGGCGTGACCATCGCCGAGACGTTCGCGGCGTCGCGCGCCCGCGGCGAGCTGGCGCTGATCCCCTACCTGACGGCGGGGTTCCCGAACCGCACGCGGTTCGTCGAGGCGCTCCTCTTGGTCGCTGAGTCGGGCGCCGACATCATCGAGATCGGCATACCCTTCAGCGACCCGATCGCGGATGGTCCCACCATCCAGCGCTCGTCGCAGATCGCGCTGGCGGGCGGAACGCGCCTGGAACGAGTCTTCGAGGACGTCGCAGCGCTGCGGCTCCGCCAGCCGCTGGTGCTCATGTCCTATCTGAACCCGCTGCTGGCGTTCGGTCGGGAGAGGCTGTTCGCCCAGATGCGCACGGCGGACGTAGCGGGCGCCATCGTCCCGGACTTGCCCGTGGAGGAGTCCGACGACTGGGGCGCTGCGGCCCGCGAGTACGGACGCGACCTCGTCTTTCTCGCGGCGCCGACCAGCACCGGTGCGCGCTTGCGGGAAATCGGGCGGCGCAGCCGCGGTTTCGTATACGCGGTCAGCCTGCTGGGAACGACCGGGGCCCGGCAAACGATGTACGACGGATTGCCGGGGTTCCTGTCGCGGCTCCGCGCGGCGACGTCGCTGCCGGTCGCCGTGGGGTTCGGCATCTCGTCGCCCGGACAGGTTGGGGCGCTGCGCGGGCTTGCAGACGGCGTCGTGGTCGGCAGCCGGCTGGTCGCGGCGCTCGACGCCGGGGAAGACCTCGGCGCGCTGGTGCGTTCGCTCAAGACCGCGACGCGTGCGGAGAATGGAACCACAGAGGCACAGAGGCACAGAGAAAAAAGCGAGTGAGAATGTTGGGATGGTGGGCCATGAACCCGCGCGGCGCCGCAATGAGCGAAATATTCTGGTCTCTCTCTGTGCCTCTGTGTCTCTGTGGTTCAACGGAGTCGGCGACGAGCTGCGTGAAATCAGCGACGGCGACGCGTGCGGAGAATGGTACCACAGAGGCACAGAGGCACAGAGAAGAACGAGAATAAGCGTCACAGAAGTGTGAACCATGGATCGCTCGGGTGCCGCGACAAGTGAAATGAAGGTGTTTCTCTCTCTGTCTTTGTGTCTCTGTGGTTCAACGAAGAGGTAAGCAAGATGCTGGTTGTCATGAAGACCGACGCCGGCGAGGACGCCATCGAGCGCGTCTGCGACGCCATCGCCGCGCTCGGGCTTACGCCGCACCCAATCCCCGGCAAGACGCGCACCGCGATCGGCATCACGGGCAATGTCGCCCCGGTCGATCCCGGCAGCCTCAGCAGCCTCCCGGGCGTGCTGGAAGTCATCCGCGTCACCAAGCCGTTCAAGCTCACCAACCGGGAGATGAAGCTCGAGGACACCGTGGTGCGCGTCGGCGAGGCCGCGATCGGCGGGCCGGCGCCGACCATTATCGCCGGCCCGTGCAGCGTCGAGTCGCGCGAGCAGACGCTCGAAGCCGCCCGCGAGTTGAAGGCCCGCGGCGCCCACCTGCTCCGCGGCGGCGCATACAAGCCGCGCACCAGCCCCTACTCGTTCCAGGGCCTCGGGCCCGACGGGCTGAGGATTCTGGCCGAAGCGCGTGCCGCCACCGGCCTGCCGATCGTCTCCGAAGCGCTGAGCACCGAAGACCTCGACCTGGTCGCCGAGCACGTGGACGTGATCCAAATCGGCGCGCGCAACATGCAGAACTTCGCCCTCCTGCGGCGCGCGGGCCAGTACGACAACCCGGTGCTCCTGAAGCGCGGCATGGCGGCGACGCTGGAGGAGTTCCTCCTCGCCGCGGAGTACATCATGGCCGAAGGCAATCGCAACGTGATCCTCTGCGAGCGCGGCATCCGCACGTTCGCCGACCACACGCGCTTCACGCTCGACATCAGCATCGTGCCCGAGCTCAAGCGCATCACGCACCTGCCTGTGATCGTGGACCCCAGCCACGCCGCCGGCCGCTGGGACCTGGTGATCCCGCTGGCCCGTGCGGCGATCGCCGCGGGCGCGGACGGCGTGATGGTCGAGACGCACGCCGACCCGAAGGTGGCGCTGTGCGACGGCGCGCAGGCGCTGACCTACGCCTACTTCGACGAGCTGATCGAGGAGCTGCGGGTCATCTCCGGCGCTGTGCGCCGCGGGTCGGCGGTGGTGAGATGAGCCTGCCGAGCCTGGCGCCGGTGCGCTGCTGGTATCGCCGGATCGCAACGCGCGCCGAGCCGCTGCGCCTGTTCGAGGCGCTTTATTCCTCCGAACGGCACGCCTTCCTCTACGAGTCGCTCGAATCCACCGGCCAGCAGGGGCGCTACTCGTTCATCGGCGCCAAGCCGCGCGCCGTGTTCGTGGTTCGTGGCGACGAGCTCGAGCTGCTCGCGGGCGGCGCCCTGCATCGTGCTCACGGCGACCCGCTCGACGCGCTTCGCTCGCTCCTGCAACTTCAGCAGGACGCTCCGCCGGTGGCGCCGTTCTGTGGCGGCGCCGTGGGATACCTGAGCTATGACGCGGTTCGCTGGTGCGAGCGCATTCCGGCGGCGAATCCGGACGACCTCGGCGCGCCCGACGCGCAGTTCCTTTTCCCGCAGGAGGTGCTGTGCTTCGATCATCTCGAAAAAGTGCTGCACGTGCTGCTCTACCAGGATGCGGGGCACGAGCAGCGATTCGGCGAGATCCGCGCCGCGTCGCAGTCGACCGCTCATCACATGCACGCGGGCGCTGCGCCGGAAGCCGCTGGCCCGACATCAGCAGGAACGCACGAACACGCGGGGGCGCGCGGGCATGCCGACTCGATCGAGACTCCCGGTTCAGTGGTCGAGCTTCGCGCCAACATGACCCAAGCGCAATTCGAGCAGATGGTCTTGCGCGCCAAGGAGTACATCCTCGCCGGCGACGTGTTCCAGGTCGTTCTCTCGCAACGGTTCGAATTCGACCTTGCGGCGGACCCGCTGGCGGTCTACCGAGCGCTGCGGCGCACGAATCCCTCGCCGTACATGTACTACTTGCGGCTGGACGATTTGCACGTCGCCGGCTCGTCGCCCGAAGTGCTGGCGACGCTGACTGGGCGGCGCGTGGTGACCCGCCCGCTGGCCGGAACGCGCCGCCGCGGCCGGACGCCGGCGGAAGACGTCGCCCTGGCCGCGGAGCTTGCGGCGGACCCGAAGGAGCGGGCCGAGCACGTCATGCTTGTCGACCTGGGCCGTAACGACCTGGGGCGCGTGTGCGACTACGGCGAAGTGCAGGTGCGCGAACTGCTCCAGATCGAACGGCACAGTAAGGTGATGCATCTGGTGTCCACCGTCGAGGGTTGGCTGCGCGAAGGAGCGGATGCGATCGACGTGTTCCGCGCCACGTTCCCCGCGGGTACGGTCAGCGGCGCGCCGAAGGTCCGCGCAATGGAAATCATCGAAGAACTGGAGCCTGTAAAGCGCGGGGTCTATGCCGGCGCGATCGGATACTTCAGCCTGCTGGGCGACATGGACCTGTGCATTGCGATCCGCACGATCGTGATGAAGGACGGGAAGGGGTACATCCAGGCCGGCGCGGGGATCGTGGCGGACTCGATCCCCGCGCTCGAATACAAGGAAACGCTCAACAAGGCGGCGGCGCTGATGAACGCGGCGCGCGCGGCCAGCCGTCCGTTCGAGCCACAACCGTAAGGGATCGGGCCGCGAGCGCCAGCGAGCGCTTATCCGAACCCCGCACGGAAGTACGGGGCAAGCGGCGAGCGAGACGCACGCGCACCCATCTCTACGGCGCGCGCGACGTGCGCAGCGCGACGTTCCAGATGAACGGCGGGTCTGAGCGGATGCGCAGCCCTTCGACCACCACGCGCTCGCCGGCAAGTACGCTTTCGAGCACCAGCCCCAGGTCGGCGAGGTTCGGCACGTTGTTACCGTCGATGCGCAGAATCACGTCGCCGCTTTCGATTCCGGCCCGATCCGCCGGGCTGCGCGGAATGACCTCGTCCACCAGCACGCCCACTTCGTCCGAAAGACCGTATCGGCGGCGCGTCTCGGGGCGGAACTCGATCGGCTTGATGCCCAGAAGGCGCGCCGCCAGCGCGGTTCCGTCCGGTGGCGGGATCGCCTGGAGCTCGACCTTGGCCTCGCCTGTGCGGCCGTCGCGCTCGTAGCGTAGCACCACGGTGTCCCCCGGACGATGCTCGAGCAGGTGGACGTAGTAGTCGACCGTGTCGGTCAGCGGCGCGCCGTCGAAATGCGTGATGCGGTCGTTCGGCCTCAGGCCGGCGCGCGCGGCCGGGCTGTCGGGGCGAACCTCCCGCACCTCCGCGTTATGCCCGCCGAGCCGCAGCCCGAACTTCACGCGCTCGCGGCGCTCGATGTCCAGGAGCGAGGGCAGCAGCTCCCACACGCGGTCCACGGGGATGGCGAAGCCCACGTTCTGCGCGTCGCCGCGGATCGCCGTCGTGATCCCGATCAGCTCGGCGTTCGCGTTCAGCAGCGGCCCGCCGGAATTCCCCGGATTGATCGCGGCGTCGGTCTGAATCAGTCCGCGGTAGACGACCTCCGGCGAGAATTGCAGTTCGCGGTTCAGGGCGCTGACGATGCCGGCGGTCACCGTGTGCTGGTAACCGAGCGGGTTGCCGATCGCGACGACGGTCTCGCCGATCAGGATGTCGTCGCTGCGGCCCAACTGCACCGTGTGGAGCGGCTGCGGCGATTCGACCTTCAGCACGGCCAGGTCGTACTCGGGGTTGACCGCGATGATCCGGGCCTGGAGCGTCCGCTCGTCGGCGAAGATCACGCTCACGTCGGAAGTCTGGGCCACGACGTGCGCGTTCGTCAAGATGTACCCGCTGGGGTGTACGATTACCCCGGAGCCCACGCTCTGCACGCGCCGCTCGACGGTCCGCGGCACGCCGCCGCCGAAGATCTCGTCCCACAGCGAAGTGGATTCCAGGAAGCGCGCCCGCTGGACGCGCGTGGTGGCGATGTTCACCACCGCGTCGCGGCAGCGCTCGAAGACCTGCACCACCGGCGTCCGCCGGCGGGCCGCGTCCGGGCGCGCTTCGGTCTGGGCCGGCGCGGCCGGCAACGCGGCGAACACGGCGACCAGCGCCACGAGTTTCCGCTGCATGGGCAATGCTCCGATCACAGTTCACAGGTTCCTTGTGGACGGCTGCGGGGCGTCGGCGCTGTCGGAATCGCGCGCCGGCGGCGGCGCGCCCGCCGGCTTGATGCGCCCGCCGCTCTGCATGATAATGCAATGTTTGAGCGGCCGGCGGTTCGCAGGAAGCGGAGAGTGTGAATGGGCGCGATGATGCGGGCCTTGCTCGATCTCCAGGAGATCGAGCTCCAGTTGGTCGACATCCGTCGCGAACTCGATCGCAAGCAGCGGCAAGTCAGCGCCCAGCAGGTGCGCCTCGAGACAGCGCGGCAGGAGTTCGACTCGCGGCACGAATCGACCCGGCGCCTCCAGATGCAGTTCGACGAACTGGACGTCGAGATCAAGGCGCGTAGCGCGCACATCGACAAGTTGCGCCAGCAGCTCAACACTGTGCGAACCAACAAGGAGTACGCCGCGCTCCTGTCCCAGATGAACAACGAGAAGGCCGATCTCAGCAAATACGAGGCGCGCGCGATGCAGTTGATGGAGGAGGTCGAGGCGCGGAAGCGCGAGCTCGCCGCCACCGAGCAGCAGCAGCAGGGCGAGGCCGGCCGCCTCGGAGAGCTTCGCACCCAGCACGAACAATCCGTCGAATCGCTTTCCGGCCGCCTCGAGCGCCTCACCAAGCAGCGGGACGAGGCCGCCGCCCGCCTCGACCCGAAGGTCGTCGAGCAGTTCAACCGGCTGAGCAAAAAGTACGGCGGTGAGGCCATGGCGGAGCTGCAACCCGCCGACCCGCGGCGGACGGAGTTCGTGTGCGGCGGGTGCTTCATGTCCAAGCGCGCCGACATTGTGAATGCGCTGCGGCTTAAGGACGAGCTGGTGTTCTGCAAGTCCTGCGGACGAATCCTGTACCTGAAAGACGAAGCTTGAGCCCCGCGTGACGCTGATCATCCACGTCGATGGAGGCTCGCGCGGCAACCCCGGACCGGCAGGTGCGGGAGTCGTCATCTGCGACGAGTCCGGCCGCCGCCTCCACGAAGGCGCGTATTTCCTCCAGCGCCTGACGAACAACGAGGCCGAATACCACGCCCTGATTCGCGCGCTGGAGCGCGCGGCGCGGCTGGGACCAGCGCCGGTGAAGATTCGATCCGACAGCGAGCTGCTCGTGCGGCAGCTCACCGGGGACTACCGCGTGAAAAGCCAGCGGCTGGCCCCCCTCGTGCAAAAGGCGCAGTTGCTCCTGCTCCGCATCCCACGCTGGAGCATCGAGCATGTGCCGCGCGAACTCAACCGCCGCGCGGACGAACTGGCCAACCTGGCCATGGACCGCGGCGCGGATTTGATCGTCTTCGACGCGGACGGCGGCGCCGCGGAAGCGCGCGTGCCGGCCGCTTCGCCGCCGCCGCGCGCGGACGAAGACCGCGCTCCGCAGCCGCCGGCGGAGCTCGAACCGGCGTCGCCGCCGGCCTACGTGCGGGTGGCCGTCAAATCGGCGCCGAGCCTCGGCGCCTGTCCGGCGGAGGGCTGCGGCTTCAGCTCGGTGCAGATCGGCAATACGCTTCCGGCGGGCCTGTGCGTCTACGCGGCGCACGCGCTGCTTCCGACGCTGCTGGCCATCCGCGGCACGGAGCCTGCGGAGGCCGACGCCATCCCCACCATGACCGTGCGTTGCTCGCGCAACGGTTGCGACGCGGTGTTTCACGTCTCGCCGGCCGGCTCGTCCAACGGGACATAGCCGGCCGCGGCCTGGTTGCTCGCCCGGTCCGAGCCCGCAGCGCTAGCAAACGAACCGCTCCGCGCACTGGAAACGCATGGGACCCTGCGCCGGGCACACTTTTCGAAGATAAGTCCGTGTGCCTCGCTTGCGCCTCGGGCTCAGATGGTGCAATCCGCGATACGTGGCGACGCCTCGCCCGCGGCGCTGGGAGCCGAGACGGCGGACGGCGCGGCCTTTGAAGGCGACGGCTCGCTCACACCCTCGGTTCCGCTCGAGCGGTGGCACAAGTAGCGGCCGAGCGAACGGATCGCCTGGTCGCAGGTTCGGAACGTCGGCACGCCAGCGGCGCGGATGCGCCGCGCCAGCTCGTCGTACACCGGGCCGCAGTCGATCACCATAACCAACGGCTTCGCGCACTGCGCGAACAGGCGCGGGATGCGTTCCGCCAGCGACCCCGGTTGCTTCAACTCTTCCGCGGTCGTGAGCATCGCGGGCGTGAGCGGCACCGTGGACACCACCACCGCGTCGAACTCGTCCGCCTCCAGCAGCAGCCGCACGCAATCCTCATACGCCGCATCGCCCGCCATCGGCGTCAGGTCCAGCGGGTTGCGCGGGTTGACGAGTTTGTCGAGCTTGTGTCGCGCGAGGATCTCGATCAGCGCGCTGCGCGTGCGCTCCTCCAGCGCGGGCACCGCGACCTCGTAACGCGCCCCGCGGATCGTGTCCGCCATCCCGACCGTCTCGTAGCCGGCGTTGCTGACGGCCGCGATGCGCCGGCCGCGGACGGGCTTGTCGTGCAGCGCCGTCGCCAGCTCGATGACCTGCTCGAACTCCTTGAACGTGTCGGTGACGATCGCGCCGGCCTGCGCCGCGGCCGCCTGGCACACGTCGTAATCGCCAGCCACGGCCGCCGTGTGACCCGCCGCCGCGGTCCGCCCGCACTCGGTCCGCCCGGCTTTGTAGAACACCACGACCTTGCCGGCGGCGGACGCCTGCTCGACGGCCTTGAGGAAATCCAGCCCGTCGTGGTCTCGAAATCCCTCGGCATAGACGCCGATCACGTCGAGGTCGCTGCGCTCGGCGAGCACGCGCACGAAGTCGCCGATCGTGAGGTCGGCCTGGTTGCCGATGGAGATCGAAAGCGCGGGGTTGAGCGTTTCCAGATTGCTGAGCCGCGTGATGATGAACGCGCCGCTCTGCGAGACGATCGCGCAGCGCCGCGTCGGCGCGTCCGTCGGCGCCGGCAGCTTGTGCCGCGGGATGAAGAACGTGTCGTATCGGCCCGGCCGCGACTGGATTCCGAGACAGTTCGGTCCGACGAACGCCGGACCGCGGTCCGGCCGACGCCGCGCCGCCGCGATGGCCTCCGACACGCGCCGCTCGATGTCGCTCGTGCCCTCCGTTTCGCCCACGCCGCCGGGGATGAGGATCACGGAGGCGACTTTTCCGCTGTCCGCCACGTCCTCGACGATCACCGGCAGTTGCGCGGCCGGCGCCGCAACCACCAGCAGGTCGATCGGTTCGGGCAGGTCGCGCAGCCGCGGCACGCACGGCACGCCGTCGATCTGGGCCTCCTTGTCCTTGAGAATGTAGAGATGCTCCCCGGCAAAACCGCAGCGCTGAATGTTGTTGAGGATGATCCGGCCCATGTTCATCGAGCCGGACGACACGCCCAGCACGGCGATCGAACGCGGCTCGAGCAGCCTGGCGACCTTCTCGAGCGGTCGCGGCGAAAGGACGGCGACGGGCCGCCCGAGCCGCCCGCGGCCGTCGAGCGGAACGAGCTGCTGCCGCCGGAAGGCGAACGGATTGACCTCGAGTTCTTCGAGGTGCGGAGCGTCACCGTCGCGGCCGGCGCACAGGTGCCGGGCGATCGCCAGGAACGCCCGGAAGCAGCGCAGCAGCTCGCCGTCGGATACGCTTCGCCGGTGGCCGCGGACGCGTCCGGCGAGCAGGTCGTAGGCGGCGGTCCGCCGGAAGAGTTCCAGGAACTTCTCCGCGTCCACGTCGCTGGCGACGGCCTTGGCGACGGCGATCCCCGGACGCATCTTCTGGGCCAGGAACTCGGTATCGACACCGCCCAGCCCGGCCGCGATCACCGGTCCGAACTCGCGCGTGTACCGTATACCCACAAACAACTCGTGCCCCAGACCCGGGTCGCGCGATTCGACGAACTCGACGACCAGCACGCCGGCCACGGCCGAATTCGCGCCGTGCCGGTCCAGCATCCGCGCGATCTCGCGCGTGACGGCGGCGTGCTCGCGCGGCACAAAGCGCACTGCGCCAGCGTCGGACTTATGCACGACTTCCGGCGAGACGAGCTTGAGAACCACACGCTCGCCCGGGAACGCCTCCAATGCCGTTTCGCTGATGAGCTCTCCAGCCGGGACGAACACGTAGCGCGGGGGCGCAATCGCACCCACCAGTTCCACTAGCGTATAAACCTCGTGCTCAAAGAGTTGCGTGCGGCCCTGCTGTGCAACGTGCCGCAGAATCTGCTCGCAGGCATGCGCCTCCGCCCCGCTGAGCGTCTCCGTTCGGCTGCCGCGCTGAAGCGCCTGCGATTCCACGCCGTCCTCGGCGGCAAGCGGCTCCAGTGTCAGTCCGTCGACCCAGGCGCGGGCCTGCGCGGGGCGCTGTCCGCGGCGCAGCGCTTCCATGTACGCCGCGGCGGCGTTCCGTCCCACGCGCAGCGCGAGCCGGTTCGTTTCCACCGCGCGCGGACCCTTGGACGCGAACATGTCCGCGACGGCGTGCTCCAGATCGGCGTAGGCGAGCTCCAGCACCGTCGATGCCGCGCCGAGCATGACGATGTTCGCCGAACGGGCGTTGCCGCACAGGCGCGCCAGCCGCTCCGCGTCGACCATTACGTGACGCGGCAGGCGCGCGATGTGGTCCAGCACGCTTTCCACGGGCGGGTAGTTGTCGATGTTGATGTAGGCGTTCGTGCTGACGATCAGCGTGCCCGCCTCGCACAGGTACTGCACGTAGCGCAGCGCCTCCAGCGGCTCGACGGCCACGACCAGGTCGGCCTTTCCGATCGGGATCAGGTCGCTCATCAGCTCGCGGTCGGAAATCCGCAGGTGCGACTGCACGGCGCCGCCGCGCTGCGCCATGCCGTGCACCTCCGACTGCTTGAGCTGGAGTCCGCGGCTCAGCGCGGCCATCGAAATGGCCTTGGCGATGGTCAGGATCCCCTGGCCGCCGACGCCGGCAAGAATCAGGTTCTGTTGCACGGACGACTCCTCCGTCTTGCGGACCGCCGATTTCGCGGCCGAGTCCTCATTCGGGCTGCGCCTGAACGTGCGTCCCGCCTCGCGGAGCTGCCCCCGCCCCGGAGCCCGCGCGCCGAATCTGGATGCAGGCGCGCCGGGCCACGATCACGGACAGTCCGCGGTGGCTGATCTCGCGCGAGATCAGCTCGACGTTCGGCGCGTGGTTCCGCGCCAGCGGTTCGATCACGTGCAGGTGCTCGGCGTGAACGCCGAGCCCGCGAATCAGGTTCACCAGCTCCTCGCCGCACGCCAGCGTCTCCTGCCCACCGGTCATGCCGGTCGTGCCGTTGTCGAGAATGATCACGGTCATGTCGGCGTCGCTACGCGCCGCGCCCAGCAACCCGGTGATCCCGCTGTGCGTAAACGTCGAGTCGCCGATCGTGCAGATCACCGGGAACGCACCGGCCTGCGCCGCGCCGTGAGCCATCGAGATCGATGCCCCCATGTCCACGCACGTGTGGACCGCGTCGTACGGCGGCATGCAGCCCAGCGTGTAGCAGCCGATGTCGCTGAACAGCAGCGGCCGCGGATAGCTGCGCGTCGCGTCCAGCAAGGCCTTGAACGTGTCCGCGTGTGGGCAGCCCTTGCACAGAGACGGCGGCCGGGCGGGCAGCGACTCGGCGTCGAGCGCCGGCTCGCAGACGGGTCGGCCGAGCGCGGCCGCCACCGTCTCCGGCGTCAGCTCGCCGCTCACCGGCAGCAGACCATCGAGACGCCCGCGGACGCGCCGGCCCGGGACCCCCAGCAGTCCCAGCAGCCGGCTTTCGATGAACGGGTATCCGTCCTCGACGACGAGGATCTCCTCGCAATGGTCCACGAGCTTGCGGATCAGGTCGATCGGCAGGGGGTACGAGCCGATCTTCAGCAGCGAGTCGGTCGTGTCGCCTCCCAGCGCCTCGCGCACGTAGTTCCACGCGACGCCCGCTGCGACAATCCCGCGCCTTCCCGCAAGCGTGAGCCGATTGTACGGCGAGCGCTCCAAGTGCTCCGCCAGCTTCGGCTGAAGCTCGATCAGCCGCAGGAAGCGCCGCCGCGCGTTCGTGGGGATCAGCGTCCAGTCCTCTTTCTTCGGCGGCGTCGGGCCGTCCGCAGACGCGTGCGGCTGCGCTTCCGGAAGGCCGACGCGCACGTTCGCACGGCTGTGCGCCAGGCGTGTGACCAGCCGAATCATGACCGGAACGCTGTACTGCTCCGAGAGGGTGAACGCTGCGCGCGTGAAGTCATAACATTCCTGCTGGTTGGCGGGCTCCAGGCAGGGGATCCGGGCGAACTCGCTGTAGTAGCGCGAGTCCTGCTCGTTCTGCGACGAATGCATGCCGGGATCGTCGGCCACGGCCAGGACAAGCCCTGCGTTTACCCCCGTAAGCGCCGAGCTGACGAACGGGTCGGCGGCGACGTTCAGCCCCACATGCTTCATCGCCGCCAGGGCGCGCTTGCCGGCGTAGCTCATGCCGAGAGCTTCCTCGTAGGCCACCTTCTCGTTGGCGGACCACAGCGCGCTGACCGTCCCGCAGCCGTTCGTGCGCTGCTGAACGAACTCCATGATTTCCGTTGCGGGAGTGCCGGGGTAGCTGAATGCGCCTCCGATTCCCGCGTCGATCGCGCCCAGCGCCACGGCTTCGTCGCCCAGCAGCAGTTCCTGATTCATGGCAGACCCTCGGCGAGCCACGGTTCGCGTTCGGCGCAGCGGGGACGTCGGCTCTCGGACCCGCGCCAAGCGCGCCGCAATGACACCTTGCACTCCGCATGCCGAGCGGCCAGCAGCGCTGGAACTTTGGCGGTTTGCCGTAAATGATTCAGGGTTATGAGGTTATGGATGTCCAGTACCGAATCGACTCACGCCGGCGAGGCGCGTGTGCGCCAAATCCCCCACTCGCACCGCTTGGCGTGGTCAACTCGGCCATCCAGCGCGACCGAGCAGCTTCACGAACCGGCACGGCAACACGTCCGTCATCTCGACACGTGCACCCACGCGCCGCGCCAAGACCAGCGTCTGGTCGCTGGTCGGCCCCACCGGCGCCACGAGCCGGCCCCCGTCCGCTAGCTGATCGACGAGCGGCTGCGGCACGGTCGGGGCGCCGGCTGCCACGAGGATCGCGTCGAACGGCGCGGCCTGCGGCCAGCCGAGCGAGCCGTCGCCGCAGCGGTACTCGACGTTCTTGATGCCGAGCCCCGCCAGGCGCTCCGCCGCCGCGTTCAGCAGCTTGAGGTACCATTCGATCGTGTAGACGAAGCTGGCGAGGCGGGCGAGGATCGCCGTCTGGTAGCCGCAGCCCGTACCGACTTCCAGCACGCGGTCGGCGGATTGGAGCTCCAGGAGTTCGGTCATGCGGGCGACGATGTACGGCTGCGAGATGGTCTGCCCGCAGTCGATCTGCATGGCCGCGTCAACGTAAGCCTCATCGATCCGCGAGGGCAGGACGAACCGCTCGCGGGGCACGCTGCGCATCGCGTCGAGGACCGCGCACGACGTGATTCCCCGGCGGGCAAGCTGGCGCTGGACCATGTCCTCGCGCTCGCGGGTGCGGTCCTGCTTCCCGGCTGGCGACCTCATCGCAGGATTGTAGGCCTACGTTGTCTGAAAGTGCGAACCGCGGGACGGACCAGGAGTCGAGCGCATGAGCAGACGCATCGCCATCGGCACGTCCGGGTGGAGCTACGACGATTGGGTGGGCCACTTCTACCCGCCCCGCACGCCCAAGAGCGACTACCTCTCCGCCTACGCGGAGCAGTTTGACGTGGTCGAGGTGGACAGCACGTACTACGCGCTGCCCGCCCGACGGATGGTCCAGGGATGGGCGGGCCGGACGCCGGGGGGCTTCCGCTTCGCCCTCAAAGCGCCATCGACAATCACGCGCGACAAAGCGCTGGCGGGCTGCGAGGAACAGACCGAGGCGCTGCTGGCGGCGATCGAGCCGCTGGGCGAGAAGCTGCTGTGCGTGCTGCTCCAATTCAGCTACTTCAACCGCGCCGCGTTCGCGTCCGCGGCGCCGTTTTTCAAGCGGCTCGATGCGTTCCTCGCGGCGTTCGCCCGCCGCGTGCCGCTGGCGGTCGAGATTCGCAACAAATCCTGGCTGACGGACGAATACTTCGGGCTGCTGAGGAAGCACCAGACGGTCGCGGCGCTGGTCGAACACGCCTGGATGCCGCGAATCGACGAGCTGCTCGATGCGCGCGACGTGGTGACCGGACCGTTCTCGTACGTGCGGCTGATCGGCGACCGCGACGGGATCGAGAAGCTCACGAAGACCTGGGAGAAGGTCGTCGTCGATCGCGGCGCCGACCTGCGGCGGATCGCGGGCGCGATCCGCCGGATCGCGGCTCGAGTCCCGGTATACACGTTCGTGAACAACCACTATGCCGGCCACGGGCCGCAGACCTGCCGCGACCTGCACGCCGCAGTGGAGGGCGCCGGCGCGGACGACGCGTGAACCCCATCCGGGGAGCGTCGGTGTCTCGCCGGCCATTCGCCTCACCCGCACTTCAGCGGAGTCGGCATCCCGCCACCAACATCGACCGCCCGCAATCGTCCCCGCGCTGCCGTGCGGGGTTGGGATGCGCTGGCCGCGCTCGCGGACCGCTTCTTGACGGTCGCGGCTCGGATCCGCGGTGCCCAAGTGCGCATGGTCATCTAGTCGCGGAGCAAATCTGCACGCGCATATTGCGCGCCCAGGATCGCGCGAGCATCGACGCGCAGCCAGTCCTCGAGCACGCAGGCGTACACCTGCCGGAAATCCAGCGCGTGCCGAACGTCGCCATCGACCAGGTTCACCAGGTCCGGCGGTTTTCCGGCCACGCCCGGCCGGCACGCCGGCCCGGCCAGGAACATCGGCGCCGCCGCGCCGTGGTCCGTGCCTTGGCTGCCGTTCTCGGCCACGCGCCGGCCGAACTCGCTGAACGTGAGCAGCAGCACGCGCTCGGCCAGACGCCGCGCCCGAAGGTCGGCGTAGAACGCGGCCACCGACTCGGCCAGCTCGCGCAGCAGCGGGCCGTGGGCCAGCGCCTGCCGGGCGTGCGTGTCGAAACCGCCAAGAGTGGTGTAATAAACCCGCGGCCCGAAGTCGGCCGCGATCAGCCGCGCGATCTGCCGCAGGCGGTTCCCCAACCCGTTGGCCGGATAGGCGGCGTGTGCGTCGCCCTCGTGCTTCAGGCTCGCGAGTCGCGCGGCATTGGCGCAGCTCGCCACCGCCACGCGCTGCACGTAGAGCAAATCGTCCGAGGCGCTGGGTCGCGGCGCGTCGAGCGCCGCCGCAACCTGCTCGGCCGAGCGGGGGAGCGCAAGAGCATCCACGTCACGAATGGACGGCACGGCGTGGCGGCGCGATTTGAGCGCCAGCGGCAGCGCGCCGTCGTCCAGGTGCAACGCCGTCGGTCGCGTCGGGTCCGACGTGTCCGCGTCCACGACTCGGCCGAGCCAACCGTCGGCGGCGCGCTCCGGTTCGAGCAGCGCCGTGTGCCAGATGTCCATCGAGCGGAAGTGCGAACGGTCGGGGTTCGGGTAGCCGACGTTCGTAACGACGCTCAGCCAGCCCTCGTCGAAAAGCCTCTTGAATCCGCTCATTTCCGGGTGCAGCGCCAACTCGTCCGTCAGCCGCAACGCGCGGTTCTCGGGTACGCGCAGCGTCGGTCGCGCGCGGTGGTACGCGTCGTCGCGGAACGGGACCACGCAGTTCAACCCGTCGTTGCCGCCGGTGAGCTGCACCACGACCAGCACGCGGGAATCGCGACGGGGTTCGGCGGCCCACGCGGTGCGCGCCAGGAATCCGGGGAGGCTCAGGCCGGTCGCCAGCAGCGAAGCGCCGGCGGCGCCGTGTGCGAGAAACTCGCGACGCGTGGTTGTCATCGCTGGCTCCATTGCAAAGTTCCCGAAGCGCCGGGCCTCGGCGCCCGGCGCGTGTTCCAATCGCCGCAGTGCCAGGCGACCGTTGCGAGTCAAGCCATCTGGTACTCCGGACTGCTCAGCAGCAGGCGCAGACCGCTTCGCAGCAGGTCATCGAGTTCGCCGTTCAGCCCCGCCAGCGAAGCGCGCAGCACGTCCGGAACGTCGCCGTCCAGCGCAAGGTTTCCGCAGAATGCAATCACCCGCTCGCGCGTGCCCAGGTCGAGCTTTGTCCGCAGCGCGGCGGGGTCGAAGCCCAGCTCCGGATCGACCGCTCGCGCGGCGGCGTTGAGCCGGACAAGCATCGTGGCGGAGTTCAGCCACGCCCGGTGCCCGTCCCAGCCTTTCACCGATGGCGGCTCCAGCAGGCGCTGGCCCATCTGCGCCACCGCGGATTCGAATCTCTGCGCCGGGACCTGCAAGTTCAACGAGCGCGCCAGCCCTACCACCAGTTCCACGGGCGACTTGATCCGCGCCCGATACCAGCGCCGATCGAACATTGCCCGGCTGAGCAGCAGCGTTTGCAGCGCGTCGCGCACGTCGCAGCCGTTCTCGACCAGGCGCTTCGCCAGTGCGTCGATCAGGTCGTCCGGCGGTTCGGGGCAGACAAACTCGCGCAACAGCTTGGTGGCCACGAACGTTGCGCACGCCGGCTGCGCGACGGTGAGGCGCACAACGTCTTCGCCGCCGAACGGTCCGCTGCGGCCGAAGACGGATTTCTCGCCACCGTCGTGTTCGGCACGGGCGAAATGAAACCGTCCGCCGCGCTGCTGCCAGCCGGTGAAGCCGCGGGCGGCTTCGCGGATGTCGCGCTCGGTGTAGTTTCCCACGCCGAGCGTGAACAGCTCGAACAGCTCGCGGGCGAAGTTCTCGTTGGGGCGGCCCTTCACGTTCTGCTGACCGTCGAGCCAGACGATCATCGCCGGGTCCTGCGCCATCGCGAGCAGCAGCGGCTCAAACTTCCCCAGAGCGTGGCGCTCCAGTGTGCCGAGCTGCTGCGCCATCATTCGCGCGTCGCGAACCTTGTCGAAGCTGGTCGCGAAATGGTTGTGCCAGAAGACCGTCATCCGAGCGTGCAGCGGCCGCGACGTGTGCCGCATTCGAAGCAGCCACCAGCCACGCAGCGCGCCGACGTCGCCGCGCGCCGCCAGCGCCTCGCCGAGCGCGTCCAGCTCCCGACAACGGGCCGAGCGTTCCTCCGCGTCGAACAACCGCGCCACCGTCGCCTGCGGTCCGGCGTCCAACGCCTCACGAAGCTCGTCTTCGCCGGAACAGAACCCGGCGCGACGCAGCAGATGTGCCGCGGCGCGGCGGTTCCACGGCGTATCGGCGGACGGTTCGTACGGCGCGAGCCAGTCGCTCATGGTCAATCCTGCGGCGTTCGAAAGCGCAGCGTCAGCGTCGCCTCGACGGACTTCTCGGCGGTCCTGGCGGTCAGCTCCGCACTGTGGCCGAAATCGAGCAGACCCAGCAGCGTGTCGATCTCGCCCTCGGCCGCAGCACGGGCGTGGTCCTTCGCCAGCATGTTCTGGATCACCATCTCTTCGCGGTTGTCGCGCAGGACCGCGACGAGTTCCCGGAGTGAAACGCGCCAGCAGTCGCGCCCCGCGGCGACCGGCGCTTCGCCCGGCGAAACGAGCGCGCGGTCGATGATCGCCTCGAGCAGTTTCCGCGAGGTCGCGACGACGTACGTGTCCTTTACAACCGCGGCTGCGGGCGCGAAGTTGTAGCGCACGCCCACGGCGCGCGGCTGTGTGGCGGCGGGGGCGCTTCCGGCCGGCATCGGCTCGCCGCCGGCCGGCCCGGCCATCATGGACGACGACCCCTCTCGCGGATACTCAGCGTACACCATCCGCACGTCGCGGTAGCGGTCCACGTCGAGCAGGAACGCCGGCTCGTTCTTCTGCATCGCGTCGGCGTTGATGAGCGTCAGCGCCATCTGAGACGCGGACTGGAGCCGCCGGCCGAACTCCACCGGGTCCGCCAGCTTGAGCGGCACGATCAGCGCGAACGCCGGCAGCTTCGGCGTGGGGATCAGCTCGCGGCCGCTGAAGTCCTGCCGGGTGAGGATCAGCCGGACCGGGCCGTTGACCACCGGCAGCAGTCCGTCGGCGAAATCGAGCTGCCCCATGAGCGTCGTCATCGTGTTGCTGAAATTCACCAGGTCTCCGGCGGCGGGCAGCGTCAGCAGCGCCTCGCGCTCGGCGAACAGCGCGCTCCAGTCGCGCCCCACCACAACCTCGCTCAGGTACGCGGGCAGCTTCGTCGCGTCCCAGTTCAACCCCGCGTCGCCGTTCCATACGTAGCCGCGGTGTGTCTGCGGCAGGGGCGCCGTGGATTCGACCGACGCCGCAAGCCGCAGCTCGCGCGGCGCGAGCTCCAGCCACGCGACGACCTGTTCCGCGGTGCGCAGCGTGTGCCACCAGCCGCCGAACAGGAACCCGCCGAGCGGGTTGGGGAGCTGCGCCGGCAGCTCGCGCCGCTCGCCGATCTCCGCCAACAGCCGCTTGGCGTCCACGAAGACCCACGCCGCGGCGTCCCGCGGGACGCGCTCGCGCGCCCGGCGCCAGGCGGCCAGATCGCACAGGCGCCCGTCGCCGCGGCGCTTCGCTTCAAGCGCGGCTCGCAGCAGATCGGTGTCATTCGCCACAAGCAGCGCGTCATCGACGCGGCAATGATGCAGCTCCGCATGGGCGTGGAACACGACCACGTCGCCGAGCTTCTCCGATCGGCCGGGGTCTGGCTGGCCGTCAACGACCAGCCCCGTCATCGAGTGGACGACGGACAGCAGGCGGTCCAGCGCGGCCGCCTCGCGCGGGGCGATCACCAGCAGCGCGGCGGGCTTGCCGCCCGCGCGCGGCGCCAGCCCGATTGTCAGCTCGCGTCCAAGCACCGCGCCGGCCGCGCCCCAGGGATCCAGCCCGGCCGTTGCAGCCATTCCGGCCAGGCCGATCTGGGCTTGGAGCACGCCCGGGTTGGCGACGAGGTTCCGATAGAGCGGCGAATCGACGAATCCCGCTTCGTCCAGAAATTCGCGCAGCGCTCGAAGCTGCCGGTCGCCGTCGCGCAGCGTTGCCGCGGCGACGACGCGATCCGGCAGATACGCGGAGGTTTCCAGCGCGCCAGCGAACGAGACCGCTGCAATCTGGCGGAGCAGCGCGGCCGCAACGATCGCCAGCACGACAGGGCGCGCGCTGCCGGCGGGCGATGACGCGCCGGGTTGATTCCCGGCTGCGCGCCGCATGCGCGGCGCGGGAAGGGCGACGGGACGAAGCATGTGGCTCTCCCGGAACCAGTGAAGCGGCGATCGGCGACGGAAACAGCGTACCCGTCGTCTGGGGTGGATTTCGACGGATTCGGCGTGATATTCGCGCGGTTACAGGCGAGAGCGGCAGCCTATCCCCCGATGTTCACCGTCGGCGCGCCCTTATTGATCGGGTCCGGACCGCCGGCGGCCTCGAACACCTTGTCTTGTTCGCGCGACGCCGGCAGCTTGTTGATGAACACGCTCGAACTGCCTTTTGTCACCACGCCAGGGCCGTGCGGACCGACGGGACACGGCGCCGAACAATTGTGCAGGTCCGTCATCGCCGCGATCGCCGACACCGCCGCCGCCGCCGCCGCCGAGACCGCGCCTTGAAGCCCCTTGGCATAGGCCTCGGCCGCCGCCGGTTCCGGTCCCGACGAGGCCGCCGCAGTGTACGCCGTCGCCAGCGCCGCGTTCGCGGTGGTCAGCCCGGCGAGTGCGGACGATGTCGCCGCAACCGCCGCCGCGTTTCCCGCCCCGGCGGCGGCGCCGGCGGCCTGCGAAAGCCCCTGGTTGATCTCAGTCAGCTTGGCGACGGCGTCCGGCGGTCGCAACTGCGGGCTGTCCATGATAGCCTTAGCGGCGTTGCTGGCGGTTTCGATTCCGCCTCCGACGCCCGCGGGCAGCGCGCGCCAGGCGGGTTGGTAGCAGATGTTCACGTCGCCGCTGCCGGGCCCGGGCGAAAGCGGGTTTCCGTGTGCGGTGAGCGAAGTCTTGGTCGCGGCCTTGGGCATGGTTCGGCGTCCGGCTCCAGCGCTCGTCATGCGGCGTCCGCGCGGGGCGCGTACGCAAGAGCCAATCCGTCGGAACGAACGGCGGACCGACACACAAGTGCGTGCTGCCGTCGGGCCTCGTACGGAAGTTATCCGACTGATGACCGGGCACTCGGGGTGCCCTTTCCGTCCGTGGACCGGTCTCCTGACCGGGCTTCCGTGTCGGCCACCGACGACCGCGCATCCCGCACAATTGCCCTCGCACGGGTCCGGCAATCGTCCGTAGAATGCCGCCGCAGTACCGGAGAACAAGGAGGAGGGCGTGACGACGGCCATTCGAACCGCGCCGAGGCGCGCGAAAAGGCTCTCCCGAACGCACAAGCCAGACGAGCTTACGATCCACGAATGGCAGCGCGCCTTGCGCGAGCAGTTCGCGCCCGAGGCTGGCCTGTTGGTCCAGAACCAGACCGCCGAACCGGTATTCTCGGAGTTCCGCGTCTTCAACCCCGTCAGTCAGCGCGCCTATCGCGTCGTGATCCGCGGCGAGGCGCCGGGAAGGAATTACTGCTCCTGCCCGGACTACGCAGTGAACACGCTCGGAACCTGCAAACACATCGAAGCTGTTCTGCACCGGCTCCGCCGCCGGCACGCGCGGGCGCTCCGCTCCCGCTGGCAGCCGTCGTACAGCGAGGTGTACGTGCAGTACGGCGAACGCCGCCAGGTACGGTTCGACGCGGGACAGGACTGCCCCCACGCGTTGCGCCGGCTGGTGCGGCGGTACTTCGACGCCGACGGCGTTCTGCTTCCCGACTCGCCGCAGCGCTGGGAGCGGTTCATTGCCGAGGCGCGGGAGATTGGGCACGAGCTGCGCGTGTACGAAGACGCCCTGGCGCGGATCGCCGAGCTGCGCGACGACGAGCTGCGCCAGGCGCGGCTCGCGGCACGCTACGAGGGTCGCGGCGCGGATGCCGTCTGGAAGGGCCTGCTCAATGCCGAGCTGTTGCCGTACCAGCGCACCGGCGCCCTGTTCGCCGCCCGGGCCGGTCGGGCGCTGATCGCCGACGAGATGGGCCTGGGCAAGACGATCCAGGCCATCGCCGCCGCCGAAATCCTGGCCCGCGAGTTCGGCCTGGAGCGCGTGCTTGTCGTCTGTCCGACGTCGCTGAAGGCCCAATGGCTGCGCGAGATCGAGCGCTTCGCGCAGCGATCGGCGCTGGTGGTCCAGGGACCGTTGCACGAGCGGGCGCGGCAGCTTCGCGAGGGCGGCGGCGCGTTCTTCAAGATCATCAACTACGACGTGATTCACCGCGACTTCGACGCGATCGCGGGCTGGTCTCCGGAGCTGGTCATTCTCGACGAAGCGCAGCGCATCAAAAACTGGCAGACGCGCGCCGCGCGTACGGTGAAGCAGATTCAATCGCGCTACGCGCTCGTGCTGACCGGCACGCCGCTGGAAAACCGCATCGAAGAGCTGCTCTCGATCGTCGAGTTCGTGGACCGTCACCGCCTTGGGCCGCTGTTCGCGTTCAAGGCCGCCCACGAGGTCATCGATCCGGAGGGAACGCGCGTCATCGGCTACCGCGACCTGGACCGCATCAACCAGACGCTGGCCCCAATCCTGATTCGGCGGACCAAGAAGGATGTGCTCAGCCAGCTCCCGACGCGCATGGACAAGAACTTCTTCGTGCCCATGACGCCGCCGCAGTGGGAGCATCACGACGAGAACCGCGAGACGGTCGCGAAGCTGGTGGCCAAGTGGCGGCGATACCGCTTTCTCACCGACGCCGACCAGCTCCGTCTGCGCATCGCGCTTCAGAACATGCGCATGGCGTGCGACAGCACCTACCTGCTGGACAAAGAGACCCGCCACCAGACCAAGATTGACGAGCTGGACCGGCTGCTGGCCGAGATCTTCGAGCAGCCCGACGCCAAGGCCGTCATCTTCAGCCAGTGGGTGCGCATGAACGAACTCATCGCCGAGCGGCTCGACCATCGCGGCTGGCGCCACGTGCACCTGCACGGCGGCGTGCCCGGACGCGAGCGCGCCGAGCTGGTCCGCGCCCTGCGCGAGGACGCCGACTGCCGCGTATTCCTCTCGACCGACGCCGGCGGCGTGGGGCTGAACCTTCAGGAAGCGGCGGTGGTCATCAACGTCGACCTGCCTTGGAATCCCGCGGTGCTGGAGCAGCGCATCGGCCGCGTGCATCGCATGGGGCAGAAGCGCCCGGTACGCGTGGTGAACTTCGTCTCGGAAAGCACGATCGAGCACGGCATGCTCTCGCTGTTGGCGTTCAAGCGCTCGGTGTTCGCCGGCGTGCTCGACGGGACGGAGAGCGAAGTCTTCATGGGCGAAAGCGCGATGAGCCGCTTCATGAAGACCGTCGAGACGGCGACGCAGACGGTTCCCCAGGCCGACCGCGCCTCAGCCGCACAAGCGGGTGCGCCCCCGTCAGACCACGATACGCTCGCAGACGACGCACCCAAGGCTGCATCTGTTTCCGATGTCTCCACGCCCCCGGCAAGGGCCGCCGACGGCGGATTGGCGGCCCGCAGACCTCCGGCGCCGTCCGCGCCGGCGACTTCCGCGCAGGCGCCAGTCACCTCGGAGACGGGGGCGCCGGCTCTGGGCGCGCTGCTGCTTCAGGGCGCGGAGTTGCTGGCGACCGTCGGGCGAGTGCTGGCGCGCGGGGCCGCTACGGCTGGAAAGCGCGCGGACGACAGCGTTGCGCCGGAGTCCATCCGCATCGAGACCGACGTCCGCACCGGCCGCCGCGAGATGCGGCTGGCGCTGCCGCAGGACGAGGTCTTGCAGGCGTGGCTGGGGCGGATTCAGTCGGCGCTGGGGGCGCTGCGCGGATTGACCTGATCCGGAGCTGCGCGCACGGGTTCCGAGCACGTCGCAGCCAGTCCGCTCGCCGCCAGCGCATTCTCAATCCACCCGCGCCGAGCCGGCCGAGCCGCGACGGTGAGGGAGCAGTCTATTCCGGCGGCGGAGCCAAATCGGAGTCTCTGAGACGGCCCGAGACGCGCCGGCCTCGGTGCACTTACGGCGGCGGCGCGCCGGACGCTGCGTTTACGTCGTCAGGTCCGTCTGGCTCGCGCAACTGCGCCAGCCGGTCACACACCCCATGAACGCGCGCGTGGCCCTCGCCGAGCGCTTCGCAGATCGTGACATCGCGGCCGAAGCTCGTGGCTGGGTGCCCGGCGTTGATCAACTCGCGCAGGAAATCCCGCACGGCGCGCGCGTTCCGCCGCGGCGAGAGCGAGACCGCGCTCCCGTTTCGCGAGCGTCTCCGAGCTCGTCGCACGGACCGCCTGCCAGGTCGTCGTGGTGACGCCTGCCAGAAGCGCAACCACGACGGCCCCGCCGCCGCCGACCAGCGCCCGGTTCCGCCGCGCGAACTGCCATGCGCTCCGCCATACCCCGGCCGGTCGCGCCAGGACCGGCTCGTGGGCGAGGCGGCGTTCTACGTCCGCCGCCAGTTCGTCCTCTCCGGAATAGCGCCGGTCCGGCGACTTTTCGAGCGACTTGAGGACCACGGCCTCCAGGTCGCGCGGCAACTCGGGCACGACGCTGGACGGCCGCGGCGGGTCGGTGCTCGCGATGCGCTCGACCACCTGCGACAGCGGACCTCGAGTGTCACACGGCAGCCGCCCGGTGAGCAGCTCGTAGAGTATCGCGCCCAGCGAGTACACATCGCTTCGCACGCTGGATGCGTCCGCGTCGCCGCGCGCCTGCTCGGGCGGCATGTATCCGAGCGTCCCGAGGAGCTGGCCAGGCTCGGACAACGTGGCGTCCAGCCAGCGGCCGGACTCCGGGTCCATGGCCTTGGCCAGGCCGAAATCCAGCACGTGCGGCCGGCCGGCCGCGTCCACCAGCATGTTCGAGGGCTTGAGGTCGCGATGCGCCACCCCGCGCTGGTGCGCGTAGTGCACAGCTTCGCACGCGGCGACGAACGTCCGCAGCAGCGGCCGCACGCGCCGGTCGAAGCGTGTCGGCGCGTCGGCGCGGCCGGCGCTGCGCCACCACAGGTCCAGCGGCTCGCCCTCGACGAATTCCATCACGTAGAAGTAGCGGCCGCGGCAGACGCCCGAATCGATGAGCGCGACGATCGCCGGATTCTGGAGCCGGGCGACGAGCTCGACCTCGCGCTCGAACCGACGCCGGGCGCGCTCGCCGCCGCGGCCAATGATGTCGATCAGCTCGTGGTCGTCCAGCTCCGGCACGTCGCCGGCGTCCACTTCGATCGGCACGTCGCCGCGTTCCCCCGCCACGGGGGAGAGCGAGCGCGGCGCGTGACGCAGTCGCTCGCCGAGCACCGTCAACACCGAGCGGCGCACGGCGTCGGGCGCGTCCGCGCAGGGCGTCAGCACGGTATCAAGCGCGACCCTTGGCGATGAGCTGCGGGCGCGGACGAAGCGGTCTGCAAGATCACGGGCGTCCAGTCCGGACGGCATGGACAGGGTCGGCTCCAGGGTCATTCCGCGTTCGACGGCCCGATCGATGTGGGAGCAGCACAGGAATTATGCCAGTGTAGTGTCTTTGAATTAAGATAATATATTACATCTTCGCGTGTCCTCCTCTTTGCGGGAGGATGGCAGCCATGCGTCGAGCGGTTGCGATCCAGTTGAGCAAGGATGAGCGGGCCGCGCTGATCCGCTGGGCGCGAAGTCGCACGGCGTCGCGGGCCTTGGTTG
>JABRWC010000102.1:0-12216 GCA_039961675.1 Phycisphaerae bacterium
ATGGTTGGAGCCATGGGCTACGTTCTGTCGCCGCTCTGTGGCTGAATTTCCGTAGCTGTGCGTTAAGAAAGCGGGAGCGCGCCGAATGACCTTCAAGACCGGTCAGAGACCGGTCCCCCACTTAGTCAGAGACCGGTCCCCCACTTACTCAGAGACCGGTCCCCCACTTAGTCAGAGACCGGTCCCCCACCTGGTCAGCGACCGGTCCTCCACCCTCACACTCACAATGGGTTCCCATGGCTGGAGCCATGGGCTACGGCGATTCCCATGGCTGGAGCCATGGGCTACGGCGATTCCCATAGCTGGAGCCACTGGCTACGGCGGCTCCCATGGCTGGAGCCATGGGCTACTGTAGGACCTCGCAATACCTGGATCGTTTCACTGGTGCGGTTTTCCGCTTGAGATCGCGGTTCGAGGCAGCATTCAATCCCGGGATACGATCACGTTTCAATGAGTCGCTACGCTAGGGCGCTTCGGGCATGCATACGCCGTTAACCGGGTTGCCGACCGTGCGGATGATGTCCTCCGACGCTGGCGGGAGCGCCTCGCCCGCCAGTTCGCTCGAGATCATCCGGATCATGAGTTGGTCCAGGCGCTGCACGTGGTAGCACGGGATGTGCGGCTCAGCGTGCGGGTTGCCCAGCCCGGAGTCATCCGTCAGGAACAGGTACTGGCTCAGCGTGCTCAGCGCCGCGGCGCGCATGCACACCTCGGCCCGCACCGCCACGCCGCTGGCCGCAACCGGGTAGATCGCCACGCCCGCGCGACGCAGCCCGCCGATGGCGTTCAGCGTGCGCTCAGCGAACTCGTTGTGAGGCGGCGCGTCCGCCACGAGAAACAACACGCGCGCCGTCCCGGTCTGGCGCCACGCCAGGCCCTCGGCGGCTTCGAGCGCCAGGTGCATGGCCTCGGGATAGTCGCCGCCGCCGTCCGCGCGCTGTGCGCCCAAGTCGGACTGGAACTCGCTCAGGACGTTGGTGAAGTCGAACGAGCGCGTGACGTAAGTGTCGCCGTCGTCACGATACACGATCAGCGCGTAGCGCTGGTCCACTTCCGGGAACAGGTCCGCCACGCCTGCGGCGATGCTGTCGATCTCGGCTTTGAGATATTCAAGCTCGTCGCCCATGCTGCCCGTTGCGTCCACGACGAACGCCAGATCGAGCTGCGTCGGTGCGGTTCGCGCGGCGTCCGCCAGCGTCAGTTCCCAAGCCTCGCTGTTGAAGTTGAACTGCCCGGTCACTTCGAGCGCGCCGTCGGCTGTGCTCGCGACGACCGTGAAATCACCGCTCGCGTCCGGCGCGTCGAACCCCCCCAGGAACACCGCCCTGCCGTCGGCGCGGGTGACCGTCTCAAGCAGCGACTGGGCCTGCTGCGTCGCCGCCCCCGCCGACGCAACGACGATGTGCGCGTCGGGCACCGGTTCGCCCTGCCCGTTCTTGACGCTGATAATCGCCCGTGCGCTGACGGAGATGTCAGGCAGATTTCCATCAACGTCCTGCTGCAAGAGGCCGTTCACGAAGTTCTTGAAAACATCGAAGTTCAGGTTGTCGTCGAAGCTGCCGGCCGTAAGCGTGCCGGACTGAATGCCGTCGTCGCTCCCGTCGGCATCGTCGCTTCCGTCGGCCGCGCCGTCCCCGTCGGAATCGCCATCGGCGGGCGGTTCGGCCGGAACAGGATCGATTGCGCCGTCGATCGGCCCGTCGACGGACGAACCGGGACCGGCGCTGGACCCGCTCGGAAAGAGATCCCCGGTGAGGCCCGAGTCGCCCGACGCTGGAAAACCCGTCCCGGAACAGCCCAGGGCGGCGCCGGCGGCGATCAGCGTGGCGAGAAAGACGCAGTGCGCATAGCGGTATTGTGTGAACATCTGTGACCCTCTGATGGTGTTTGCTCCCAGAATAGTACGCCGCAACACGTGTCGTCTGACACGTCGCCGGCGAGATTCGCGCGATTCGCAACACGCGACGCCGGCCCGCTGCCGCGCGCCTGCAAACGGCGTACAATGCCGCATGTCGTCAAAGCAGGAGTTCCAAGCCCATGCGGATTCAGGCCCTTACGGAACACGAGCAATCGACCGTCACGATGCCCGGCGCCTCAGGCGCCAAGATGCGCATGCTCGTCGGGCCGCGCGACGGCGCATCGAACTTTCACATGCGGCAGTTCGAGGTCGCCCCAGGCGGCTTCACGCCGCACCATCAGCACGACTATGAGCACGAGATCCTGATTCTGAAAGGCTGCGGGGTGGCCCAGAGCACCGCGGGCGAGCGGCCGTTCAAGGCCGGCGACGTGATCTGGGTGCCGCCGAACGAGATGCACCAGTTCCGCAACACCGGCTCCGAACCGCTGGAGTTCATCTGCCTGATCCCTGCGCCGCGCGACTGCACGCAGTAGTCTGCCGGGGCGCCTCGTTCCAAGTGAACAGCCGGACTACGGACGCTTGCCGTTCTCGGATTCCTTGCGCCAGCGTTCGAAATCCTCCGAGACGTCCGGCTCGCCGCCGGGGGCGTCGACGTAACCGAGTTGGGCGAGATTCTTCAGGACGGCCGGGTCGATCTGCTCGAGCGGCGTCTGCTCTCCCTGCTGGCGGCCCGCGAGGCACTGCTCGTACCACGGGCGCGCCACGGTGAACATCGCTTCAAGCAGCTCCGGGTTGGACTCGGCGAGGTTGTCCTGCTCGCGCGGGTCCTGGAACAGGTTGTACAGCTCGAAGGTGTTCAGGTCGACGTTCCAGATTCCCTTCCACTCCCCGTCGATCGTGCGCAGCGCGATGTTTCGCTCGCCCCGCGTCTCCGCCCATGGCCGGAAGTACTTCGTCCGATTCTCCCGCACCGTGGTGACCACGATCGGCGCGTCGCGGCGGTCGTCCTCGCCGCGGATCAGCGGCATCAGGCTGCGCCCGCGGGCGCCGGCGGCAAGATCCATGCGTCCGAAGTAATCGAAGATGCTCGGCAGCACGTCGATCAGCGAGATCACCGTGCTGACGCGCTTCCCGGAAAACTCACCCCGCGGGAACTTCACGATCAGCGGCACCGCGGCCAACTCCTGGTAGACGGACTGCGAATGCAGGAACGCTCCGTGATCGGCCAGCTCTTCTCCGTGGTCCGACAGCACGATCAACAGCGTGTCGTCCCACAGGCTCCAGCGCTTCAGCGTTCCGATGATCCGCCCCAGCCGCTCGTCGGCCTCGTAAACCACGGCGTCGTAGAGGTCGCTGAAATCGTCCTCCGCCTCGCGCATCCCGGCGAGCAGCGCTTCCTGCTGGCGCGTCGTGTCGCGGTGCCGGGCGCGCCCTTCGCCCGTGTGCTTCAGGCGCAGGAACCGGCGGTAATAGCCGAGCATTCGGGACAATCGCTCGCGCCGCGCCTCCGGTACCTTGGCGAACTTGCGCGCAGCCTGCTCGGACGCGTTGAACGGATTGTGCGGCTCGATGTTGTGAACGTAGAGAAGGAACGGCTTGTCCGGCCGGCCACGCAGCCACGACTCCACGTCCGCGGCGTCGACCACCTCCTGAAACTTCTGGCAGACGTCGTATCCGCGGTCCAAGCCCGTGACCGGTCCGGCGAAGTCGTTCACGTACATCGACGCCGTGTGATACCCGGCCAGCCGCAGGCGCTCGGCCAGCGTGTACAGGTTCGGGCTGATTTTCTGACCCTCGACGACGACGCCGTGCTCGCAAAGAAACGTGGACGTCAGGATCGACGGCACGGACGGGAGCGTCCATGGCGCCGGCGCATGGGCGTGCTCGAACAGCACCGACTCCCGCGCCAGGGCGTCGATGTTGGGCGTCGTCGGCCGCGCGTAGCCGTAACAGCCCAGCCGGTCGGCCCGCAACGTGTCAATCAGATAGAGCACGACGTTCGTGGTCGGGTTGGGGAGGTCTGCGTCGGGCACGAGCGGCGCCGGTGCGGTCGGTACGCTCGCCGCCATGCCGGGTGCGGGCACGGGCGGCGCGGACGAGCGATCGCAACCTGTCAGCAGCGAGACGATCGCCAGGCCCGCAAGCCATGCGCCGCACGCCGTCCATGCACGCGTCAGGGTCGGCGTGAACGTCATGTCCGCGCCTTTCGGCCGGAGCGCCCGCGGCCGCGAGACCTTCGGCTGTTTTCAGAGAGGCCGAACTGCTCGTTCACGTACAGGCGGTGGCGCCCCGTCAGCCGCGGATCGTCCGGCATGCCCCACGCGGCCCTCAGTTCGAGCAGCTCGCGGACCTTGTCGGCGGGTAGTCGCTTCACGTTTCCAAGGTTGCTGGCGAGCATGAGAATGCGGCAGTACGCGTCGAGGATTTCGGTCTGCCAGTACGCCTGCTCCAGCGCGCCCGACCAGCTCACCGTCCCGTGGTTGCTGAGCACGACGGTATTCGCGGCCCCGATGAACGGCCGGATGGTGCGCGCGAAGCGCTCGCCGCCGGGGGTCTCGTAGTCCGCAAGCGGCACCACTCCCAGAAAGACCTCGACCTCGGGCAGGATTCCAGTCGGGATGTCGATGCCCGCGACGCCGAACGCCGTGGCGTGCGGCGGGTGGCAGTGCACGACCGCTCGGGCGTCGGCGTCGCTGCGGTAAATCTCCAGGTGCAGCAGCACCTCGCTGGTGCACTTGCGCGCGCCGGCCACCTGCCGGCCGTCGAGGTCGACGACGCACAGGTCGCGCGGGGAGAGGAAACCCTTGCAGACCAGCGTCGGCGTGCAAAGCACGCGCCGGCCGTCAAGGCGTACCGAGATGTTGCCGTCGTTTCCGGCGGCGAACCCGCGTGCGTAAATCCGGCGGCCGATGTCGCAGATTTGATTGCGAAGGCTGCTGTCGGTCGGTTTCAAGTGGTGCACCCGTTCTGGCGGCTCCTGGCGGCGCGGCACAACTGCTCTTGAGCGCCGCGCGCGGCTATCTACAATACCTCCCGTCGCGTCCGGGGGCCAACCGCGCGCCTTCCGGATTGGCGGGGAGCCGACCGGGGCCGCTTCGATGAACTTCCTGATCCTGATCGCCGCGTTCTTCACGGGGCTGGTGGTGTTTCACCTGCTGGAGCCGATAGCGCCGGTCATACGGAGCTACCGCGCCGGCGTCGGGCGGCGCGGCTACTTCGCGGACGTGATCCACGTGATCGTCAATGGTCCGGTCCTGTCCGGGGTGACCGACCTTGTCGTCGCGTGCATCGCCCTGCTGATCCCGACGCAGCTCCCCGCCATCTCGGGCTGGCCGTGGTGGCTTCAGTTCGGTGTGTTCTTCGTGTTCAACGACTTGGCCCGTTACTGGCTGCACCGCTGGTACCACGCGTCGCCGCTGCTGTGGCGCATTCATCGCGTGCACCACACGGTGGTCGAGATGGACGCGCTGTCCGTGTTTCGCTTCCACGTCGGGGAGGCGATCATCAAGAACGGCGTGATTTTCGTGCCGTTCCAACTCCTGGGCCTGGACGACACGGTGATCGTGGCGTATTCGTCGCTCGACATCGTCAAGGGCTTCTGGCATCACGCGAACCTGCGCACGTACATCGGCCCGCTGAATTACCTCTTCAACTCGGCCGAGCTGCACTGGTGGCACCACTCGGTAGAGGCCCGCGGCCAGCTTTCGAACTACGGCTCGGTGCTGTCGATCTGGGACTGGCTCTTCGGCACGGCGTATTGGCCGCGCGGGCAGTGGCCGGACCGCATCGGCGTGGAAGGCATGGACGGGTTCCCCGACGACTACCTCTCGCAGCTCGTCTCGGTGAAGCAGAGCGACGCCGAGATCATCGCCGCAGCGTCGGCAAGTTCGACCGCGACTCCCTCATCGCCGACGCACGCGATCGCGCCGGCCCCGATCGTGGCAGCGGACTTTCCAACCGGCGCACCGCTTCCCGGGGCACGAACCTAGCCGCCGAATCAAACTCGACTCGCACGCGCAGTCCGCGACGATCCGAGAATTGAAGCGTCGGTCACAGAAGCCTCGCCGGAATGAGTCCAGGTTTGAGGCGGAGTCCCAACCGAGCAGCGAGCGTGAGCGAGCGGGTAGTTTTCGTGGCTCAGACGCAGCAGAATTGTTGAGATCGCACTAGCGGCCCGGTCGCGGCGCCAGCCAATCGTCAAACCACGCGCTGCTTTCAATCCACAGCGACGCGCGCCCGGCATCGGTCCAGTCGTCGTGCGTTGCGCCGGGGATGAGAACCAGACGCGCGTCGCGCCCGGCTGCGGCGCAGAGCCGCACCCCCTGCTCGCTCGGGATCGTGCGATCCTCTTGGCCATGGATTACCAGCAGCGGCAGCGCCCGGTAGCCCAGCGCCGCGACGCCGTCGGCCTTCGCGGGGTCGAACCCCGCCAGCTCGCCGGCGCGCTCGATCGCGGCGGCGATCGTGCGCTCGTTGAAAGCCCAGTCCAGGTGCAGCGACCGCACCCGAGCGAGCACAATCTCACGCATCGAACTGAACGGCGCCAGCACGACCGCCGCGGCGATTCGGTCGTCGCGTCCCGCCAACTGGACCGCCACGCCGGCACCGTACGAGCAGCCGTACACGCCGAGCCTACCGGCCAGCAGTCCGCGCCGCTGGAGCTCGTCGAGCACTTGCGAGTAATCCTCGGCCTCCTGCGCGCCGTACGTGAGCCACTCGCCGGTGGACTCGCCGTGGCCGCGCGAATCGACCAGCACGCCGCGATACCCGCGCTGCGCGTGGCTGTGCGCCGTCGGCAGCAGCGAGCTCTTGCTGTCGAAAATGCCGTGCAGATACAGGATCGTGCCGCGGGCCGGCCCCTGCGGCTCGACGATCCACACCGCCAGCGACGCTTCCGGAGGGCCGACGCGAACGCGAAGCGACTCGTTTACGCCGCGCTCGCGCAGCTCGGCCGCGTCCGTGGGGCGCTGCGTGTCGATGCTGCGGCCGTGGTTTGGAGCGTACGCGATGAGCCGTGCGGCGATGGCGACGCAGCCGCCGCTGGCGGCGAGGCCCACTGCCGCGCCGACGACGGCAACCGTGATGGCCGCGGAGGCGATCCAGCTCGCCCGGCGTCGTGAACGTTTCGCGACAGGCAGTGCGCACCGCGCGGGCGTTGGGAGATTCGTGCGCGTTTTTCGGTCGCCGTTGTGGTTCATTCACCGTGCTCCGACCACGATTGCGGCGGCGCCGACGACCGCTGCGATTCACCGTTCGCCGGACGCGAGCGTCACGGCTTCGGCGCTGGCCGCAACGTGGCGGCCGGCGCACGAAGCCGCACTGAATTCGGCCCAGCAGTGCCTCTATTCGTCGTCCGAGTGGAGTGTAGATCGACGTGTGCGCGCCCGAGCTGTGACCTGAGCGGGAATGAATCTTATTTACGCCGGCTTCACTGACCGTGGGAGGACGTGTATGCCGTGCGCGCGTTAATCCTGGGACTTGTGGGGGCCCTAGCCGAGCGTGCCGAGGATTCGATGCAGGAGCTTCTCGCCAAGTTTTTCCGGCTCGTCCAGCCTGATCGTCTTGACTTGCTTGATGTCAAAATGGGCAAGCTCAACGTGCGCCGGGCGGATCCCCGAGCGCGTGCAAAATCGGGTCGGCGCCCAGTGTCCGCGTTCGACTGCGCTCGCGGTTCGATGCGGCGTGTTAGGCGGCGGAACCCCAGACGACTCTCGGCGACACGCGTTCATTTTTCCGCGCCAGCGGCTGCTGCGGGTGGACGGCCTTTGCGGACACGGCGGACTCCGCAAGCCCCGGGCCTTCCCGCCGGCGTTCAGCTCCGCCGCTGCGGCGTGGCGTTGGGGACCGCAACGTTGCATCGTTCGGCGACCTTGCGGGCCAAGCGCTTGAAGTCCTTGTAGCAGTCCTGAACGGCGGCGAGATGCGCACCGAGCGCGCCGTCCGCTGACTTCAGGTGGAACATCGGCTTGAGCGCGTCCTGGGCCAACGGCATCAGGCTGCGATAGTGCTTGAGTGAAGCAAGGCACTCGGCATCGCCCGTCGAATCGAGATCCCGCGCGGGCTCCTGTTCGTCGAGCATTTCCGCGTGGTAGGTGGTCGGGATCCGCTTCATCCATCGTTCGTAGGCCTTCACGGGACGATCCAGGCGGACGGCATGTTGCAGTATGATATAGCCGCTGGGGCGCATCTCGCCCGGCGGGAGGGGGAGCTCCAGCGTCGCTGGTTTGCGTTGCAACCGGTCGTGCCACTGTTTTCGCCACTCGCGGAGCGTCGGTCCCAGGTTCTTGAGGCCCTGTAGCGAGTAGAGGTCCGCGGCGATCGGGACCACCACGTTGCTTGCTGCAATGATGGCTGACCGGTTGATCGCTCCGAGATTGGGGCCGACATCGATGAGCGCGCATGCGGCGGCGCGATCGCGCATCGCCCCCTCGATCACACGATAGAACGCCGAGATGACTCGGAACGACGACTCGTCCTGGTCCACGCACTTCGGCCAGGCGTCCGAGAGCTTGGCCTCAAAGCGCGACAGCCCCAAGTCGCCCACGACGAGTCCCAGCCGTACGGTGATCTCCTCGACATGGGGAGTTCCAACATCGCCGAGGCCGCGCAGAATCGGGTTCACCGCGCCGAGGATCGTCTGCGGGTGCTCGCCGTCGGGCCAGAGTTCTTCAAGGCGGTTCTCGTGCAGGAACATGGCGCTGAGGTTTGCCTGTGGGTCGAGGTCGGCGGCGACGACTTCGACGCCGAGGTCGGACAACATCCATGCCAGGTGGTAAACCAGTGTCGTCTTGCCGACGCCGCCCTTGTTGTTGAAGAAAGCGATGATCGGCGAAGTCACGACCGCCTCCGTACTCGAACCATGACGTGGGCGGACTCGACCTGGTGTTCCAGTGGGGGGTTGTTGTTGCGGGCAAGTTCCCGGCGAACGATGGAGAAGCCGGCGCCGAATCGTTGCACGTAGTTCAGGACGCGCATCGCCTCGGCGAGTTGGGGGTTTCGATAGTCGGTCACGCCCGGCGATCCAAAGTTCGCGCCGTTGACGCGGCCGTAGGGTCCACCGGGGCTGTGGATCTCGATGCGATCCGCGAACCAGTAGATCAGAACGGGGGCGTTGGTTCCCTCGTACGAGCGATGCATCACGGCGTTGCGTGCCAGTTGCCGAAGCGCCTCGATGGGGTAGTCCGGCGTCCGGACTTCGGTCGCGCGCCCTGCAATCTCCGTTGGCGTTCGGACGTTGAGCTCCAGCACTTCGTCCAAACGGCGCATCAGGTCGGGAAGCGGCCCGTCGATAATCTTCTGATCCAGAATGCTGTCAGCCAGCTCCGCGCCGTCAATCCTGACGAACTGCACGTAGGCGCCGGGAATCCAGCGCCGCAAGTCCTTGCCCAGAACGAGTAGGCCTGCGTGTGTGGGAGTTCCATCCATCATCGCAAGCCGAAGCGCGGACAACTGCTGCTGTCGAGGCCGATCGTTCGCCTCGAGCACCTCGGGAGCCACTGCTTCCGGCAGGTACACCCTCTCAAACAGGCTCATGTCCAGTTCGCTCAAAGTCGCACCCGGCGCCGGGCGAAGATCGAACGGGAGCTCAGTCCAACGGACGCGCTCAACAAGACGTCGCTCCTCTTGCGGTGTCGCCCTCTGATTGGTTGACCCCGAACGGACCCAGACGACGCCGCTGAGCCGAAGCGGAGGGGCGCTGGCCGGCTCCACTTCGATCACGAGCACGTCGCAGCCACGAATACACTTCCGCCGGACCAGCATCGACGGCATCGGCAGCAGGCTTCCATCGGAACGAAACGCCGCCGCGCTGCGCTCAAGTTCTTCGGTGATCGGCAGCCCGACACAACTTCCGTCCTCGCGCAGGCCAACGAAGATGACGCCCGGAGCGCGATAGTCCGCAAGGTCATTGGCAAATGCGCAGATCGCGCGCTTGATCTTCTCGCGCTCGGCGAGCGACTCCTTGAACTCCGATCGGTCGCCCTCGGCGCCCGCCAGTTGTTCCAGTTCGGCGTCGGACAGAGGCATGTTCGGCAGTTTAGCGGGAAACAACCTTCAGCGGCACGCTCCCGTCCTTCCGCGCCAGCGGATCGGGCGGGGCGATGTCCACGTGCGATCCCAGCAGCTTCGCCTCGCCGCGGGCGACCCGGTCGGCCAGACCGCGGCACTCGTCCAGCAGCGCGTCCAGCATCTCGGCCTCCGGCACGGTCTGCTTCTGCTCACCCTGCACGTAGATGATGCCCTTGCCGCGGCCGGCGAAGATCGCCACGTCCGCCCCCTCGCACTCGCCCGGGCCGTTCACCACACAGCCCATCACGGCCAGCTTCAGCGGCGGCAGCTTCTCCTCCGCCAGCTTCCGTCGCACGTCGGTGACGAGCTTGAACAGGTCCACCTCGATCCGCCCGCAGGCCGGGCAGGCGATCAGCTCCGGTTCGGTGCGGCTGCGCAGCCCCAGGCAGCACAGCAACTCCTTGCCGTCCTCGACTTCGTGGACCGGGTCGGCGGCGTAGCTGATGCGGATCGTGTCGCCGATGCCGTTGGCCAGGAGCGCGCCAAGGGCCGTGATCGAGCGGATGCGGCCGGTCTCCGGCGGGCCAGCGTGCGTCACGCCCAAGTGCAGCGGGAAATCGAAGCGCTCGCTGATCGCCGTGTACGCGTCGATGACGATGCGGGGGTCGATGCTCTTGGCGCTGATGACGATGTCGTGATGGTCGGCCTCGTCGAAGATTCGCAGATATTCTTCCAGTTTCTCGATCATGATGCGGATCAGGCCGCCGGCATAATCGCGGCTCAGCTCGGCCTTCTCCTCGGCGCGCGCGTCCTTGTCCTTGCGTTCGACGATGCCACCCTCGTTGACACCGACGCGAATCGGGATGCGGCGCTCCTTGCACGCGGCGATGACCCGCAGCACCTGTTTTCGGTCCTGGATATTGCCCGGGTTCAGGCGGATTTTGTGCACGCCGGCGGCGATCGCCTCCAGGGCACGCTGGAAGTGAAAATGCACGTCGGCCACGATCGGCACGGGGCTGGCCGCAAGGATATGCGGCAGCGCGTCGGTGTCAGCCTTCTCTGGCACCGCCACGCGGACCAAATCCGCCCCGGCGCGGGCGAGCTTCTGCACCTCAGCGATGCACTTGTCGACCTCGTGCGTATAGCCGGCCGTCATGGTCTGAAGCGCGACCGGCGCGTCGCCGCCGATCTTCAGCGGGCCGACGGATACCTGGCGAGTTCTGCGGCGTGGGGGCACCTGAACCTCAGGCGTTTCTGCCAATGGCTCAAACGTCAGTCCGCACTGGAAGCAAGGCGCTGCGCACTTCAGCAAGTGCGAAGCTGGCCACGTCCGTGCCACGCGACCCGTTCGCGCGGGACGGCGACGGCCGCGGCCGCCGGCGACCGATTCTACCGGCATTCCGGCCGACGCCGTATGGGCGCACCGCGCTCGATGCGGGACCGGCTGTCCGCGTCCATCCGAGCCGCGACCGGCGGAAAGCGGGGATGACGGAGGGTCGGCGTTTGATGCGTTTGCCGCTCCATCTAAGAATAGCTATAGTTATCGTCATTGGAGGCGTTCACATGCTGAAGGTGGTCCAAATGACCCTTGACCCCGAGCTGGTGGCCGCCGTGGACGAGGCCGCGCGCAGGCTGGGGACATCGCGGTCGGCGTTCACGCGGGACGCGCTGCGCCGCGCGCTGCGACGTCTCCGCGAAGAGGAAGCCGAGCGGCGGCAGCGTCGCGGCTACGCGCGAAAGCCCGTGCGCCGCGGCGAATTCGACGCCTGGCTGGACGAGCAGGTTTGGCCGCAATGAGCCGGCCGCGCGCCCGCCCGCCGGTCCGACGGGGAGAGGTGCGCTGGTATCGGTTCCAGGCGCCTGACAAGCGTCGGCCGGTTCTGGTGCTGACGCGCGATTCGGCGCTCGAGTTTCTCAACGAGGCCACCGTCGCACCGATTACGACGACAATCCGTGACATTCCCAGCGAGGTTTTGCTCTCGGCCGCCGACGGTGTGCCGCGCGCCTGCGCCGTGAACCTCGATCACGTGCAGACGATCCCGGTTGCGAATCTCGGCCCGGTTATCGCCAGGCTGGACCGCGCCCGCATGAACGAGGTGCGAACGGCGTTGCTTTTCGCCCTCGGAATGAGCGGCTAGTGTAGTGCCTCGCCAAAGCGCATCGTATTCGGATCCGAGCTGCGACCGTCAGGGAGCGGGGATGACGGACGGTCGGCGTTCGTTCCGTGCCCCCGCTTCCTGACGGTCGCGGCTCGGTTTGTAACGGACTTTCTGAGACATTACACCAGCTGTCACCGGGCGGGTTGAATCCAGCCAGAGATGGGCGGGTTAAAGCCAGCCAGTGGTTTGCAT
>JABRWC010000103.1:0-10650 GCA_039961675.1 Phycisphaerae bacterium
GGTGGAGAAGCTGCGTGCCGACCCGGAGTTCGCCTGTTTCCGCGATTCGCCGTCGGTGCTACGGCTGGCGGCGACCGGCTACCGGTCGAACGCCGCGGAGTTTCTGCGTGGCGTCATGCGGAAAGTGAAGGCCCTGAACGATGATCCTGAGTTCGCGATGTTCAAGGACACGGAGTGGGTGCTTCGGCGCGCGGTAATCGGCCATGCGGCCGATCCGGCGGGTTTCCTGCGCGGCGTCGCGCGGCAGGTCAAGCTCCTGGCGAAGCACCCCGAGTTCACGCGCCTGAAGGATTCGACGTGGCTGCTGCGTGCCGCAGCCATCAACGCGCCGGCTGATCCGGGCGCCTTCCTGCGCGACGTGTTGCAGGCGGCGAGGCGGTTGAGCGACGACCCGGAGTTCCGGTGCTTCCGGCGCACGCCGTGGGTGCTGCGCCGCGCGGCGGCGGGATACAGCGCCGACCCGGCTACGTTTCTGCGCGAAGTGAAAGAGCAGGTGGAGACGCTTTCAGCCGACGGGGAGTTCGCCTGCTTCCGCGACACGCCGTCGGTGATTCTCGCGGCGGCGGCGGGCTACCCGTCGGATCCCGCGGGCTACCTGCGCCGGCGGAAAGCGGCGAAGTCCAAGTCGCGCGCGTCGAAGCGCCGTGAAACCCCGTGAAAGAAAGCAACCCCTACGCGAACAAGTTCTTGACGATGGCGAATGACGCGGTAGGAACTATCGCGTCACCATGCTTCGCATCACCCAGAACAACTCGCCGGACCGGGCCAAGAGCTACTACTCGACCTCCGATTACTACTCGGAGGGGCAGGAACTCGTCGGCGTCTGGAAAGGCAATGGGGCGGCGCGTCTCGGGCTGTCCGGCAACGTCGGGCGGGAGGACTGGGACGCGCTGTGCGAGAATCGCCACCCGGTAACCGGCGAGCCGCTGACGCCGCGCACCAAGCGCGAGCGGCGCGTCGGCTACGACTTCAACTTCCACGTGCCGAAGTCGGTCTCGATACTGTACGGCCTCACGCGCGACGGGCGCATCCTGGACGCCTTCCGCGAATCGGTCGAGGCGACGATGGAAGACATCGAAGCCGAGATGCAGACGCGCGTGCGCGCGGGCGGGCGCAACGAGGACCGCACGACCGGCAACATGGTCATCGGCGAGTTCGTGCATTTCACGGCGCGGCCGGTCGAGGGCGTGCCCGACCCCCACCTGCACGCGCACTGCTTCGTGTTCAACACGACGTGGGACGACCACGAATCCCGCTGGAAAGCGGGCCAGTTCGCGTCGCTCAAGCGCGACGCGCCGTTCTTCGAGGCGGTGTTCCATGCGCGCCTGGCGCGGCGGCTGGAGGAACTCGGCCTGCCGACGCAGCGCACGAAGCAGGGCTGGGAACTGGCCGGCGTGCCGCAGTCGGCCATCGAGAAGTTCTCGCGGCGGACGGCCCTCATCGAGGAAATGGCCAGGGAGAAGGGTGTTACCGACCCGCAGGCCAAGGGCGAACTGGGCGCGAAGACGCGCGAGAAGAAGCAGAAGGACCTGGCGCTCGACGAGCTGCGGGGCGAGTGGATGTCGCGCATGACGGCCGACGAACTGGCGGCGCTTGAAGGGGTGAAGGGCCGGCTCGGCATGGAGAGCCTGCCGGAGGACGGGCGTGCGGCCCGCGAAGCGGCGCTGCACGCCGTCGGACACTGCTTCGAGCGCAGCGCCGTCGTGCCGGAGCGGAAGCTGCTCACGGAAGCGATGAAACGGGCGGTGGGCAAGGCATCGCCGGAGTCGGTGACGCGCAGCCTGGCGGCGGAGCACCTGGTCGTGGCGGAACGCAAGGGACGCCGGCTCGCCACGACGCGCAGCGTCCTGGAGGAAGAGACGCGGATGCTCGCCTTCGCCCGTAACGGCCGCGGGACGTGCCGCCCGCTCGGCACCCCAGGCTACGTGCTCAAGCGCGAATGGCTGAACGCCGACCAGCGGCGTGCGGTGCGGCACGTGCTCGACTCGAACGACCGCGTCATCCTGGTTCGCGGCGCCGCCGGCACGGGCAAGACGACAATGATGAAGGAAGCGGTTGCGGGCATCGAGGCCGGCGGCAAGCGGGTCTTCGTGTTTGCTCCCTCGGCCGACGCCAGCCGCGGCGTGCTGCGCGAGGTCGAGGGTTTCGCCGACGCGGACACCGTGTCGCGGCTGCTGGTGGACGAGCGGTTGCAGGCCCGGATAGCCGGGCAGGTCATCTGGATCGACGAGGCCGGGCTGCTCGGATCGCGGATGATGGGCCGGGTGTTCGACTTGGCCGACCGTCTTGGCGCGCGGGTCATACTCTCCGGCGACCGAAGGCAGCACGGGTCAGTCGAACGCGGCGCGGCGCTGCGGCTGCTCGAAGAGGAGGCGGGTCTGGTCCCGGCCGAGATACGCGAGATACAAAGGCAGCGCGGCGATTACCGGGAAGCCGTGCGGGCACTCTCTGAAGGACGGACGGAGGACGGCTTCCGCGAGCTGGACCGGCTGGGCTGGATACGCGAGGTCGGCGAGACGGAGCGCTACAAGGCGCTCGCCGAGGACTACGTGGCAACGGTCGAAGAGGGGAAGACGGCGCTCGTCGTCTCGCCGACACACCTGGAGGGCGAGTGGATCACCGACGAGATTCGCGCCCGGCTCAAGCAGGCGGGAAGGCTGGGTGAGGGCGAACGCACCTTCCTGGCGCTGGAGAGCGCAAACCTCACGGGGGCAGAGAAGGCCGACCCGCTCAACTACTCGCCGGGCGACGTGCTGGTCTATCACCAGAACGCAAGGGGGCACCGCAAGGGCGAGCGGGTCATCGTGGGCGATGAGCCGCTGCCGCTGGACCAGGCGGAACGCTTCCAGCTCTACCGGCCGTCGGTGCTGCCCATCGCCCCAGGCGACGTGCTGCGCATCACGCGCAACGGGACCACGGCCGACGGCCGGCACCGGCTCAACAACGGCGCGCTCTACACGGTGCGCGGCTTCGACGCCGGCGGCAACATCGTGCTGGCCAACGGCTGGACGGTCTCGAAGGACTACGGCCACCTGGCGCACGGCTACGTCGTGACCAGCCATGCGTCGCAGGGCAAGACCGTGGACCGCGTGTTCATCGGTCAGTCGTCCAACTCACTGCCGGCGTCGTCGCGGGAGCAGTTCTACGTCTCGGTCTCGCGCGGGCGCGAGAGCGCGACCATCTACACCGACGACAAGGAAGCTCTGCTGGAGGCAGTGAGCAGATCCGACGACCGGCTCACGGCGACGGAGTTTGTGGCGGGACGCCACCTGCGGGAGCGGGCGACCACGCTTCAACGGCTGGAACAGTTGGCGGCGATCCACGACGCCGGGCGAGCGACGCACCTTGAACAGGAGCGGATGATCCATGAGCGATAGCGCCGTGCTGCAACGCTACGTGACGAACCGGGATTCCCGCCTCGGCATTGCGACCGACCATGCAGAAGCGGATGCCTGCGACGACTTGGGCGCCTTCGGCTGGCTGCGGGGCATCCGCGACCGCGCCGTCATGCTGGAGCTGCGCCGCAAGGACGGCTCCATCGTCGCCATCGGCTACGGCTGGTTGGAGCGGGTCGCCTTCGACCCCTCAGAGGGCATCACCCTCTCGGCGGCGGGCCAGAAGATCCGCATCAAGGGCCGCAACCTCAACGCGGAAGTGCGTCCCTCCGTCCGGCTGTTCGAGGGCATCGCGCGGCACAGGGTTCCGTGGATGCGCGAGTCCGGTCACGGTGAGGGCCTCACGGCCGCCGAGCGGACGACTGTCATTGACTCGATTGATTGGTGATGCGGCGCGCTACCCGCGCCCGGCTAAAAAAGGGGCCACGGTGTGACCGTGGCCCAGGAGAGTGTAAAGTTGGCGTCGCGTTATCACGCGACCATTGGTGCTAGCGATTAGAACCGATCCAGCACGGCGTTGTCTTTTATATCAGTCGTGAAGCCGGTCTCCTTGCCCCAGCAATCACCTTTGCTACCAGAACCCCAGCAGTATGTGACGCCTTTCGGGCAGTGGGGATATGAGTCGCAGGTCTGGCACAGCTTGTCGCCATTTTTGGATTTGCACTTCTGAACCGCACCCTTCTCGGAGCATTCGCCGCCCTTGTAGTCGCCGCAGACGCCGACGGCGGCACCAAACGCGAGAATGTCGCTGATGACAGCGAGATCAGAACCCGACGCCGTGCCCAGGTTGAAGGCGGCATGGCTCTGGCCCGGAGTGCCGGCTACCAGAAAGGCGGCGGCAAGAGCCATACAGGACCACGCCATGTATTTATTAAGTAGTGTTTTCATAATGTCCTCCATTGTGGATTATGTAGCTACAATGTCTCCATTGCACTTTCAGTGTACCGCAGCACTGTTACATATTTGTGGCACATTTATGACATATTTGTGACAGTTGCGTGCTCGCCCGCCGCCCGCGAACAGCTAACGCATTGAAACACAAGGACACCCGGTCGGCGCCGCTGCACAGGCACCCTCAGCCCCGGCGAGAACCGACCCTCACGCGGCTGTCCCGGGACGGTCATGGCATCAGTGTTGACCGGTCGCGCTGGCCGCGGCGTCGCCAGTGGGCGAGGGCGCTCTCGCGGTCCGGGAAGTCCTGCTCGCTGAACATGAGCCGGGAGTTGCCCACGGTGATTTCGTCACCCTCCGCGAGTTCCAGTTCCCCGGTCAGCGGCCTTCCGTTGACGAGCGTGCCGTTGGCGCTCTTCATGTCCAGGACGACGTAGCGGCCATCCGCCCAGCGAACCTGCGCGTGCTTGCGGCTGACCTGGTCGTCCACGATCTGGGCGGGGCAGCCCTCGTCGCGGCCGATGACGAGCGTGCGCCTGCCGAGCGGGTAGTAGTCGCCGGCGTGGGGACCGGTGGTGATGGTGAGTGATGCCATCGGGTGTGTCCTGTTCTGCGATGCAGCAGTGCGTTTACCGAACGCGACGATCGTGGGTGGAGCGGGCGTCGAACATGTACACCGGACCGTCATAGCTGCCGACCGCCAAGCGCGTACCGTCGGGGCTGAAGGCGAGGGTCCACAGGCCCCCCTCGTCGAATGGGCGAATGCGCATGATCGCGAGGTTGGTGCCGGTGGCGGGGTCCCACAGGCGCACGGTGTTGTCCCGGCCGCACGTCGCGACGCGAGAACCGTCTGGGGAGAACGCCGCATCAAGGACTTCCTCGATGTGGCCGCGCAGGTCGGTGATATGCTTCCCGTCTGATGCGTTCCAGACTTGGACCAGCGGTCCATCGCGGGTGATGACCATGCTTGCGTCCGGCGAGAAGACGGGCGCTCCGGAACCGGACTCACGGTCGTTCCATCGCGCCAGTACAGCGAGCATCCTCCCCGTCCGCACCTCCCACAGCCGGACCGTGCGGTCCTCCGCGACGGTGGTGACGCGGTCGTTCGTGGGGCTGAACACGATGAATCCCTGGTGCTCAGTCGGGCCGTCCAGCCGGGTGATTTCCTGCCCGGTCGCGGCGTCAAGGAAGCGCCACCCTCGGTCATCTCTCACGCCGATCAGAGATGCGTCGGGGCTCAGCTCGATGCCTGTGCCTTCGGGCACGCCGGCTCGCTCCATGAGCACGGCGCCGGAGGCAAGATTGACCAGTCGCAGCAGGCCATCGCTGAAGAGTACCAGCGCCTTGGTCCGGTCCGCGCTGAAGTCGAGCCGCTTGACCGATTGACTGTTCGGTATCGCAAACGGCGGCGGAACTTCTTGACCTGTCTGAATGTCCTGTACGTGCAAGGTGCCCTTGCCTCCTTCCCATGTCAGCACGGAAGACCCGCGGGCGAGGAAGACCGGCTGCCTGCCGGATGAAATGCTGCGGGGCGGAACATCATCATGCCTCAGGCGTGAGATCAGGGCGGAGGTGTTGGCATCCCACACGTACACGTTCCCCCAGTCGTCACCGGACAGCAGTCGCCGGCCGTCGGCGCTGAACTCAAGGTGGTCCACGCCGCCGTTCTCGTACTGGTCAACTGGCGCCAGGAGCACGGCCGGATTAGCGTGGGCTGCCGGGTCGGCATTCCAGAGGCGGAGCGTGCCGTCGTAGGAGGCGGTGACGATCCGCTGGCCATCGGGGCTGAACGCGGCGTCGTGAATCCACTCGCTGTGTCCCTGGAGTTGAGCGAGCAGCCGGCCCGACTCGGCGTCCCGCAGTTGTGCGCCGGGGCCTGCAGTCGTGAGCACGGCTCGTCCATCCGGTGAGAAGCCGCTGCCGAAACCACCGGGTTCGCCGTTGTCGAACGCGGCTAGGAGCTGTCCGGTGGCGGCGTCCCAGATGCGGCCATCACCCTGCCATGAGACCGTTAGAACGCGATCGCCCTTGGGAGAGAATGTCGCGCTGACGACATTGCTCCGGTGGCCTGCCAGTAGCGCGAGCAACTCGCCGGTTGCAGCATTCCAGATTCTTGCAGTCCGGTCAGCACTGCCTGTGACGAGGCGTGAGCCATCCGGCGAGAAGCGGGCGGTCAGCACGTCGTCGGCGTGGCCGGTGAACGTCACGATTGCTTCGCCCGATGAGGCGTCACACAAGGAAGCGGCGTGCTGGCCGCTGTCGGCGAGAATGCGCCGGCCGTCTGATGACCAGAGCGCGAAGGAGCCGTATGAGCGCTTCCCGCGCGGGGGAAGCGTCGTCACGAGTTCGCCGGTTTCGGCGTTCCACACTTGGCGAAACGCTTCGCCGCTGGCCTGGCTCAGCAGCCGGGTTCCATCCGGAGAAAACCATGCCCGGTTCGCCTGGTCAGCGGGGATTTCCACGAGCGTGCGCCCGGATGTGGCGTCGCAGATACGCACGCCGACACCAGTACAGACAGCGATGCGCGCGCCGTCGGGGGAGAATGCCGCGCCGTAGCTTTCACCCGGTAGTGTCAGCACGCGCTCACCCGTGGCGGCATCCCACACCTTGACGGCGGCATTGCGCAGGCCGGTAGCCGAACCCCAGTTCCCGGTCGTGACGATTCGGCTGCCGTCGGGCGAGAACCACGAGTTGGGCGAACCGAACGAGGGAGGTGTAGCCTCGCGGATCACCAGGTTGCTTGTGTCCGACTTCGCGTTCAGGTAGTTCCATTCCCATCCCCGGAGGTGTTCCGGGCAGGCGTCCAGCCGCTGGCGCGCGGAGTAGGGATCACTCGCCGCCGCCAGGAGATTGGCGACATAGGCGTTCTGCTCGGCGGCGCGTCGCTGGCTTTCGGCTTCGGCCCTCGCCTGGGCCTCGGCGTCGCGTGCGGCGACGGCCGTCTCCGCGGCCTGCTCGGCGGCCTGCCGCTGCCTGGCTTCGAGCGCGAAGCCGACGCTCGTCGATGCTGTCCCGAGCACGAGCACCGCAGCCACAGTGCCGGCTGCGACGACGCGCCCTCGATGCCTGCGAGCGAACTTACGCACGCGATACATCGTGCTGGGAGGCGCGGCGGTGACCGGCTCACCGGAAAGATGTCGCTGCACGTCTCCCGCGAGCTGGCTGGGGGACTCGTATCGCCGGGCGCGGTCCTTGTCGAGCGCCTTCATCACGATCCAGTCGAGTTCGCCCCGGATGAGCGTGCCGAGCCGGCCCGGCTCCGCCCCGCGCGCGGTCGCTGCCACGGCAAGGGCGCGCAGGTCGCGGGAGAGACGCAGGCTCGGCGCGGGCGGGTCTTCCTCCTTGATGATCCGCTGCATCTCGGCGTACGCGGCCGAACGCAGGCGCTCGGCGTCGAACGGCGTCGCGCCGGTGAGCAGTTCGTACAGGAGCACGCCGAGCGAGTACACGTCCGTCCGCGTGTCGATGTCGGGCGAGCCCTCGGCCTGCTCCGGGCTCATGTACTCGGGCGTGCCGATCAGTTGGCGATGCTCGGTGAAGAGTGTCTTCTCCGTCAGTCGCGCGCCGGTCGCCTTGGCGATGCCGAAGTCGATGACCTTGGCGAAGGGCCGGCCGTCGCTCATGCACACGAGCACGTTGCGCGGCTTGAGGTCGCGATGCACGACGCCCTTGGTGTGGGCGTGCTGCACGGCTGCGCAGACCTGCTCGAAGAGACGCAGTCGCTCCGGCACGCTGAGCTTGTGCGCGTCGGCGAACTCGGTGATCGGGTCGCCCTTGACGTACTCCATGACGAAGTAGGGCCGCCCGGATTCGGTGGCGCCGGCGTCGAGTACCTTGGCGATGTTGGGATGGTCCATGAGCGCGAGCGCCTGGCGCTCCTGCTCGAAGCGCGCGACGACCTGGCGGGTGTCCATGCCCAGCTTGATGACCTTGAGCGCGACGCGCCGCCGGACCGGCTGGTCCTGTTCGGCCATGAACACGACGCCGAAGCCGCCTTCGCCGATCTGCTGAAGGAGCTTGTACGGCCCGATGCGCGTGCCGGGCCGCTCGGACAGAGGCGCGGCGGCGACCGTGGCCATGAAGGCGTCGGACCGGGTTGGTTGAGAGAGAAACGGATCGTCGGACTCGGCGGTCGCGATGAGCGCCTCGACGCGCTTGCGGAGCGCACCATCGGAGTTGCACCGCGCCGTCAGCAGGGCCGAGCGGTCCTCGGGGTCTGCCTGGATGATTTCGTCGAACAGTTCTCGAACGCGCGCCAGGTCCTGGTCCATTGCTGGAACCTCCTATGACTCGCGCTCGATAGCCTCCTTGAGCCAGGCCCGCGCGAATGTCCATGCCCGCTTCACCGTGGGCTCCGACACGGAAAGGGCCCGTGCCGTCGCCTCGATGCTCAAGCCGGCGAAGTACCGCAGGCGAACGACCGCCGCCGCCTGCGGGTCGGCGCTCTCTAAGCGGGAGATGAACCCGTCGAGGATCAGGAATCCGGCGCAATCTTCATCGGATGCCGGATCGGGGAGTTCGGTGAGCCGGAGGGCGGCCTTTCGCGCCCCCGGTCCGCCCCGGCGGGCGGCACAGCGTGCCCTGGCGTGGTCGATGAGAATCCGGCGCATGGCCTCGGCCGCCGCGGCGTAGAAGTGGGCTTCGGCGGCCCAGGGCACGCGCCGCCCGGCGGCCAGGCGGAGGTATGCCTCATGCACGAGGGCGGTGGCGGAGAGCGTGTGCCCGGGACGCTCAGAGGCGAGGTGCTGCTGGGCGAGCGCCCGCAACTGGTCGTAGACCGCGACCATCAGGTCCTCCGGGACGGTCAGCTTCGGCTCGCTTGCCGCCAGGGAATGATCGTGGTGATCGCGTTCCGCCATGCCCCTGATCGTAACCGGCGGAGCACCCGGAGCGAAGCACGGACCGCTTCAGCGTCCGCGGCCGTGCATCCGGCGCTGGTCTTCGGCCGCGTGCTTGCGGTTCAGGTCGCGGAGCAGCGGTTGCAACACCTGCATGACCGACGCGGCGGCCATGACTCCCATGCACACCATCGCGACCTTGTTGAAGACGACTGCATCGGAGGCCGGCGCGCTGCGGGCCATCTGCTGGGCGGTGTTGGCGAGGTGGAGCGGATTCGGTGCGGACATGTGTGCTTGTTGGTTGACGTGCCTGACCATAGCGCATCGCGCGCCGTTTGTGAATGACATTTCTGTTGCAGTTGCGCGACTCAGATTGAAATCCGCTCGACCACGTTGCGCGTGACGGTCCGGTCGCGGCGGTCATAGAGCCGCGTCGTGCGCGGGTCGGCATGGCCGAGCAGCTCCTGCACGTCCTCCAGCGGCACGCCCTGCTCCAGCAGGTCGGTCGCCGTCGTAGCCCGGAAGGAGTGGCAGGTGAGGATGGCGGGAAGGCCGGCGGCCTTCAGCCGGCGCTTGACCATGCGGTGAATGTCCTTGGCCAGGAGCGGGCGCTGGGAGAGTTGCAGCGTCCGGCCGAGCGCCGCGCGGAAGAGCGGCGCGTCCGGGCCGCAGGGAGCCGCCGCCATGTACTCCTCGATGTAGGCCTGCAAGTCATGTCGGCACGGGATCTGCCGGTCCGCGCCGCCCTTTTCGTCGAAGCGCAGGTAATGCTGGCGGCCGTCGGTGTAGAAGTCGCGAAGCCGGAGCTTCGAGACCGCGCCGACGCGGCAGGCCGTGTACATCAGCGTGGCGAGAATCGCCCGGTCGCGCAGTCCGACCACGTCGGACGTGGCGATAGAGCGGAGCAGGGCGCGGGCGAGGGCGGGGTCGGTCGCCGGCGTCTTGCCGGTGACGTTGCGCACGACGGGTCCGCGAACGGATGTCGCCGGGTTCAGCGCGACGGCGTGGCGCTGCACCAGCGTGTCGAAGAACCTGCGGATGGCGGCCAGGTGGAGCTTCTGCGTCGGCTTGGATGCCGGCTTGCCGTCGCTCGTCGCCAGGGTACGGATGTAGCGGCCCACGGCGCCGGGCGGGATGCGGGCCAGTTCCAGCCCTTCGGACTCGCACCAGGACAGGAACCGGTGAACGGCGTGGCGATAGACCTTGCGGGTGTGGTCGCTGGCGATCTGGTCGCCGAAGAACTCGGCGTAGGCGAAGCGGGCGTTGGCGCTCGCCTGCGTGATCATCGCCGGTGGTTCATCGGTGTCGATGCAGACGGTCAACGCCCGGCCGGGATGAGGGATGATGTCGCGGGCGGTCATGCTTCGGACACCTCGCCGCTGCCCTCGGCAACGGGCTCGCCGGCTGCGCGTTGCGCCATGTGGCGTATATACAGAACGCGGACGATCGCCGGTTCTGCCTCGATGCGATAGACGATGCGGTGCGAATGGAAGAGAAGGTGGCGCAGGGTGCATGCCAGGTACTGC
>JABRWC010000104.1:0-55392 GCA_039961675.1 Phycisphaerae bacterium
GTTGCGTCCCGCGCGTCGCTTGTACGCGACGTAGACCTTGGCGCGCGTGGCCTCGTTCTCGCAGTAGGTCATGAGCGGCACGTACGACGGATACTCCATGCCCCACAGGATCACGTCGCCGGCGCGCGGTTGCTTGGCGATCACGTCTTCCGGCACCCCCTTGAGCTCGTCCGCATTAAGGGGGACGCGCGTCTCGTCGTCGCGGATGTTGCGGTCGAACTCGATCTCGAGCCTGTTCTGCTCGAGTTCGATCTGCTTGAGGCGCTCGCGCTGCTCGGGGGGCAGGTCCATGCCGGCGCGGCGAAAGTCGCGCAGCACGAACTCCAGCAGGCGCTTCTGCTCGCCTTCGAGCTTGGGCTTGGTCGCCGCGTACGCCTTCACGACCTTGTACAAGTCCTCCCGATGGTTCAGCTCGGTGTAGAAGTTCCGCACGTGCTCCTCGGCGAGCTGGCCGGCCTCGCGCTCGCGGGCGTCGGTGGACACCTGCGCCATGAACTGCGTGAACTCGGTGTCGAGCCGCAGGGTCACGATCATGTCGTCGATCGCGCCGACGGTGTTGTCGAAGTTGCGCTCGCCGTCGGGAAGCGAGACGATCTTCTGGATCGCGGCCTCCGCCTTCCGCAGTGCGTCGGCCACGGGCGAGTTCTCGGGAATGTCCATCGTCCATCCTGTGTGCGGCAGCGCGATCGCGCAGGCCACCGCGGCCCACGCGAGACGACGCATCGTGCAACTCGACATTGTGTGCTCCTGGTGCAGGCGCGCGCGTGCAGCCGTGGCGGCGCGCGAGCCGTATCTTATGGGATCGGCGGCGGGATCGCACTCGGCACGGACCGCGGGAACAAGCCTGTCGAATGCCGCTTTTTGGCGTGCACCGCAAGCGATCGCGCGCCCGATCGACGCGACGCTCTATCGCCCCCTCCGGGGCTGGTGTCGCCACAAGGCGGAATCCCTACGGCTTACGCCGTGGGCTATGTTCTCTCGCCACTCCGCGGCTCGGCATGCGCTGCGGTCCGGAGCACACTGCGGCTCGGCGCGCGGAGCAGGCGTGCATGAACACTGAACCCCGGCTCGGAGAATGCGATGACGATCGCCCGCGATGGCGCGCTCTAATTCCGGCGTGGCGTGCCTGTGGAAGCGGCCACGAGAGACGTTGTCAGCCGTCGCGTCAGAGCGCGAACAGCGCGTAGGCCGTCAGCAGGCTCGAAAGGTCGGCCAAATCCACGACGCCGTTGCCATTGAAGTCGCCGTCCTCAACGCCGCCGGATCCGCCGAAGTTCAGCAGCAGAACTTGCAGGTCTCCCAGCTCGATCGCGCCGTCGTGGTTCAGGTCGGGGTTAGGCTCGACGATGTGCAGGGACTGGTCGGCGGCGACGTTCTCCAGCAGCGTGACCATGCCAGACGGCCACAGCACCTCGACGCGGTCGGCGGTCTCCGCATCGGCCAGGCCGAAGTGCTGGGCGCGCGAGCCGCAGGTCTTGAAGCTGCTGCCGCACTGCACCTCGCGGATCATCTGCCGCCCGCCCGCCGTCACGCGGACGCGCGCCCCGACGCCGTCGCGGTTGGTGAACGTGCCTTCGAGCCGCGCACTCAGCCAGTGCCGGCCGACGGCCCCGGGCGAGACGTTCTCCAGCAGCCGCGGCCAGCCGATGCTGGCGGCTTGCAGCAGATCGAGGTCACCGTCGTGGTCGTGGTCGAACGCGGCCAGGGCGTAGGCGTTGAGGTCGCTCGGCCCGGTCGCTTCGATTTTTGCGAAGTAACCGAAGCCGTCGTTCTCGAATACGGCGCCTTCGACGCTGCCGTCCACGAGCACCAGATCGAGGTCGCCGTCGAGGTCGAGATCGGCGAACTCCGTTCCCCAGCCTCGCCCGATCGCGACGCTGCTGCGGGATACGCCGCGCTCGAACGCTTCGTCGACGAAGCGGCCTCGGCCATCGTTTACATACAGAACGTGCGGGAGAATGTTCGTGGAGTAGATGTCGAGGTCGCCGTCGTTGTCCATGTCGGCCACGGCCAGGCCCATATCACTGCCGGCGTTGGTCACGTTGGCTTCGACGCTGACGTCCACCAGTTCGCCGCTGCCGGCGTTGCGAAACTGCACGTCCGGGTCGAAGTCGATCGCGACGTGAACGTCCTGGTATCCGTCGTTGTTGTAGTCGCCGAAGGCGGGCGACCAGGAGTTCCGCGGTGCGGCCAGGCCCAGGCACATGCTCGCGGTCGCATCGGTGTACCCGCCGGCACCGTCGTTTTGCAGGACGAAGCCCACACCCATGTAGTGGACCTTCACGATGTCGAGCGCGCCATCGAGATCGAGATCGGCGGCGGCCAGCCCGCCCAGGCGCCCGTCGGCCTTCGCGAACTCGAGCGGTGTGTTTACGAGCGTGAATACGCCGCCGTCGTTGGTCAGACAGCCGAACCCGGTCCAGGCGCGGTTGTTCGCCTCGCGCGCGAAGATAATGTCCGGGTCGGCGTCGTTGTCGATGTCGAGCAGCATCACGCCGCTGGCCCAGGGCAACCCGGTCGGGATTGCGGTCGCCGTCACATCCGCGAACGTACGGTCGCCCTGGTTGCGATACAGCCGCATTCCCGCCGGCCGGCCGCCGGTGAGCAGCACGTCCTCCCAGCCGTCGCCGTCGTAGTCTCCGATGGCCAGCGACGCGCCCAGCAGCGAGCCGCTGAGATCGTAGGCGATGCCGCAGGTCACGTTCTCGACGAACTGAATGTTGCCGTCGGCGGACGCGGTGGCGACCCCGAGGGCGCCAGCGAGGACAGTCGCCGCGAAGCGCCCGAGCGGCGCATGCCGCACCGCCGCCGGCGACGAGCAGTCGCACGACGTCGCACCGGAGTGAGGTTGGGATTCAGCCGTGAACTGCGCGCAGTGGACGTACTGCGCGTACCTCGGCGCAACAATAGAGTACGTACGGCGCATGGGCGCCCCCAACAGACGTGGTTTACGTTGCGTTCGCGTGCCGGCCCGAAACGGGCGTTCACATGCGATCGACGACTCGTGGACGGTGCGGAATTGAATGAGCGCGCCGCCCAACTGTGCTCAACCATAGCCGGCACGGCGTGCACATTCAAGCGCCGTGCACAAGCGCGGCATCGTCCGAGAGCGCGCCGCATGAGTTATGGGACACATGGGCCCTTTCGCGAGGTCACCACGCGAGCGAAGCGCTCGCGAGGGTCCCGACCGAGAGCGCCGACCACATCGCGACGCGCGCGAGCCTGAGCCGGCGGCGCTGAGACGGGCTCAGATTTTGCACCGCGCGGGGCGACCTGAACGCCGATCCGCCGAACGTCACCCATCCCCAGAACACGGCGCCGACACCCGCCACGACCACGAGCTGCGGTGCCGCCACGATCATCACCGCTGCGACAGGCCAGCACACGACGGCGAGGAGGCATTCGGGAACGGCGAGCCTTCCGCGAGCGACGCTGCGGCGCCAGACGAGCAGGCCGATGAATGGGACGAGGGTCAGCAGCATCATCGGGAGCGCGTCGCCGCCGCCGCCGCGGAGCATGATCCCTCCGAGCAGAATCAGGGCCACGCCGGCGACGGCGCGCCGGGTCGATCGCCAGGCGGCGACGAGCGCCACCGCGTACTCGGTCTCCGCGAGTTCGCGGATCGCGCGATGCTCGAAGCCGAATCCGCACTCCGGGCAACGGCTTTCGGGAATTCCCGTCAGGTCATACCCGCACTGCGGACAGACGGGCACGCCGGGTGGTGTCGGCGAATCCGCTCCGGGTCGCCGCGCGGGATGCTCCGGCATGCGGGCCTCCGTTCTTGTGCGGCGTCGTGCGCCGGCAGCTAGCTCTGCGAAAACTCCAGGATGCGCTGCACGGTCGCGTCTGTCGCGCCGCGGCGGGAGAGGATCGCTTCGCGCGCGGCCCGCCCGGCGCGGCGACGCGCGTCCTCGTCGGCAAGCCAGTCCGCGAGGGCGGACAGGAACTCGCCGGGCGCTGCAATCCGCCGGCAGCCGCCGGACTCGACCAGGAGCGCCACAGCTTCGGCGAAGTTCTCCGTGTGCGGGCCGACGACGAGCGGCCTGGCCAGACCGGCGACCTCCATGACGTCGGAGCCTCCCATCGGCACGAGCGACCGGCCCACAAATACCACCGTCGCCAGTCCGTAGAACTTCCGCAACTCGCCCATGGTGTCGCCCAGAAAGACCGGCCGGGGCGACGCAACGTCCGGGGGAACCAGCGGCGGCTTTCCGCTGCGGCGCAGGCACGCGAAGCCCTGGCCGCGGATGAGTTCGGCGACCTCGTCGAAGCGCTCCGGCTTGCGCGGGATGATCGCCAATTGCAGTCCAGGATAGCGGCCGAGCAGCGAGCGATACGCGTCGAGAACGATCAGCTCCTCGCCCGGCCCGGTGCTGCCGCAGACCCACAGCGGCCGATGGCGATCGATCGCCATCGAGTCGGCAAGCTCCTCCTGACCCGCAATCCAGTCAGCCACATCGGCGGCGTCGTACTTGACCGAGCCGACGACCTCCACTCGTTGCGGGGGGACGCCCAGCTCGATGAACCGCCGGGCGTATGAGGGCTCCTGTGCACCGACCCAGCGCAGGTTGCGGAACATCCGCCGCGCTACCGTTCGGATCAGCGGGCGCCGAAACGCGCGCAGGCTCTTGTCCTCCGTGAGACGGCCGTTGGCGACGACCACCGGGACCGCGCGGCGGCGCGCGACCTCGACCAGGTTCGGCCAGACCTCCAGCTCCATCAGCACGATGATGGACGGACGGATTCGCTCGAAGACCCGCCGCAAGGCGAACGAGAAGTCCAGCGGAAAACGGAAGACGATCAGGTCGGGATACAGCTCGCGAGCCCGCGCAAGGCCGGTGTTCGTCGTGCTGCTAACGACGATGACCGACTCGGGGCTTCGCCGGCCGAGCTCGGCCACGATCGTGCGCGTCGCGTTGATCTCCCCCAGCGAGACGCCGTGAATCCACACGCAGTGCGCCGCGACGGGACGGGCCGGGACGTTCCCGAGCCGCTCGCGAAGCGCGAGACTCCCGGGGCCGCGTTTCCAGCGGCGATACAGGAGCCACGGCCAGCCGACGACTAGCGCGAGGGCGTAGATCAGGTCATAGACAAAGGTCATGCCACGCGATCCGGCGGTACGTGGACCGACAGTTTCGATCCGAGAGACCACGCGTGGGCTGTCCGTGCGGAAGATCGCCCCGGCTCTTGCAGCGGGCCAAGCTGTCCCGGGCACGGCAGGGCACGAATGGTCGGGGCAGTATACGTTGGGTGGCGTCCGTGGCAGTAGGGTCCGGCGGCTCGGGGATGCAAGCGCGCCGGCCGCCGATCCGTTGCGCCGTCGCCGTATCGTCTTGTCTCCTCCGCGGAGCGGCGAGAGAGCGTACCCGGCAACCTCAGCCCAAGGAATGCGACAGCGTGAACACCAGCCGCGGAGCGTCGAAAGACCGTAGCCCATGGCGTAAGCGATGGGAATCCGAGCCGCGCAAGACCCAGCGCCAGCGGGGCGAAAGACTGCCGTTCCGTGGGTGACCGACAGCGCTCTTGCCCGCAGCCGGGGCGACTCGAAGCGCTCCCGTCCCGCTGCTCGCCATTCGGGCGCCGGCGCGTCGTTCTCAGGGGGTCCCGTTGCAATTCGTATTTTGTTAGGTATACTGACTGCATCAGGGAGATGGGCGTACATGCCGCGGTTTCTGACACCGGCGAAACTGCGTCCGGGGAAGTTCATGTCCGCGCGGCGGGAAGAGCGAAACGACAACACCCCGCATGAAAACCAAGCCGACAGCGGGGCGACGCCCGGGAGCGCCGAACCCTCGGAATGCGCCGGCCATGTCGAGATCGCGTACGCCGAACTGCACTGCCTGAGCAATTTCTCGTTTCTGCGCGGCGCATCGCACCCCGAGGAGCTGGTGCAGCAGGCCGCGGAACTGGGCTACGCGGCGCTGGCGATCACGGACCGCAACTCGCTGGCGGGCGTGGTGCGGGCGCACGTGGCGGTGAAGGAGTTAGAGGAAAGCCACGAAGCCACGAAGTCACGAAGCCACGAAGGGGATGTAGAAGCGGTCTCTGACGGCGAAGCAAGGGACGAAGGGACGGAAGGACGGAGGGACGAAGGGGCAAGCCAGAATCCAAAATCCAAAACTCAGAATCCGCTGCGGCTCATCATCGGCGCCGAGATCACGCCGGTGGACGCGCCGCCGATTGTGCTGCTGGCGCCCGACCGCCACGCGTACGCCATGTTGTGCCGGCTGATCACGCGCGGGCGGTTGCGGTGCAAGAAAGGCGAGTGCGAAATCCGGCTGGCGGACATCGCCGAGCTGGCGGAGGGGTTGATCGGGATCGTTGTACCCGGAAACCACGAAGCCACGGAGCCACGAAGCCACGAAGGGAGAACCAATGAAGGAAGACGGAAGGGCGACGATCAAGCTGGCATCGCCGGAGTTGAACGATCTGCTGGCCAAGACCGATCGAGTCTGGCAGGGACTCATCCGCAGCCTGGAAAAGCTTCCGGAGAAGTAGACGGCTGTCCGACGTTTGCGGCAGGGCTCCCGGTCCTTTCTGCACGCGCTTCGCACACTTTTCTTCATATTCGGCAGAACGCGGACGATTCGCACGATCGCCGGCGGGACTCCGGCACTGCATTTTTCTTCCGGCCGGACACCGGCGCCACTCATTATGACCGGCAAGATGCCGACCCTCCCCTTCGTGGCTTTGCGGCTCCGTGGCTTCCTGGCTTCTCTCTGCGGGTCCGTGGCTGCTCTTCCTACCGCCCCCTCTTCCCTCCCGGCGACCTGTTCCTGGCGGCTTCGCTGGCGTACGACGTTCCGGACGCCGCGCGGCTGGAGCAGCTCGCCGCGCTTTCCGAGCAGACCGGCATTCCGCTGGTGGCGTGCAACCACGTTCACTACCACGCGCCCGAGCGGCGCTACCTCCAGGACGTGCTGACGTGCATCCGCGAGAAGTGCACGCTGGCCGAGGCCGGCGCGCGGTTGTTCGCCAACGCCGAGCGGCACCTGCGGCCGCGGGAGGAGATCGAACGGCGCTACACGCGGCACGTCGACGGCCGGCTGGCGGCGATCGGCCGTGCGGCGGTGGAGCGCACGGTGGAGATCGCGCGGCGCTGCACGTTTTCGCTGGACGAGCTGCGCTACGAGTATCCGCACGAGCTGGTGCCGGAGGGAATGACGGCGATGGAGTTTCTGGAACAGTTGACGTGGGAAGCTGTGAGAGAGAGGCACAAAGGCACGGAGGCACAAAGGCACCCAGAGAGGCACGAGGTGTCTTCGTGCCTTCTTTCCGCCGAGCTGGCGCTGATCCGCGAGCTGCGGTATGAACACTACTTCCTCACGGTCTGGGATTTGTGCCGTTTTGCGCGCAGCCGCGGAATTCTGTGCCAGGGACGCGGGTCGGCGGCGAATTCCGCGGTCTGCTACTACCTCGGAATCACCGCCGTCGATCCCACGAAGCACGACCTGCTCTTTGAACGCTTCATCAGCAAGGAGCGCAACGAGCCGCCGGACATCGATGTAGACTTCGAGCACGAGCGCCGCGAAGAGGTGTTTCAATATATCTACAACAAGTACGGCCGCGAGCGGGCGGGGATTACCGCGGAGGTCATCCGCTATCGGCCGCGCTCCGCGATCCGCGACGTGGCGAAGGTGTTCGGTCTGTCGCTGGACCGCATTGATGCGCTGGCCAGGAGCGTGGAGTGGTTCGACGGCTGGACGGACCTCGACGCCGCGCCCGGCGAAGACGGCGGCGGGTCTGCGGCGGGTTCGGGTTGCGGGCAAGATGCCCGCGCTCCCCTGGAAGATTCGCGGCCGGAGACCGCTCCTGCGGGTGTGTCATCCGTGCGGCGCGCCTTGCACAGCGCGGGCCTCAATCCGGCCGACCGCACGGTGCGGATGATCGTCAAGCTGGTGCGGCAACTGTTGGGCTTTCCGCGGCACCTCTCGCAGCACGTCGGCGGCTTTGTGATCACCGAGACGCCTCTATGCGAGATTGTTCCGCTGGAGAACGGCGCCATGCCCGGCCGTACGTTCATCGAATGGGACAAGGACGACATCGACGCGCTGGGAATCCTGAAGGTGGATTGCCTCGCCCTCGGCATGCTCACGGCGCTGAGCAAGTGCTTTAGGCTGCTGGGCGGCGGGATCGGGCAACAGGGATCGGGGATCGGGGATCGGGGATCGGGAAACGGGAAATGGTCGGAGCACTACAGGAGATCACATCATGGCATCGTCATTTCGAGAGTTGGAGGTATGGCGCAAGTCAATCGCCCTTGCGAAGGACATTTACAAGATCACGAACCGGATGCTGAGCAACGAGCGATTCGGCTTGACGAGCCCGATGCGGCGTGCGGCGGTCTCCATTCCAGCCAACATCGCAGAAGGGAATGCGCGGAAGTCTCGAAAAGACTACATTCACTTCCTGACTGTGGCGAGAGGGCCGCTGGCCGAACTCGAGACGCTGTTGATTATTGCTCAGGAGCTCGGAATGGTATCGGAAATCCAGAGCGCCTGGGAGTCGATCGGACAGACCACTCGCATGCTGCACGCGCTGAGCAATCGCTTGCCGGAATGACGGACGGCCGTGGTTCCACGTATCGAGATCCTTGCGACAAGCTCATCTCGCGCGAGCGCCTGTCCGATTTTCGCCCCCCGCTCCCCGATGCCCGTTCCCGGTTCCCCGTTCCCTGTTCCTCGCTCCCTGTTCCCCGCTCCCTCCTCGACATCCCGGACTCCGACCCCGCCGTCTACGACATGATCGGCCGCGCCGACACCATCGGCGTGTTCCAGATCGAGAGCCGCGCGCAGATGTCCATGCTTCCGCGCCTGCGCCCGCGGAACTTCTTCGACCTGGTCATCGAGGTCGCCATCGTTCGCCCGGGACCGATCCAGGGCGGCATGGTGCATCCGTACCTGCGCCGCCGCGACGGGCTGGAGCCCGTCACCTACCCCAACGACGCGGTCCGCAAGGTGCTGCACAAGACGCTCGGCGTGCCGCTGTTCCAGGAGCAGGTCATGCGGCTGGCGGTGGTGGCGGCGGGCTTCACCCCGGGCGAGGCCGACCAGCTTCGCCGGGCGATGGCCGCCTGGCGCCGCAGCGGGCAAATCGAGAAGTTTCAGCTCAAGTTCATCCGCGGCATGCTGGTCAACGGCTACAGCAAGCAGTTCGCGGAGCAAATCTACAAGCAGATTCAGGGCTTCGGGGAATACGGCTTCCCGGAGAGCCATGCCGCGTCGTTCGCTTTGCTGGTGTACGCCTCGGCGTGGCTGAAGCGCTACCACCCGGCGGCGTTCTGCGCGGCGATGCTGAACTCGCAGCCGCTGGGGTTCTACACGCCCGGCCAGCTTGTGCGCGACGCGATCGAGCACGGCGTGGAGGTGCGGCCGGTGGATGTCAACTACAGCGAGTGGGATTGCACATTGGAGGAAAGCCGCGAAGCCACGGAGCCGCGAAGCCAGGAAGGGGATGCAGGAGCAGCCTTTGACCGCGAAGGAAGGGACGAAGGGGTGCGTCGGCATCCCGCCGGCACAACGGATCATACGATAGAACCAGGGAATGAGGAGGTCGTCGCCGCGACCGCGGGAATCCGATCGGCGACCGTGAGGGAGCGGGGGCAGTCCGTACCGCAACCACCCTTGGACACGAATCCTTCCGACTGGGGCCGCCGTGGTCCGGCGCTGCGGCTCGGACTGCGAATGATACGGGGACTGAGCGAAGCCAAGATGCGCGGCATCCTTGCCGCCCGCCGGCGTGCGACGACTGGGGGCGATCTTCCCTCCGACTCTTCGCACGCGGCGACCTCTGCCCCGCCTCCTTCGTCCCCCCGCCCTTCCGTCCCTCCGTCCCTTTCTTCGCGGTCGAAGGCTGCTCCTGCATCCCCTTCCTGGCTTCGCGGCTCCGTGGCCTCGTGGCTTTTTTCAATCCGCGCCGCCGTATCCCGCGACACGTTGCTCCGCCTCGCGGCCGCGGACGCGTTCCGCTCGCTGGGTCTGTCGCGCCGGCAGGCCGTGTGGCAGATTCTGGCGATGGAGAGGGGAAGGGACGCAGGGACGAAGGGACGAAGGGGCGGAGAAAGCGAACGATCAACCGCCGATCCTTCGTCCCTTCGTTCTCTCGTCCCTTCGTCCCTCCTGTTCGACAACCTCGAACCGGTCGAGCCGTCCGTGGCGCTGCCGGAGATGCCGCTGGATGAGACGGTGGTGCGGGACTACGACGCGATCGGCTTCTCGCTCAACGCGCATCCGATCAGCCTGGTGCGGGGCGAATTGAGCACCCTCAGACTCGGACGCACCCGCGCCGGGCCGCAGATCATCCCCAACGAGCGGTTGCGCCACATGCGTCACCGCCAACGTGTCGCCGTCGCCGGGCTGGTCACCTGCCGCCAGCGGCCGGGGACGGCCAAGGGCATCGTGTTCATCACGCTCGAGGACGAGACCGGCATGGCGAACCTGATCGTGCGCCCGCAGATCTGGGAGCGTGACCGCGGCGTGGCCCAGGGACGGATCGCGCTGATCGCGGAGGGCCGCCTCGAACGCCAGGCCGAGGTGATCCACGTGAACGTGGAGCGCCTGCATGACCTCTCGGACCTGGTTGCGGGCGTGCGGCACGCGTCCCGCGACTTTCACTAGAGCCTTCTCAAGAGCTGCGCGGAGGCCGCACCACTGAAAACGACCGCTGTTTCACCGTCGCGGCTCGGATGGAACGTCGCATGCGCATCGAAATCGCTCTAACCGCCGGCGGCGTCGCCGATGAACACGCTCGGGCTGCCGGCGGCGACCGGATCGGCTCCGCCGCACGCCTCGCAAACCGCGTCCCCCATGCGAGCCGCCGGGAGGTTGTTGAAAAACACACTCGTACTGCCCTGCGAGACCACGCCGGGACCGTGCGGCGGCGTCGGGCACGGAAGCGGGCACGTGTGCAAATCGGTCATGCCGGCGATGGCGCTGACCGCGGCACCCGCCGCCGTCGCTGCGGCCGCCTTGATGCTCTCGGTGTAAGTCACGGCCGCCGCGGCCGCTCCGCCCGGTACGGCGCAGGCCGCCGTGTACGCGGCGGTGAGCGATACGTTGGCCGCGTTGAGCGCGGCGAAAGCTGAGGCGGTTGTCGCCGGGGCGGCCGGGCTGCCCTGTGTGGCCGCCGCACTGGCCGCCTGTGTGAAGCCCGCCTGCGCTAGCGCGAGCTGCGTGGTGGCCTCGACCGGCGTGAGCGAGGGCGCGCTCATCATCGTGCCCATCGCGTTGCAGGCGGCTTCCAGCGTCGCGCCCACGCCGCCGGGCAGCGCGCGCCAGGCCGGCAGGTTGCCGACGAATACGTTGCTGCTGCCGGGCCCGGCGCCGAGCGGGCTCCCGTGCGAGGTAAGGTCCGTTACGCGGGCAGCTTGCGTGATCATCCGTTGCTCCGGCTCAGTTCGGCGAGCACTCGCCAAGGTCCGCGTCCGGGTCGCTCACGCCGCCGTCGGGACGCAGTTCCACGCTCGCGGTCGCGCTGGTGACGCCGCCGCCGTCCTCGACGTGAATCAGAAACCAGCGGGCGTCGTCGGCGCTGGACGGCCAGCCCTCCGTTCCGGCGGGGTTAGCCCCGCTGATCCAGTCAGCGCGGACGACGCCGGCGTCGGTCATGATCTCCCACAGCACTTCGCGCGCATCGCCGTAGCTGGTGAAGCCCCAGTCGCGTTCGATCGTCTCGTTGCCGATCGAGATGCAACCTTCGAAGTGGTCGGGAATGGAGCCGGCATGGATGAAGATGTCGTCGCTGTAGCCGGTCTTTCCGCCGCGTCCTTTGTCACATCGCTTGGCGCCGCCGACCCACCTCGAACTCGCCTCGTCCCAGCTCCAGGCCACCCAGATGCTGGGCTCCGGGGGGTTGGCGGCGGTCTTCGCGGCGCGACAAAGCGCAAAACCGGCGTAGATACCGGGCGACAGCAACGTCTGGCTCTTCTCGCCAGTGGTCCAGTCGTTTCCATCGCGGTGTTCCCACACCGTCACCATGCGGTAGCGTTTCGGCGCCGCGGTTTCGATCGTTTTGTAGTATTCGACGTCGCCGAGAACTCCCCACTGGTCGCGTCCTACGCCGTCGGGCGGCGACGTGACCGCATCGCGAAACCACTGGTATTGCTTCTCATAGACCAGCCGCAGCCTGGCCACCTCCGCCTTGTCGTCGTTCAACGTGCAGCACGCGTCGGACTCCTGCGTCTGGCGGCTGGCGTCCGTCGCATCGTCCGCACACTCGTCGGGAACGAACGGCGGGTAGTAACTGTCGCTGGGAAAAGCCATGTTCGCACCTCTATGATTGCTGGTGACTGCACGCGGAAAGCGAACCGGAAACAGAACTCGTCGCCTTGCGGTAGTCGTGTACGTTTTCCAGCTCCCGGCGCGTGGCGTCGTCCAGCGCATCGGAGGTCGGCAAGCCGACCGATGCCCGGAAGCGGTTCAGCGCCGCAAGCGTCTTCGGTCCGATCTCGCCCTTCTCGGACCCGCACGAAAACCCGAGGTTTACCAGCCGGGCCTGCACGCCGGTGTTCGTGGTGATCGGATCGAGGCCGCCCAGCCTCAGCTTGTAGACCTTCGGCGCGGCGTCGGGTTGCTCCACGGTGACGACCGCGGTCTGCGCGTCGCCGGGAATGGGCACGTCGATCTTTCCGGCCGCGTCGGTGGTCCCGGTGATCTGCATGCGGCCGTCGATCTCGATCACGTACGGGGCGTTGGCGAGCGCTTTGCACTTGCTCTTGACGACCAGCGCCAGCCGCGACGGCTCGCCCAGCCGCACGAAGCGGTGGCGCTGCTCGGTCTGCCCGGTTTCGTGTTTCGGTTCGAGGTTCGGAATCGCAAGGCGATCTCCGGCCAGCAGCACGTTCGGATTCCGCCGAATCTCCTTCAACGCCCCGTTTGCTGGGTCGTCCCAGATCGTCTGCCAGAAGTGACCTGTATCCTTCGCGATGCTCGATACACACTCACCCGACCGGACCACGTGGTCGCCGGTTCCCACCGGCCCATCGGAAACGCCGGCTTCGCGGGTCGCGGCCGCCTCGCGGGCAGCGCTCGGCTGTTTCGCGGATTGCCCCGTTTTCAGCAGTTTTGCAAGCCGCGCGCGGAAATCATCGACGTTCTCCTCGGCGCCTTCGACGCCCTTGGGTCCGGAGGTGCGGGTCTTGTGCCGCACGGCCGCGGCGAGCGCGCGCAGGCGGTCACTGACGCTCCGGGCGGACCGGCCCACGATCTCGGCGGCACCGGGATTCGCGTGCGACACCTGGTGGGGGAACGCCCGCTTGGTCTTCCGGAGCGCCTCGGCCAGCCGGGCGCTGACGGCATCGTGCTTCGTGGTGCTGTCCATCGTCGCTCTCGTGCCCGCAAGTCCAACCGGCAGCCGGTCACGCCCCGGCCTGCTTCTGATGAGTGTTGGCACGGATCGCGAGAACCTTGCGCGATTCACGCCGGATCGCACCGCTTGTCACCGCGCGACGATCGCGCGCTGCGGTCAAACCTCACCTCCGCTGCCAGGCGCGGCGGTCGAGTTCCGGAAAACCGATCTGGCATTCGCCCGGGTTGCGCACCGCGACGTGCGCCTGTCCGTTCGCATCCAGGGAGCCGCGCTTCACGGACGCGTCCGGCTCGATGATTTCGTACGGCTCGTTCGGCCACGGCTGGCCGGCTTCGTCGACCAGCTCGATCTCGATCCACGAAGTCTCCGTCTCGCTTCCGTCTCCTCCCGCGGTCGGCTCGTCCCCGTCCGCCAGCCCGGCGAACTCGTACGGATCGGCCGTGTAAGTGACGTCGGTGCCCGGTTCCGTCGTATCGGCTTCGAGCGGCTCGGCCGGCGCCTTCGCGGCGACCTCGGTCCCGTTCAGCGCCGATCCTTGGCCGTTGATGTGGACCACCGTGCCCATCACGTAAACGCCGCTGCCGTCGATCGTGATGAAGTTGCCGCCGACCTTGAAGCAGATTCCGCGGGCCGACTCGATCACGACGTCGCCGTCGGCGTTGACGTACATTTTGCTGTTGACGCGCGTGCTGTGGTTGCCCGCGATCCGCTGTCCCAGGTCGCCGGCGACTTCGAGATAGCGGCTGCCGCCGATTTTTTCTTTCAGATCCAGCCTGACCTCGCTCTCGCGGTTCTGCTTCACCAGCTCGTACCAGTTTCGCTCGACGCGCTCGTGACGATCGCGCTCGACCGTGACGACGCCGTCGTTCTTGGCGCGCAGGTGGAAGTCCTTCTGCGCGTGGATCAGCAACTGCTCGGCGTCCTTCAGGTCCTCGAAGCGAATCTCGTTCGCCCCGCCACCGCCGGTGCTGCTGCGCGTCTTGATGGTGCTGCGCGTCTTCTCATCCGGCAGCCTGTAGGGCGGCATGTTGTCATTGTTGTGGACGCTGCCGGTCACCAGCGGCCGGTCCGGATTGCCCTCCAGGAAGCTGACGATCACCTCCTGTCCCACACGCGGGAGGAAGAACATGCCGTAGTTTCCGCCGGCCCAGCCCTGACTGACGCGAATCCAGCACGAGCTGTGCTCGTCGTAGGCTCCCTCCTGATCCCAGTGAAACTGCACCTTGATGCGCCCGTACTCGTCGGTGTAAATCTCCTCGCCTGGCGGACCGACGACCAACGCCGTCTGCGTGCCGGTGATCGCGGGCCGTTTCGTCCGGCGACGCGGGCGATACGGCAGGTCGGCGGGGATGGCATGGACCTCCGTTTCATACTGCACTCGTCGCGGAAGGGCGGCTTCCTCCTGCGCGCATTGCGCCTGCCGCGCGCGGTGGACCACGCGAGTCGCGAGGTATTCGCGGTTCGCGGCGGCCGCGGGGTGCTCGGTGATGGTGAACGTGCAGCCCGGCAGCAGGCCGCGGGCGGTCGTCCGCACCAGGCTGCGCTGCCGGCGCGCCTGGAACTCTTCCAGACGAACCTGTGCGTAACCCTGACCGTCCGCGCGGTCCGCGTAGTCGCCGGGATAGTCGCTGTATTCCAGCGCGGTGTACTCGTCAGCCTGAAGTCCGGCGCGCAACTGGCCGGCCGGCTGCCGAAAGTTGAAATCGTCAAGGCTGGCGGCGCCGAAGTGAATCTGCTCCGCCTCGCACAAGCCGTACACGTGCGGCTGGTCGGGCAGCAGACCGTCCGGCGTGCGGAAGGGCAGCTCGGCGTCGAACGGCGCCGGGACGTGCGACGTCGCGCCGTCCGCGATCACCATCACGTGGCCGTCCGCCGAGTGCTCGAAGAAATAGAAGATCCCCTCGTGCTCCATCTGCCGCGCGATGAAGTCCATGTCGCGCTCGCGGTACTGCACGACGTACTCGCGCTGCGGGTAGTCCCTGCTCAGCGCGAAACGGTACGCGTCACTCGGAATGCCGGCGTCCCGCAGGACTTTCTCGATGATGCCCGGCACGCTCATGTCCGCGCAAGTGTGCGACTGAAAGATGCGCGACTTGTGCCGGCGCGCCAGCAGCCAGTGGACCGGCACGACGTGCGCCGCGTAGTACGTCAGGCGCGATCCGCAGCCGGTCCGCTCGAACCGCTGCACGATGCCCGACACGTGGCGCGTCCGGCCGTCGCGGGCCAGGCTCAGCACGCACTTGCGGCCGAGCAGCGCACGAATCTCCAGGTCGGGGTTTTCGCAGCACAGCTCGATTCGAAAGCGGTACAGCGCGCTGATCCCCTCGCGGCCGGCGAAGGCCGTCACGCGCAGCTCGTCTCCAGTGCCAGCGACCGCAAACGTGAAATCGGCGGTGTCGGCCAGGTTGGTCGGTTCCGCAGCCATCGCGCACCTCTCCCGCGGTAGGTCCAAACGAGCGTCCCCCGAGTATTGGCCCGTTTGGCTTCGGTCTTACACGCATCGCCAAGCGCAGCCTTCACCGGGGCCGTTGAATCGCCTTGGAACCCGACGCCTGCGGCGCATGGGTAAGCGAAGCGCCGGCGTCGCGACCATGCGATGCGCGGGGGAGACCCGGAGCGGCAAGGGCCGCGACGGGCACTCCGCCGCGGATGCGAGCGGCGCGCGGGGCCTCAGGCAGCCCACGCGCGCCGGTGGCGTGCAACTCGAAGCGGGGCGTCTACCGCCCAAACGTGCTGAGCAGCATCCAGAGGTCGTCGAACTCGACGCAGCCGTCGCCGTCCAGGTCGGAGGTGGGGTCGAACGCCGGCTGGCCGTCGCACGAGCCGTAACTCGTGAGCAACTGCGACAGGTCGTCCAGCTTGGTGTGCCGGTCGCCGTTCAGGTCGCCGGGATACGTGCCGCCCTTGACCACGCGCGCAATCACGTTGTTGTTCGTGTACTCCACCTGCCACTGCAAGCCGTCGGCGATCTGCACGCCGCTCACGTGCGAGAACGTGCCGGTGCGCGAGGCGGCGGTGAGGATCGGAAACTGGTCGCCGAGCTGCGGCACATAGCCGTCGATCAGCGCGATGTTCAGCCCCCCGTTGAGCGAAGCGGCGCCGGCGACGTTGAGATAGTCGCGCTCGTTGCCGGCGCCGTAGCCGCCGATCTCGATCCGCAGCGACGCGCTCGCGCCCTGGGTGTAGTTGCCGGCAATGAACGGCGCGGCGTTCGAGTTGATCGTCAGGATGCCGGGACCGCCGTCGCCCGGGGCGACCGCGCCGGCGGTGTTGTTCACGTTCGCCCACACGGTGCCATAGCCCTCGAACACGCCGCCGTTCAGCGTGACGCCGCCGGAGGTGTACAGGCCGCCGCCGACCAGCCGCGTGGCGCCGGCGGTCTGCGTCAGGCTGTTCACCAGCAGTCGTCCGGTGTACAGCTCGATGTCGCCGCTGTTGGTAATGTGGCTGCCCATGCTCTGGTCGCCGGCGCCGCCGGTTTTCTTCAGCAGCCCGGCGTTCGAGAGCGGCCGATTGCCGAACTGCCCGCCGAAGTAGTCGTTGGATTGCAGATCGATCACCGCGCCGTCGAGGTTGTCGAACTGGTAGTACTCCATGCCGCCGCTGACGTTCTCGAACGTGCCGGCGTTCTGCCAGACCGCGTCGCACGAGTGGTACGTGGTTCCGGTGGCGCGCACGAGCGCGCCGGGGTCGATCGCGACGCTGCTGGTCCACACGCCGCCGCCGTCCCACTCCAGCGAGCGCCGAATCCGCAGCGAGCCGTCGCCGCCGATCCCGTGTCCCGAGTAGTAGACGCCGGAGATTCTCATGTTGTCGACGCCGAGCTCCGCGCCGGCCGCCACGAAATGGTTCCCGGCGTTGTCGAGGTGGAAGACGCCGTCTCCGACGACTGTGGCCCCAGCGAAGTAGTTCGCCCAGGCGTGCAGCTTGATGGTGGCCCCGGCGCCGATCTCCAGCCGCCCTTCGAGGTCAAGGTTGTTGTAGATTTCGAGCGTTCCCTCGTCGCAAGCCAGAATGCCGCTCGCGTGGTTGTTCAGCGCCACGTTAAACGCATTCGCGATGAACGACGTGCCGGTCCCGGGACCCTTGCGAATCGTCCCGTAATTCTCGAGCTCTTGCGTAAGCAGCCCGGTCTGTCCGAACGTGGCCCCGTCCTCGATGACCATCTCGCCGCCTTCCAGGATCGACAGCACCTGGTTGAAGCAGCCAGCCACGGCGCCGGTTACGATCCGCAGCGTGCCCTCGACGTCGATGGGGCCGAGGTACGGAGCGGAACCGCTGACGTGCATCTCCGCCCCCGGCATCACGGTGGTGTACAGCGGCAGGTCGCCGCCCTGCACGTCCAGCCGATCGGCGACGCTCAGGGTTCCGGTTCCGCCGACGCGCCCGTCGTCGGCAATCGTCAGCCGGCCCAGCGTCAGGTCGCTGTTGACCACCACGCCGTTGTTCGTGCCCGAATTGCTCACAATCGCCTCGCCTTCGCCGACAATGTCGGCGCCGGGCAGCAACTCGTAGAAGTTCCCCGCGAAGCGCAGCGTCGCGCCCGCGTCCACCTGGAACAGGCCGTCAGCGCTGCCGGCCCGCGTCAGACGCAGCTCGCCGCTCTGCACGTGCACCAGGCCGGAGTTGTAGAGGTTCACGGCCCATTCGCTGACGCCCGTCGAGCTCGACTTGAACAGCGTGCCGCGGTTCTCGATCGAGCCGACGCCGTACGCGGTCTGAAAGATCGTCGCGTCGTTCTGCACGTCGAATGTCGCGCCCTCGGCGTTCTCGAAGATCGCCGGGCAGCAGCCGCCCGGGATCATGCCGATGGTCATGTTCCCCGCGCCGCTCCAGCTTCCCTCGCCGGCGTTGATCAACCGGAACCCACCGAAGTAACTGAGGATCTTGTCGGCGTCGCCGGTGATTATCAGCCCGGCGTTCATCTGGGCGTATTGCGAATCCGCCCCGCCGGAGCGCGCCAGCTCGCCGGAGTTCCAGACGAACGGCCCGTCGAAGGTGGCGTAGTCGCCGATGCCCAGCGAGCCGCCGTTGAGCGTGAACGTGCCGCCGGATTGTTCCAGCGTTCCTGCGGCGGCTGCCGGGGAGGGTCCGACGATGCAGTCGCCGACGACGGTGACGTTGTCGCCGCCGCCTGGAAAGGCGGGACAGATTGGCGCCGGGCCGGTGCGGCCCCAGTTATTCGTCATGGTGAACTGGTCGAGATTGCAGCAGGTCTGCCAGACGCTGTCGCAGTGCGGCTGCCAGACAAAGAGGTCTGCCGCCGCGCGGGGGCCGATCGCAGCCGAACCCACCAGCGCACCGGCCAGCATGCTGATTTGAGCGGTTGATCGGGCACACATGTCGCCGTTCCTCCGAGTAATGCGGGGATCGGGCGACAGGCGGCGTCGCGAACTGCCTCGCCGCGTGATTTGAGAGCCCTGGCCCGAACCCTTCACGGCTAGAAGCGCCGCAGGTCGGTCACGGGGGCCATTTTTCGCGCGAATATCCGCTGCTGCCGGCGGCGTCCGGTCGGCTCGGTTCGCGGCGGCGCCGCGTCGCTGACGGGGAGCCGGCGCGCTCGCCGATTCAGCCGCCCTTGCCGCCGGCTACGGCGCACCGGCCTCGCCCAGCCGCGGCTCCATGTCGGCCAGGACGTACGCCGTGACGGCCATCGCCGCCACGTTTCGGCTCAGTTCCTGCGGGTCAACCTTGTCGATCGTGTCGGCGTGCGTGTGGTGAATATCGAAGTAGTGCGTCATGTCCGCGTTGTGTCCCAGCAGCGGCACGCCGGCGGAGCGCATCGGGCCGATGTCCGCACCGCCGTGCCCGAACTGGGCCGAGTCCGCGCCGAGCGGCGCGAGGAGCCGGACGATCTCGCGCAACTGCTGGAGCGCCGTGTCGCGCCGCGGGCCTTCCTCCATCTGGATCGAATAGCCCGCCGGCGCCGCCACTCCCGAATCCGATTCGATCGCCGCCACGTGCCGCGGCAACTCGGCCGCGTGCACTTCAGCGTACGCCTTCCCGCCGGCCAGACCGTTCTCCTCGTTGGTGAAGAGCACGACGCGGATCGTGCGCCGCGGGTGCAGGTTCAGCTTGCGGAGCACGTTCAGCGCTTCCATCGCCACGACGCACCCACCGCCGTCGTCGTGCGCGCCCTGGCCCACGTCCCAGGAGTCGATGTGCCCGCCGATAACAACGATTTCGTCGGGCTTCTCGCGCCCGGCCAATTCCGCCAGGACGTTCGCCGAAGGCGCCGAATCCGTCTCCGTGCGAGCTTCCATCATCAGCCGTGCCACGAGCGGGACGCCGCGCGCCTGGAGCCGCGCCAGCATCTCCGCGTCCTCGACGCTGACGGCGGCGGAGGGGATCTGCCGCTTCGCGTCGCCGTAGTTCAGCGCGCCGGTATGCGGCGACCGCAGGCTGCGCGTGGTGACCGAGCGGACCAGCGCCGCCACGGCGCCGTGCTCCGCGGCGCGGCGCGCGCCACCGCCGCGGTAGCGGACCGCCGGGCCGTACCCGCCGCCGGAGCGCGCGTCGGTTTCCGGCATCTTGAAGTTGAACAGGACGATCTTGCCGGCGACCTTGTCGCGCAGCGAGTCAAGCTCGTCGAAGTCCCGGACGACGATCACCGGCGCGGTGATTCCGCCCGCCGGCGTACCGACCGATCCGCCAAGTCCGAGCATTGCCAGCGACAGGCTGCGCGGCTCGAGCAGTTCCAGCGATTCCGCCCCGCGCACCCAGCGCGTGACGGCGACCGGCTCGGTGCGCACGTTTTCGTGTCCGTCGCGCCGCAGGCGTTCCGCGGCCCAGTGGATCGCGCGCTCCAGATTGTCCGATCCGCTGAGTCGGTGGCCAACGTCCAGACACAGCTCTTCGAGCTTCGCGTATGCGTCGTTGCCGGCCAGAGTGGAGTCAATGATCTGCCTGGCGACGCCGGAATACGTCGGCTCGATCGCGGGGCCCGCCGCGATCGCCCGCGCCGCGGCCACCACTGAGGCGAGAACGGCCAATCGCAGCGAGAGAGCGAAGGCGGCCCGCCGGCGCGCCGGACGCGGCGCCGGAAGCGCAGTGAAGGCGGCGAACACGACCTGCCCATTCGCAGGCAGGCCTGAGCGCCGCGCTGAAGAAGCGAGAGTCTTGCCGGACATGCAACACCTGCCTGAACTCATGACGCGTTGCCGCGCCATGCCGCCCGGCGCGGGTGTGTGGAACTGTACTCCTCCGGACGCTCCGCGTCAGCGTCGGGCCGCAGTCCTGCGCGCGGGCCGACCGTCGGTGCGATGACCGGACAGGCGGCGCTCGGGATGGCCGCGACGGTATCGGCGGTGACCAGATGCCCGCGGCCGAATGGGCGGCCACCTGGAGCGCTTGACTTTCCGATCCCGGTGCGTCGAGAATCCGTACGGTCAGCGCCGGTCTGGTTCGGCGTGACGCCCGCGGCGGGCGTTTAGCTCAGTTGGCTAGAGCGCATCCTTCACACGGATGAGGTCGCAGGTTCGAGTCCTGCAACGCCCAGTTCCCCGTTTCGTTTAGGTGTGACTTCAACACCACACACGCGACATTCTCCGTGAATTCCAGGCTTCCCCGTCGTCGCGCGGACTCGCGGTCCGCTCCGGTCCGCCGCCGGCCGCCGCGGACTGCTGCACTTTTTGCTGCGCCTTCTGCTGCGCTTCGTCCGGCACGGCCGCGGCCCGTTTGAAGTCCGCGTCCAGGTCGATGCTCGCGACGTAGCGCTTCACCGCGACCGCGGGCGAATTGCCGATCCAGCGGCAGACCGTCGCCAGGTCGTACTCCCGCATCAGCTCGGTTTCCCGGCTCGCTCGCAGGCTGTGGAACAGTCGCGGCCACGGCGACAGCCCCGCACGGGCCAGGATGCGCGTCTATTGCTGCCGCAGGTTCATCGCCCCGAGCCGGCGCCGGGCGATGGCGTACTCGGTCCCCTCGGCTGCTTCGGCGAACAGGTCCAGCCGGCGCTTGCGCAGCTCCGGGAACGACGGAATGACGGGCTGCTCGAATTGGCCGTGGTGCGCCGGCTTGGGGCACCGTACGCGGATCGTCCCGCGGCTCCAGTCGATATCGCCCCAGCGCAACGCGTAGTGCCCGATCGGGCAGCGCAGCCCGCCGTATCGCGCCAGTGCGATGATGACGCACCACTCTGCTTCCGGTGCTTCGGCGAGCGCGGCGTCAATCGTCGCCGGCGGAACGAACACCTTGCGCGCCTCGTTGGCCTGATGCCCCCCGCAGACGCCAACGAACGGGATTTCCGCAACGAGCTTCCCGCGCAGCGCTCGCCGCCAGAGCGTCCTTGCCGCGACGACGCGCCGCGCGACCGTCGCCGCCGAGTGCTTCTCGTGCTCGGAACGCCACGCCCGCCAGGCGTCAGCGAGCTTGGCGCTGACGCGCCCCAGCCGCACCGCCTTCCGCGGCCCCTTTGGCGTGAGCGCGAATTCAACCCGCCGCGGTCTGTCCGCGTACGTGACCACCGATGCCAAGTTCCAGCTCTTCCGCCGGCGCGTCCGCCGGCATGCGATCCCGAAGTGAGCGGCGAGCCGATCGGCGATATCGAGCCGCAGCGACGTTTCCCGTCACGGAAGCGCCGCGGCGCCGACGTACGCCGTCCGAGGTAAGCCGTGCCGACGCAATCGGCAGGAAAAAGTTCGTGATGCCGGCCGGCGGCCGTCGCAAGTGTACAGGAGCGGACCGCACGGGCCGCTCACGCGCGCTCCGCGTGGCTGGAGCGAGAAAGGGCCAGCGAGACACGTGGCCGAAGTCTCCCCTGCACGTTGCACTCGCCGCAGCCGCGCTTTGCGCGGGCGGTTGTCCGATGGATTCCCCCGGGCCCGATCCGGAAAGCAGGTTCGAACCGGGGATCGTGACGACCGAGCAGAGCTGCCTGCTCGAACCGCCCGAAAAGCCCGGCTTTTCAGAGCTCGCCGAGCAGTGCCGCGTCGGAGCGTGAGCCGATTGCTGCGACGCGCGGCACGTAAGCTCGAAGCCCGGGTCGCGTCGGCATGGCTTCTATGCTCCCCCGCGGATCGGCGCACGCCCGCGCTGAGTACCGGGGAGTTGCCACGCGCTGGTTCGGCGCTCGCAGTTCGGATTCCGGGCGGGAATCCGGCGAGTCGGTGCGCCGCGTCGGTGTCGGCTACTTCGTCGGCCGGTCGCGCAAGGCGCAGGTACTCTGGTCCACGTCCTGCCAGGTCGGCCGGCTGGCGTCGGTGAACGGGATGCGCAAGTGGATGCTCTCGCCCTTGTCGAGCGTTTCGATGGGGTAGCCGCATTTCTCGAACACGCGCATCATCCGCGTGTTCCCCGCCAGCACCACCGCGGTGAAGCCGTCCACGCCGCGTGCCTCGGCCACTTCGGTGAGTCGCCGCATCAGCAGCGTACCCACGCCGCGTCCCTGCCAGGCGTCGTCGACGACGAAGGCCGCCTCGGCGAAGTGCGTGTTGGGGTCGACCGAGTATTGGGCCCAGCCGACAGCGCGCTCGATCTCGCCCTGATAGACCAGCGCGACGAGCGTCATGTCTCGCTCGTAGTCGATGGTGCAGAAGCGTTGCAGCGCGTTGTGCGGCATGTACTTCTGGGCGGAGAAAAAGCGGCTGTGGATGGTCTCGCGGCTCAGCCGGTAGAACATCTCCTGGAGCAGCTTTTCGTCGGTGGGCTTGATCGCGCGGACCCACACCGCGGTGCCGTCCTTGAGATGCGAACGCGTCTCGATCGCTTTGGGGTAGATGGGCGTCTTCACCGGCGGCTCGAGCTGGTCGAGGTAGATCAGGCGCCGCTGCTTGGCCTCGGCCAGAAGCCAGGGGCGGAACTTGGGGTGCGCGATCGAGACCAGTGCCATGGCCCGTTCGCGCGCATTGAGGCCGTGCAGGTTCACCGCACCGTACTCGGTTACGACCCAGTGTACGTCGCCGCGCGTCGTGACCACTCCGGCGCCGTCGTCGAGCCGCGGGACGATGCGCGAGATGATCCCGCCGGAGGCGGTACTGGGCAGGGCGATGATCGGCTTGCCGCCGTTGCTGCGGGCGGCGCCGCGGATGAAGTCCACCTGCCCGCCGATGCCGCTGTAGAACTTCTCTCCGATCGAGTCGGAGCACACCTGCCCGGTGAGGTCGACCTGGAGGCAGGTGTTGATCGCGATCATGTTGTTGTTCTGGCCGATCACGAATGGGTCGTTGCTGTAGTCCACCGGGTACAGTTCGACCATCGGGTTGTTGTGCACGAAGTTGTAGGTTTTCTCCGTGCCCATCACGAAGCTGGCGACGAGCTTGCCCGGATGCAGGTTGTTCGCTCGCCCCGTAATCACGCCGCGCTCCACCAGGTCCACCACCCCGTCGCTGAACATCTCGGTGTGGATGCCGAGGTCCTTGCGATCGGTGATGAAGCGCAGCACGCCGTCCGGTATGCCGCCGATGCCGAGCTGGAGCGTGGCGCCGTCGGGAATCAACTCGGCGATGTGCCGGCCGATCTCCTCGGCCTCGGCCTTGTTGACGCTCTGCTTCAGCACGGGCAGCGGGTGCGCCACGTCGCACATGGCGTGAATCCGATCCACGTGAATGCGCTCCGGCCCGCAGGTGCGCGGCATGTACGTGTTGACCTGCGCGATGATCAGCCGCGCCGCCTCGCACGCCGCCGGGGCGATGTCGACGTGCGTGCCGAACGTGCACCAGCCGTCCGCGTCCGGCGGGCTGACGGAGACGATCGCCACGTCAATCGGGATGCGCCGCGAGCGGATCAGCATCGGGATTTCCGATAGGTACACGGGCGTGAAGTCCGCCCGACCCTCGCCGACCGCCTCGCGCACGTTAGGGCCGATGAACAGCGCGTTATGGCGGAATCGTCCCGCGAACTTCGGCTGCGCATACGGCGCCTCGCCCAGCGTGAGCAGGTGGAAGATGGCGTTGTCGCCCAGCGGGGCGCTCTCGTCACACAAGTATGGGTACATCCCCAGCGGCACCGCCGACCCGGACGAGACGAAAATCCGCTCGCCCGGCCGGATCATGGCGATGGCCTTGGCCGGGTCCACGAGCCTGCGGCCGCAGACGCGCTGCCAGTCAGAGTACCGAGGCGCGGACTTCGGAACTTCCAACAGGATCATCGTAAACTCCCCCAAACTCCGCCGGCGGCGCACGGGACCGCGGCGCGCTGCCGGCGGTTCGATCGTCCCTTGCTCGAATCTCGACTGCGCCGCGTCATGGTACTTTCCCGGCGGACTTTCCTCGAATCTCGTCAGGCGCCGTGCGGCGTGCCGGCCAAGGTTTCCGCCCGCCGTCCGCGGCCGGCCCCGCGCTGCACCAGCTCCGCCGTGTCGCGCGCGATCAGCAGCTCCTCGTTGGTCGGGATCACCCAGGCGCTCACGCGGCTCTGCGCGCGGGTGATGCAGAACGGCTCCGGCCCGCGGCGGTCGTTCCGCTGCGGGTCGAGGGAGACGCCCAGGACGGTCAGGCCTTCCAGAATCATGCGGCGCATCATCACGCTGTTCTCGCCGATGCCGCCGGTAAGCACGATCGCGTCGCACTGCGGCAGTTCCGACAGGAATGCGCCGATGTATTTCCGCGCCCGGTGGGCAAACACGTCCAGCGCCAGCCGCGCCCGTACGCTTCCCTGCTCCGCGGCCCGCTCCACGTCGCGCAGGTCGCGCGAAACGCCGCTCAGCCCCAGCAGCCCGCTGCGCTTCTCCAGCGTGGTGCGGATCTCCTCCAGCGGCACACCGCTCCGCTCCAGGTGAAAGATGATCGCCGGGTCGATGTCGCCGCTGCGCGTGCCCATCATCAGCCCTTCGAGCGGCGTCAGGCCCATGCTCTGGTCGATCGCCACGCCCGCGCGGATGCACGCCGCGCTGCACCCGTTGCCCAGGTGCAGCGTAATCAGATTGGGCGTGGGCTTGCCTAGCAGCTCGGCGGCCCGCAGCGCCACGTAGCGATGGCTCGTCCCGTGGAAGCCGTAGCGGCGGATTCTCCGCTCCACGTACCACTCGTGCGGCACCGGGTACAGGTACGCGGCCGGCGGCATGGTCTGGAAGTACGCCGTGTCAAACACGGCCACGTGCGGGCAGCCGGGCAGCGCCGCCGCCGCCGCGCGGAGGCCCGCCAGGTTCGCCGGGTTGTGCAGCGGCGCCAGCTCACAGCATTTCTCAATCGCAGCCAGCACCTCGGCATCCACCACGGCAGACTCGCAGAACGTCTCGCCGCCGTGCACCACGCGGTGCCCCACGCCGCCGACCTCGTCGGTGGATTGCAGCGGCGGCGGATCGCCGATGGTCGTGAGCGAGCGGAGAATCTCCCGCACGCCCTGGTCGTAGTCCGCGATCGGCTCGTCGCTCGTGTGGCTGTGGCCGTTCACGTTCACGACGGATCGCGAGTGGCGTTCGCCGACGCGTTCGATCAGCCCCGACGCGAGCTGCGCGTCGCGGGCCATGTCGAAGAGCTTGAACTTGATCGACGAGCTGCCGCAGTTGATGACGAGTATCTTCATAGCGGTCTCCGTGGCGTCGGTTCGCCGGGAGTCCGTCCGCGAGCCGCGAACCGGGCGCGTCGCACTGGCGGATACGCACGCCCGTGCGCGCCGACGCGCCGCGCAGAACGTCTAGCAAGCGCTGTGCCAGCCTGGCGGGGCGGTTACGGGCAGGCTCGGCGCTGGAATGCCGAGGGTGATTGCGGGCCGGAATCCGGCGTTAACCAACGTACAATTAAGTGCTTATGGACCGAAGGCGTGTTCGTTTCGTGGGTACCGCTACGTCCGCAAGCGTCGCCGGACTTGCACCGGTCCGGCGCCCGGATCGGGGCAAATCACCAACGCGCTTCCGTCGGCGGCGAGTCGAAGGACCGATGCTGAGGCACCGGCCAGTCGGATTTCGGCCCCATCGCACGCGGCAGGGCGCTCGTGGCGAGCCTTCCGCGTAAGAAACCGACGCCGATTGCGCGCTTACGATCGAGTGGAGCGCAGGAATTCGGCGCCGTTCAGCGGCGTAATCCGACCTTGGAGAGCCAGTTGGCGGGCTTCTTCTTCTCGTCGCGGCCGGTGAGGCGCTCGGCCAATTGGCGGATCGCCGTGCGCACCGGGCTGCGCTGCGAGAGCGTCGTCCCGATGTCGATGGCCTTGTTGACCGACTCGTAGTCGCTGGGGATCACGCCGATGACGTTCTGCCCGAGCTGCCGCTCAACCAGCTCGATCGTGCAGTTGGCCAGGTTTTTGCGGTATCGGTTGACGACGATCTCCAGCCGGTCCTGTCCGACGCCCTCTGCGGTCAGTGCGTCGATGAAGCGCTTGGCGTTGTCGATGCTTGGCACCGTCAGTTGCAGCACGAGCAGCAGCTTGTTGCAGTGCTCGATCGCGGCGCCCGTCAGGTGGTCGAGCTTGCGGGGAAGATCGAGCAGGACGTAGCGATACACGCGCGAGGACGCTTTCAGGATGTTCCGCAGCGCGTGCTCGTCCACGGCGTGCGCCTCAGGAATCCCCGGCGGCCGCGCGAAAACGAACGGCCCGGAGTCCAGCCGCACCGCCGCCTTCTCCAGCAGCACCGCGTCCACCGCCCCGGCGCTGGCCAGGTCGGCGACGCTGAACTGGGGCGTCAGATCGAGGGAGCGTGCGACGCCGCCGAAATCGAGATCGAGGTCGAACAGCGCGGTCGGCAGCGAATCGAGCTGGGCCAGCTCGACCGCGAGGTGGCAGGCAATCGTAGTCGTCCCGGCGCCGCCGATCGAGCCGAGGAGCGCGAAAGTCTCGCTCGCCATCGTGGCTTCGCCGGTCTGGTCGATGGCGTGCCGCAGGGCGACGACCAGGTCGTTCGGGTCCAGCGGCCGCGTCGAGATGTGGCTGCAACCCGCGCGCTGCGCGGCGATGATGTACTTGAGGTCCGTTCCCTGCGTAACCCCGACGACGGCGAGTTGCGGACGGACTTCGAGCGCTTCGACGATCGTGTTGAGCGCGTCGGGCTCGTCCAGGTCGATGATCAGCGCCCCGGGCGATCGCGTACCGATGGCGTCCATGAGGTCTTTGCGCGACGAGGTGTGCGACACGATCCGGAAGCCGGGGAGCATGTCGCTCTGCACCTCGCTCAACTGGTGAACGCAAACCGTCTGACTCACAGCCGCTCCCCACTCGACGAAATCACCGGCGCCCGGCGGCGCGCGATGACACCGACAGTTTCGTATCGGCCTTGCGCCGCCGGGTGTTGAGCAGTCGGCGGGCGGGCGAATGCGTCGGACCTGCGCGTCCGACGCGCGAGACCGGTCGGAAGACCGGTCCCGCAGGAAATCGGCGCCGCCGCCCCGGTCGCGAGCGCGCTTCCGATGACTGATATCCGATTTCAGCCGGGCCCCTGGCGAGCCGATTCATCCTTCAGAAACCGTTGGGGGTGGCTTGTGCAGACCCATTCGACAGAACCCGCCAGTCCACGCATCATCCGCGCCAGCGTGAGCCGAGTGTGGCTGACGGTCCTCGTCCGGCACGTGGCGTTGCAGGAGGAGCGGCCGTTCCGGCGCAAATACAACCGTGAGTCATATCGCTATGAGGGCGATTTCGGCGCGGTGCAGGTTTTCGAGCCGGATCACGTGGCGCTTCCCGGCGCCCGCGCCGACGGCATGTGGGCCGCGCTGGTCCAAATCTCGCTCGGCGGGATCATGATCCGCTCGCGCTCGCCGCTGGACGTCGGCAGTCTGCCGCGGCTGGAAATCGCCCTGGAAGACGAAGTGATTCACGCGCGCGGCGTAGTGCGGCACTGCACGGACACAATCGGCGGGTACAAGATCGGCATCGAGCTGCTGTTCGACGACGAGCAGGCGGCGGGCGCGTAGCCGGTAGCCTTCAGCCCGGCGGAGCCCAGCCGCCCGGACTTCGCGCGCTCGGCTCCGCGCAGGGCCCTGAGCGCCGACAATTTCAAATACCGCGTGCGCCGAATTCGGCCACGACGGTCGACGTCATCCCCCCGCGCGGGTTCCACGCCGTTTCGACGCGCAAGTATCGCGGCTTCAGCGCCGCCGCCAGGTCGTCGAGAATGCGGTTCGTGAGCGCTTCGTAGAAGATGCCCTGTTCCCGAAACGACTGAAGGTAGAACTTGAGGCTCTTGAGCTCCACGCACAGTTGGTCCGGCACGTACTCGATCGTCACCACGCCGAAGTCCGGCTGGCCGGTCACCGGGCAACGGCTGGTGAACTCCGGCGCGACGTGGCGGATGCGATACTCGCGGCCGGGCCGGGGGTTCGGGAAGACCTCAAACCCCCCGCTGGCCCTGAATCGCGGGCGTTTCCTGGATTGCGGCATGGCTCGGTCCCCAAGTTCGCAGTGCGCCGTTACAGTCGCCACCCGACTATTCGCCGTGCGCCTCTCATACGCTCCGAGCGCGGCGGTCGCAAGCCGGGGGCATCGAAGAAAGCCGGCGCAGGGCCGAATACGCTGGTGCGGGCGCGTTCCGTAGCGGACCGAGTTTTGTAATATGCGCCCGGTGCATTAGGCGTACAGTGGATTCGGGATGGAAGGCGCAGGAACAGGATTGCTGGGCCGGCTGGCGGAGCGCGTGCTGGGCTGGGTCGCGCTGGGCCTGCTGATCCTGCTGGGCGTGGCGATCTACCAGACCCCGGCCGACACCAAACAGGCCATCTGGAGCGCCGTCTGGCGCTCGGTGGTCTGGCTGCTGATCGCCGCGGCGGTGCCGTGGACCGCGCGACTCTTCGTGCGGCGGCTGATGGAGCTTGGCACGAACTGGGCCGGCGTGGCGCTGATCACCGGGTTCACGCTGATCGACGCCGTTGCGGGGATCATGCTCATGACGGCGTGGCCGTCCGGCGTGTGGACCTGGCTCGCGGCGGTGGGCGTGTTGGGCCTGGCCGGTTCGTATAATTACCTGGTGGCGGAGTACCTCGCGGAGACATGCGGCGCGTAGCTCATCGGCTGCGGAGGGTTCGCGCCCTCGCGCGGCACAAGCCTCAGAGACCGGGCGCAGTCTCGACCGGCTCCGGCCGGCGGCCCGGGCGGGTGGACGGAGATGGCAACCAAGTATCAGCCGGGGACACGGATCAGCGAGTACGTGCTGGATGCGTGCGTCGGGGCGGGTTCGTTCGCGGAAGTCTGGCGCGCCCGACACCACGTTTGGGAGAAAGAGATTGTCGCCGTCAAGCTCCCGATCGAGCCGGAGTACGTCCGCTACCTTCAGCGCGAGGGCATCGTCGTACACGGCTTGCGGCACCCCAACATCGTGCGTGTGATGGGATTCGACCCGTACGCCGAGATCCCCTACCTGGTCATGGAGCTGGTTGATGGGCCGTCGCTGCGCGGCGTCATAGACGAGCACCGCGGTACGCTGGCCCTCCAGACAGTGCTCACGGTCCTGCGCGGGATGCTCAGCGGCATCGGCGCGGCGCACGCCGCGGGCGTGCTGCACCGCGACCTCAAGCCGGGAAATGTACTCATCAATCTGGCCGGGCGGCCGATCGAGCAGGTCGGCGCGGACGACGTCAAGGTGACCGACTTCGGGCTGGGCATCGGCGACGCCGACACGCTGCGCTCCATCGCCCAGTCCGCCTCGCTTGACCGCGAGGACAAGCTTGTCGGCACCTTGGCCTACATGGCACCGGAGCTGCGCGACGGCGGCGGCAAGCACGACGCGCGAAGCGACCTCTACGCCGTGGGAGTGATGCTCTTCGAACTGCTGACGGGCGAGCGACCGGCCGGCGCCGAAAGCCCGAGCACGGTCCGCGCCGACGTGCCCGCGGCCGTGGACGAACTGTTCCGCAAGCTCTACGCGCGGCGCGACCGCCGCTTTGAAAGCGCGGCCGCAGCCGCCGCGGAACTCGAACGGATCGCTTCGTCACGCGCCCATGCGGCGCCGCCGCCGGTGCCGCGGCGCCGGGGCGTGACGCCGCCGCCGATACCGGGGGCCGCGGGGGGCGCACGCTGCCCCAAGTGCGGAGCGCGCGCCGAGCCGGCCGACCAGTTCTGTACGCAGTGCGGAACGCAGCTTGCGGAGAACATCCGCCGCTGTCCCACGTGCCAGGGGTTCCCCGGGCCTGACGATCGGTACTGCATTTTCTGCGGCGAGGCGCTGCCGGCACCGACGGGATGAGGCGTCATGCTGGAGGACCACTTCAGCCGCTTGTTCCGCATCGTGGTCACCACCGTGGTGAGCGTTGGCATGACCGCGTTTCTCGTGTTCTTCATCGCGATCGTGTTCCTTGCAATCCGGAAGGGGCCCCGGGCGCTGAGCGGCGGCGGTCACAGGCGAAGACGGGGCCGCAGGGCGGCCATCAATGAATGGGACCCGGTTTGCGCGCAACCGAGCTGCGGACACGTGAATCCGCCCGCGGCGCTGTTCTGCGCCCGCTGCGGCAGCCCGCTGAACCGCTGGCGCGAGATCGACCACCATGGATGAGCGCAGCCGGCACCGCCTGTTCGAAGACCAGTTCCTCGCGCAGCTCCGCGCGCGGGCGGCGGCGCTGGTCGGCTCGGCGCTCCCGGCGGACGGCTTCGTGGTCGAGGCGACCGGCGAGGGCGCGGACGCGGTCCGGGCCGAGCTGTCGCGACTGCGCGTCTACGACCGCGACGCGCTGGAAAAGCTGGCCGGCTCGCGCAGCGTGGAGCTGCGCTTTACGCGGCGCGTGCTGGCCGGGCTGCTGCGGCGCACCGCGTCCCGCGTGCGCGTCCGCGCGCTCTCCTCGGTGGAGGCGCTGCTGAACGGCCGCCCGCCGGCGCCGCTGGGACGCGAGGACGTGCTGGACGCGCTCGCCCGCTACGAAATCCTGCCGCGGCGCGAGCGGCCGGACGCGGTGGTGCTGGCCAGCGCGACCGGCTTCTCGGCGGAAGCGATGCAGCTCGCGGAATCGCCCGGCCCGCCGAAACTGATTCTGCTGGGCGCGCGGGAGGACGGCGGGTGGGACGTGGCGATGCCGGCCTCGGTGCGAAAGTCGCCGTGGGCCAGGCTGTTTGAGCTGGAAACGCGCGACGACCGCCTGCGCCGTTTGCAGTATCATCTTGAAAAGAACGCCGACCTGCTCGACTCGCGCGGGATCTCGCTGCCCGAGCTGGCCGGACAGCTCGGTCTTTCGGCCGCCGAGACGGAGGCCGTGCTCCGGCAGGCCTGCCGCAACGACAACCGGCTGATGACCGTGGTGCACGACGGCGTCACGCACGTCTCTCGCGCGCCGCTGGCGATGGAAGGCGACACCATGAGCGTCTGGTCGCGGCTGCGGAAGCTCCTGGGATTCAAACCGACGGTCGCGGAACAGGTTCGCACGCTGACCGCGCAGCGCGTGACGCTGGAGCGGCAGCGCTACGAGCTGGACCAGCGCGTGGAGCGGCTGGAGCGCGAAGAGCGCGAGGCGCTTCAGCAGGGCAAGGAGGCGTACAAGGCCGGCAACCAGGCGGTGCAGAAGCAGGTCGCCGACAGGCTTCAGCGCGTGCGCCGCGAGCTGGGCCGCACGCGCGCCCAGACGCAGATGTACACGCAGCAGATCGACGTCATCGGCACGCACATCCACCATCTCACGCTGGCCGAGCAGGGCCGGCGGATGGAGCTGCCAAAAGCTGAGCAGCTCACCGCGACCGCGGCCGAGGCTGAGCAGATGATGTCCGAGCTGAGCGCCAACGCGGAGCTGGCGCGGAGCATCGAGGTCACGGGCGAGACGCCGGTCATGGAGCAGGAGCAGGCGTCGATCTTCGCCGAGTTCGCCCAGATGGCTGAGAGCGAACAGCAGGCCGCGGCGCCGGAGAGCGCCAGCCGGTCGCCTGCGCGCGACGCGCAGCCGGCGACGCGGGCGGCGACGCCCGCCGCCGAAGGTCAGCGGGCCGCAGGCCCGGCCGCGGAGCGTTCGCCGGAACGGCCGCAGTCGGCGCGGCCGGAGATGTCGTAGCGCCGGATCTCCGTGTCCGGCGTTCCGAGCCGCGACCGCAGGGGAGCGCAAATTTCGTGTCCAGCGCCCGTCGCCGACATGTTCGCGCGAACGCTCTCCAGCCGCGGACCGTCGATTCGCGGCCAGCATGCTCGTGTTCGCAATACTGGACCCCCGTCTTCACGGGGGTGAGGAATGGTTTCGACCAAGCGGCGCTGGACGCCGGGATCTTGAAACGGAACGCTGGATGAACTTCTTCACCTGGCTGACGACCAAGCGCAAGACGCTCTCGACGATGAGCCCGGCGGAGCTGCGCGCCCAGGAGATGCTGCTGGAGAGCGAGCGCAACCGGATGCAGGCGCGCATCTCGAAGCTGGCGCAGGAGAAGCAGAAGGTCATCGACCAGGGGGCCAGGGAGAAGACGCCCGAGCTGCGCCGCACGCTGGCGCAGCAATTCGACCTGCTGCACACCGAGCAGATGATGCTCGCGCGGCACCTGAACATCCGCAGCAAGGAGCTGCTGACCGTCGGCCGTATGCGGCTGCTGCGCGAGACGGCGCAGCGCGCCGGCGTGGGGCTGGGCGACGGCTTCATGATCCGCGAGGCGGACCTGGCGACGATCGAGAAGCTGATCGAGAACGACGCGATCACGACGGAGATGTATCAGGAGCGGCTGGACGAAATCCTGCGGCTGGGACACGAGGCGGACAAAGCCGGCGCGGGCGTGTCGGAGGCGGGGCAGGAGATCATGAAGGTCTGGGAGGCGCTGGACGCGGGCCTGCTGAAGGACAGCAAGGAAGCGTTCGACGAGGCCGAGAAGCGGGTGCGGGAGAAGAAGGCGGCGATGGAATGAGAGTGAAAAGTGCAGAATGAAAAGTGAAAAGTGAATTGCGCGATCGGGCGCGCTTCTGCTGAGACTGATCGCTTTCCACGTTTTTCTTGCGGCTTGCACTTGTCGTGGGTCGCCGAGAGTCTACCCCGTCTGAGGAATGTGGCATGGGCCTGTTCAAGAGCAAGGAAGAACGCCGCCTCGAGCGCGACATCAAGATCCGCCAGGGAATCCGGCGGATCGAGAAGTCCATCGCGGAGCAGACCAAGTTTTCCGACGAGTTTGTCCGCAACGCCCGCCACGCCAAGGCCATCGGCGACAACGCCCAGTACGTCTTCATCCGCAACTCGCTCAAGAAGACGGCCACGATCAAGAAGATGCTGGAGCGGCAGCTCCTGGCCGTGAAGAACGCCCTGCTCATCAAGCGCCAGGCCGAGGCTAGCGCGGACTTCGCCGAGGCCATGAGCATGATGGCCGGAGAGGTCAGCAAGCTCTACGGCGACACGAACCTGGTCAAGACGCAGATGGACTGGGAGAAGGCCATGATGCAGAGCCAGACGATGGAGGAGCGCATGGCCATGTTCCTGGACGCGGTCGAGAGCACGGCGGCTCAGGACGTCTCGCAGGCGGCGACCGAGGCGATTACGGACGACGAGATCGACCGCATGATCGCGGCCGAGGAGCAGGTCGAAAAAGCGCGTGAGGAGCAGCAGATGTCGGCGCTGCGGGCGGAGCTGGAGGCGCTGAAGGGCGAGGGGGGAAAGGACAAGGAGACCAAGTAGCGTCGGCCTCCGTGGCCGGACAACCCTTTGGGGGCGAGGAACATGCATCGAAAGTCACTCACCCATCATCAGGAAAGAAGGGTTCAGACAGCGCTGAATGTCGGACTTCCAGGCTTGTGGTTCCGACCGTTCTCCCGGATGTCGCAAAGTACCTGGCCTTGCGTGAAGCCGAGATTTGGGCAAGAAATACCTACCGGAATGAGCCGCCGGCGGCGGGTGTCTGTGACGGAGCGGCATGAGCACCGCGCCAGTGAAGATTGAGCGAATCACGGACGAGAAGCGGACCGAAGTCGTCCGGCGCCCCGTCGCGGCGCTGGCGGCGAGGTCCGTGTACGCGTTCGGGTCGCAGGTGTACGGCGTTCCGACCGACACGAGCGATGTGGATGTCCTGATCGTGGTGGACGACCCATCGTCACTCGACGTGGGCGCGTTGAGACGGGTACATGAAGCGCTCGCCGGACCGTTATTGCCGATCGAGCTTCATTTCCGTTCGCAACAGAACTTTGAGCGCCGCAAAGGCATGCGCGCGACGCTGGAACACGAAGTGGCTACGAAGGGCCGATTGCTTTATGCCGCCTGACCTCGAGCTGGTGAAGGAGTGGCTCGACCTCGCGCAGGAGGACCTTGACAGCGCGCGCGAGGACTTCGCATTCACGAAACCCACACTTCGCGTCGCGTCCTGCCTCTCGCAGCAGGCGGTCGCAGCCGCGGGCGACGCGCTCAATCGCGTGCTCGCGCTCCTGCCTGATGAGGCGCAACCTCAATAACCATGCCCACCTTCGCCACATTCACGCGCTTGAAAGACAAGGGCCTCGCCGCTCTCAGGGCTGGCGACTATGTCGCCGCACGGCCGTATCTGATCCAGGCCGCTGAATGCATGATCTCGCTGGCGGAGGAAACCAAAGACCCCGCCAAGCGCGCCGAGCAGGAAGCCTACGCCCGCGAGCTGATCGAGCTCGCCAAGGACTCCGACCGTCGCGCCAAGACCGGCGCCCGCGGCGGCCCGGCGGCGGCCCGCGGCGACCGCGCCCGCGACGACGAGGACAGCGGTGGCCGCGCCGAGGATTGGATCGTCCGCGACAAGCCCGACGTGCGCTTCGCCGACATCGCCGGGCTGGACGACGTGAAAGCGGAAATCCAGCTCAAGATGCTGTATCCGTTCCAGCATCCAGAGCTGGCGCAGAAGTACGGCATCGACGTGGGCGGCGGGCTGCTCATGTACGGCCCGCCCGGAACGGGCAAGACCATGTTCGCCAAGGCGATCGCCTGCGAGCTGGACGCGACCATGTTCGTGATCTCGCCGGCGCAGATTCTGAGCAAGTGGGTGGGCGAAGCCGAGCAGAACGTCAAGAAACTCTTTGACGCCGCCAAGAGCGAGCCGAAATCGGTCATCTTCATCGACGAGATCGAAGCGCTGGTGCCGTCACGCCGCGGCCAGCAATCTACCGTCATGTCGCGCGTCGTCCCGCAGATTCTCCAGGAGCTGGAAGGCTTCGACCGCAAGGCCGGCCGGGCGCTGCTGTTCTTGGGCGCCACGAACGAACCGTGGATACTGGACGCTGCGGTCATGCGCCCCGGCCGGTTCGACACCAGGGTGTACATCCCCCTGCCGGACGCGGCGGCGCGCTTCAAGCTGTTCGAGATCTACCTCGGCAAGCGGCCGCTGGCGGACGACGTGGACTTCGCGGTACTGGCCGAGAAGACCGCGGGCTACAGCGGCGCGGACATCAAAGCCCTGTGCGCCCGGGCCGCGACGCGACCGTTCCTGGAATCCGTCGGCGGCGCGGCCGCGCGGAGTATCTGCATGGCGGACCTGCTGGCCGTGCTGAACGAGACGCCGCCCTCCGTCAGCCCGCGTGACGTGGCCAAGTACGAGCAATGGGGCCAAGCGGCGTAGGAGCGGTCCTTGAGCGCGATCGATCCGCGCCGGGGCCGCCTGATTCGAAGCGCTGCCAGCCCGGCGTTTCTTTCATGTTCATGCGTCGCTCGTCTTCAAGCGATAGCCGACGCCGACTTCAGTAAGCACGTGTTTCGGCTGCGCGGGGTCGCTTTCGAGCGTCCGCCGGAGCTGGCGGACGAACATGCGAAGGTAGGTCGAGTCCTCCGCGTGGCCGGGGCCCCAGACTTCCCGCAGGAGCTGCCGGTGCGTCAGGACCAGCCCGGCGTGGCGGGCGAGCGTGGTCAGCAGCTCGTACTCCAGCGGGGTGAGATGCACCTCCTGCCCGCTCTTGGTGACGATCCGGCGGCGGAGGTCGATCGTGACGTCGCCGGCGACGATTGTCGGATCGGCCGCGGGTTGCGCCTGACTGGCGGCGTGGCGCAGCGCGACGCGGACGCGCGCGATGAGTTCTCCGACGCTGAACGGCTTCTGAACTCGGTGACGCTGACGACCTCGACGCCGCTGTCTTCGAGCTGGGCGATGATCGCGCTGGTCTCGGCGAGGTTACGGCCTAGTTGTCCGTTGCATAAGTGCGGGAGCTCACCCCAAATGGCCTCCAAGACCGGCCTGGAGGCCGGTCCCCCAATGGGAGGACAGTTTTTTCAACGGACTGCTAGCCGGTCGTACTTGTAGACCAGGAGCCGTTCGATCTCGCCGGCTTCGGCGTCGGCGAGCAGCCGGAGCAGCGCTTCGCGGCCGGCCAGGGCGCGGCCGGTCCGGGCTCGGTCAACGTACTCGCGGAAGCTGCGGGGCGGGAGGTCGCGGCGGCAGGCGTCAAGCTGGACTTCGATCGAGGTGCCGCCGTCCTGGGCGTGGGAGGAATAGCGCGCGTAGATCGCCGTCGTCTTCCTCATGGGCCGGTCTCCTGGGCTTTGAGGATGTCCACGGCGCGGCGGGCGATGACCCGCACCAGCCAGCTTCGGGCGTCGTCGATCTGCCGCCGGGTGGGCCGGAATAGCTCGCGCCGGGCGCTGCGCTGGCGGTCCTGGAAGTCGCGGGCGGCGTCGATGAACGTGTTGAACGTCGGCGCCGGGATCACCAGCGGGTCGCCGCGTTTCACCTTCTGGAGGAACCCGCCCATCAGGCAGTTCTCCGCGTCGTCAAGTTGGAATTCGCGCATGTCGCCACGACCCAATGACACGAGCGCGCTCGCGGTCTATAAGATCGCTCGCGCCTCCCGCGCACGCAGTCAGAACGAAGCGGCTCGCGAATTCGGAGACCATTCGGCCGATGATCCTGGCAACGTCGGAGTTCGGCGCTACCGCATTGCTGCTGAGCACCTTCGGCGTGCTGCTGTTGAGCTGCGCGCTGCTCGGACGGCCCGTAGAGCGCTTCGGCATGCCAGTCGTCTTTGCCTTCCTTGTGCTGGGCATGCTGGCAGGTTCCGAGGGTGTCGGCGGCATTCCATTCGAGGACTACCGGTTCGCGTTTCGCGTGGGCACAGCCGCCCTGATCCTGATTCTGTTCGACGGCGGATTGAACACCTCGCTGCGAGCCATCCGTCAGAGCTTCTCTCCCGCGATCATCCTCGCGACGGTGGGCGTGGCGGCCACGGCCGCGCTCGTCGCGGCATTCGCGTGGCTGCTCGGGCTCAAATGGGCTGAAGCCGTCCTGGTGGGCGCCGTAGTCTCGTCGACAGATGCAGCCGCGGTCTTCGCGGTCCTGCGGGGCAGCGGGCTGCGGCTTCAGCCGCGCGTCGGCAGCACGCTCGAACTGGAATCCGGCATCAACGACCCGATGGCCGTGATCCTGACCGTGACGGCCACGGAGTTCTTTCTCGGCCAAACCCCATCCGCGGCACGTCTGGCGCTGGATGTTCCACTCCAGCTTGTGATTGGGTTTGCGATCGGTGTGGCCTGCGGCTACGGGGCACGTTGGCTTCTCGCCCGAGTGCGACTGTCCACGGCCGGACTCTACCCGGTGCTCACATTGGGCCTCGGCCTCTTGGCGTTCGGCGCAGCCACGCTCTGTCAGGGCAGCGGCTTTCTCGCGGTCTTTGCGGCGGCCGTAGTGCTCGGCAACGGGCCATTGCCCTACCGCAGCGGCTTGAGCCGCATCCACGACGCACTCGGTTGGCTGAGCCAGGTCGCGATGTTCCTGATGCTGGGGTTGCTGGTGTTTCCTTCCCAACTGGCACCCGTTGCATTCAACGGAGTTCTGGTCGCGCTGTTCCTGAGTTTTGTCGCACGCCCGTTGGCGGTACTCCTGTGCCTGGCACCATTCCGGCTGCCCGTTCGCGAACTCGCCTACGTGAGCTGGGTCGGGTTGCGCGGCGCCGTGCCAATCATCCTGGCTACGTTCCCGGTGCTTTCGGGCGTACCGGGCGCGATGAACGTCTTCAACATCGTGTTCTTCGTCGTGGTCATGAGCGCGCTGATGCCGGGCGTGACCATTCGGTGGGTCACACGTCGGCTCGGACTGGAGGCCTCCGAAGCGCCGGTGCCGCCAGCGGCACTCGAGGTCAATTGCACCCGAGCCCTCAACGGCGAGTTGATCTCGTTCTTCATCACGGAACCGCTCGCCGTCTGTAACGCCGCTCTGTCCGACATTCCGTTCCCGCCCGATTCCGCCGCGATGCTGGTAATCCGCGGAGGCGAGCTTGTGGCAGCGCGCGGAGCGACCGTCCTTCGGCCGGGCGACCACGTCTACGTGTTCTGCCGCCCCGAAGACAGGACGTTCATTGAGCTTTTGTTTGGGCGGCCGCAACAAGAGTAGCTCTGAGACGAAGAGGTAGCCTGAAATCTTGTGGAAATTGAAAGCGCGGGGCATCCTGCTGGTGTGCTTCGAAACGAAGGTCGTTTCCCAGGAGGAGCCCGATGGCTACTGCAACCGAACCAAAGGCGAGCGTCAATCGGGTGGCTGTTCAGGCGGCGGTCGAGGCGGAAGCCCGGGCGGCGGGCGCGGCCGGGCATGTGATTCGGGACCAGGTCACGCTCGCCTGTGCAATCCACAATGAGGGTCCGTGCAGTGCACACCCCCGCGCGTGGCTGTGTCGCCGACAGCGCGACAGGTCGTCCTTCCCACACGGTGGTCTCGCGTCGAACCGGGCGAACGTCGCGAGCCGAGCCTGTAGGCTGGGAAGTCGATCCGATACGGACCCGGTCAGCTCGATGAGTTGATTCAACTGGGGAAGGTCAATGTCGACACGCCCGTCTCGGTCCGCCTCACCGAACTCGTTCCGTTGAACGCGTTTGGCCTGGACGCAAGCATGGATTGCCCTGTCGCCCCGTTCAAACCGCCAGTACCAGTCTGCTCCGGTCCGGGTCTCCTCACGCGGAGTGAATAGCTTGATCTGCACGTTCTGCGGAAAGCGCTCCCGCAGCGTGGCGGCCATTTCCACTGTGATGCACTCTTCGCGGTAGACCTGACGAGACGTGGTCGTCTCCGACCGCAACTCGCGGGCGAGCCGTTGATCGCGAGCCAACAGACGGTTGACGACCTCAAACGCCGTGCGAGCAATGTCGCACAAGATCTGGCGGTTGGCTGCCTCGCCGTTCATTCTCGTGTCCAGGGCGGTTGTAGCCACCAGCAAGCCGCAGGCCGTGAAACGGGCTCCGTGAAACTTCCGTCGTGAAATCGGGGCGACTGGATTCGAACCAGCGACCTCCTGGACCCAAACCAGGCGCTCTGGCCAGACTGAGCTACGCCCCGCACGGCCCCGTGCCGCCGTACATCCGCGTATTCGGGCCGTCGCGCATCATGGTATCCGGACCCCCGCCGACGTGCACGCCAAAGCGGCCGCCATGCCGCGACCAGTTGCGCGGGTGTGCCTGCGCCGCCCGCGCCGGCGTGCTGCCCGACGGCGATTCAATTAGAATCCGTGCTCGAAGTTCCGAGCGAGTCCGATGACGCCGTCGAGTTCCATTCACTCGTCCATCCTGGAACGAATCGGCGAGACCCCGCTGATCGAGCTCCGCTCCGTCGTTCCCCCGCGCTCCGCGCGCGTCCTGCTCAAGCTCGAAAGTGAGAACCCCACCGGCAGCATGAAAGACCGCATGGCGCTGGCCATGATCCAGGCGGCCGAGAAGTCCGGCCGACTGAGGCCCGGTGGAAGCGTGGTCGAGTACACCGGCGGCAGCACCGGCGTCTCGCTGGCGCTGACCTGCGCCGCCCGCAAGTACGCGCTCCACATCGTGACTTCGGATGCGTTCAGCCTCGAGAAACGCAACCACATGCGCGCCCTGGGCGCCGAGCTGACGCTGGTGCCAAGCGTCGGCGGCGGCATGGATGCGGCCCTGACGCGGAGCATGATTGAGACGGCGCGGCAGATTCGGGAGCGAACCGGCGCCGTTTGGACCGATCAGCTCAACAACACCGACCAGCTCGCCGCCTACGACGCGATGGGCGAGGAGATCTGGCGGCAGACCGACGGCCGTATCGACGCCTTCGTGCAGAGCGTAGGAACCGCCGCGTCGCTGCGCGGCGTCGGCCAGCACTTGCGACAGCGGCGGCGCGGCGTGTGCGTCGTCGCGGTGGAGCCGAGCGAGTCGGCCGTGCTGAGCGGGCGACCCGGCGGTGTGCACAAGATCGAGGGAATCGGCGCCGGTTTCGTCGTTCCCCTTTGGGATCCGGCGGCGGCGGACGAGATCGCGACCGTCTCCACCGAAGAGGCGAAGGCGATGGCGCGGCGGCTGGCGCGCGAGGAGGCGCTTCTGGCGGGGACATCGACAGGCGTAAACGTGACAGCAGCGCTGCGGGTCGCGGAGCGGCTGGGCGCCGCGGCAACGGTCGTGACGGTACTGTGCGACTCGGGCATCAAGTACCTGAGCACCGACCCGTACAAGCTTGGTTAGCTGTTCGTTGCATACGTGCGGGAGCGCACACCAAGTGGCCTCCAAGACCGGCCTGGAGGCCGGTCCCCCATTGGGCGGACAGTTTTATCAACGGACTGTTGGCCGGCGCTCGCGGCGCGAGCTGCGGAACAAGACCGGCCGGACAACCCAGCCTGGCAAGACTCCCGCGGCGGCGCGTCGAACGGGTAGCGGAGCGGGTGTCGAGCGACTCGGGAGTGCCGCTTCGGGCGGCCCCGCGATCACCACGCCTCCAGCTCGCCGATGATCTCCTCTACCAGGTCCTTCATCGTGAACAGCCCCAGGAAATCCCCCGACGCGTCGGTGACGATCGCCATCGGCTGGTGACCCTGCTGTAGCCGAACCAGCGCCGCGGGGACGGTCTCGTCCGCGCGCAGAAAGACGGCGGGTCGGATGTGGTCGGCCACCGGCCGCCGCTGCGCGTCCGTGAGGATGTCGTACACGTTGACGATCCCCACGATTCGGCGCGGGTCGTTGCGGTAGACCGGCAGGCGTGAGAAATGCGCCATGCGCGCGATGCGCAGCAGATCGTCGCGCGGGATGCTCGCCGGCACGACCGCGGCCCGCGCCCGCGGGATCATAATCTTGACCAGCGGGACCTTCGAGATGTTGATGACCCGCTCGATCATCTCGCGCTGTGCCGCGCTCAGCCCGCCGCGCACGGCCCCCTCCCGCAGCAGGCTCAGCGTGCGGGCGCGCGGCAGCACCTCAGCCTCGCCCGCGGCGCGCTTCGGATCGAGGCGGCGAATCAGAAGATGCGTCCACTCGCGGAGCAGCCACAACACGCCACTGTAGCGGACCAGCCGGCGCGCCCAGGCGATCGGCTCCGCGAGCGCGGGCATCAGCCAGTCGGCGTTGCGTCGGAACCAGTCCTTGGGCAATATCCCGCCGAACACCAGCACGAGCGGCGTGCCGATCGCGGTCGTGTACACTTCCACCAGGCTGGGGGACACCGCCGCGCGCAGCAGCAGCCAGGCGATGCACACCGCGACGAGGTAATCGGCGACATTGGTGCCGACCAGCGTGGTGATGACGATCTCTTCGGGGCGCTCCATCAGGCGCGCGAGTCGCCTCGCGCCGCGCTTGCCGCGCTCGGCCTCGATCCGCAGTTTGATTCGATTCACGCAGTACGTGCCGGTCTCGGCGCCGGAGAAGAGGGCACTCAGCAGCACGGCCGCGGCGCAGGCGACGAGGACGGCGCAGGTCTCGATCATGATGCGGCCTCCCCGGACTCCGCGCGCTCGGCGACGCGCCGCAGGCGCAGCCGCTCAGCGCGACGGCCCTTCATGCGCGTGACCGTCAGCTCGAGGTTGCCGATGCGGGCCACGTCGCCGGCGCGAAGCGTGCGCCCGAGCCGCTCCGCGACCGCGCCCCCGACCGTCCCGACGCGGTCGCTAACCTCCTTCAGCCCGAAAAGCTCCGCCCAGTAGCGTACGGAGAGGCGGCCGCTGACCTCGTACTCGTCCGCCGAGATCTGGACCACCTCCGGCTCGGCGACCGTCTCGTCCGGCCGCCGAATCTCGCCCACGATCTGCTCGATCACGTCTTCGAGCGTCACCAGCCCCGCCACGCCGCCGAATTCGTCCACGACGATCGCGATCTGGCTCTTGGTGTTGCGGAAGTGCTGGAGGAGCTGCTCGGCGTTGATCAGGTCCGGGACGAAGCGCACGGGGCTGACCAGCTCGCGCAGCGGGCGGCTCGGCTCGAAGAACAGCACCTTGGCCGGGACCAGCCCGACGATGTTGTCGATCGTCTTCTCGTAGACCGGGACCTTCTTGAACCGCGTGCGGCGCATCAGTTCGCGCAGCCCCTCCGGGGAGGCATTCACGTCGTACGCGACCATGTCGACCCGCGCAATCATCACGTCGTGCACGGACACTTCGCGGAGGTCGATGACTTCCCGCAGGTACATGTCCTCGAGCGGGTTCACGGCGCCGTCGCGGCGGCTCATCTCCAGCAGCGCCTTGAGGTCGGTCGTCGAGAGCTCACGCGGCGTCCGCTCCGCGCCGCGCGGCGACCCGAGAATCACCCGCGCGAGCGGCTCGACCAGGATCACATCGAGCAGCCGCGCAATCGGCGTCGCCACGAAGCCAGCCAGGTGGACCAGCGCGGCCGCGTACGGCGCGAGGCGCTCGGCGAACGTGACGGCCAGGATCTTGGGCGTCACTTCGCCGAAAACGACCACCAGCAGCACGCTCAGCACGCCGGAGACCGGCGTGATCCAGGCGCCCACGCGCTGCGCCAGCCCGTGAAACAGCACATACGAGTCGGCGAAGATCAGCACGTTCACCGCGGTGTTCATGAGCAGCAGGTTCATCAGCACGCCGCGCGGATCTTTCATCAGCCGCGCGGCCCGGCGGCGAAGCGCGTTTTCGCTGGACGCGTGACGCTCGATCTGCTCGGCGCTCAGCGAGAAGAGCACGGTCTCGCTGCCCGAGCAGGCCGCGGACGCGGCCGTCAACAGCAGGAGCAGCAGGCCCTGGAGCACCAGCCCGGTCGCGCCGAAAGCGGCGGCGGGCACGCCGTCCGGGGCTTCGGATGCCGCCAGAATGCAGAATGTGGCGATGGTCACAAGCGAATGGTAAGGGGGGACTCGCGCGCGTCGAAGCCCGCCGCGCGAGCAAGGAAGTTTCCCGCGGACGATCCAGTGTCCTCGCCGGTGCTTGGGGTTCTGATCGTCTCGCTCCCGTTTGAGCCGCGACCGCGTCCGGGCGATTTTCGGTCGGGTTCTTGACACGCATGGCAGAACTCGCTAGCGAACGCAACCCCCAATCGGCGCGGTTTTGTCCTGGCGCGGTCGACAGCGTGCTTGGATTTCTCTATGATTCCGGCCCAAATTGCCGGCCGGTCGGGTTCGGTCTGAGGGAGAGTCCATGACGCAACTCTGCAACGTGGCACTGATCGGCCAGAAGTTCATGGGCCGGGCGCACAGCAACGCATACCTGAAGGTCGACAAGTTCTTCAACGTTCCGGTCAAGCCCGTCATGCATACGATCGCGGGGCTCGATCTGATCTCGCTGGCGCCGTTCGCGAACCGCTGGGGCTGGAAAAAGTACAGCACGTCCTGGAAGGAGGTCGTCAAGGATCCGGCCATCAACCTGGTCGACATCAGCACCCCGAACTACATGCACGCCGAGCAGGCCGTCGCCGCTTTGGCCAACGGCAAGCACGTCGCGTGCGAGAAGCCGCTGGCCGAGTCGCTGAAAGAAGCGCGGGCGATGAAAAACGCGGCCGCGCGCTCGCGGCGCAGTCGCACGTTCGTCTGGTACAACTACCGCCGCTGCCCCGCGGTGGCGCTGGCGTACCAGCTCGTTCGCCAGGGGCGGATCGGGCGCGTCTTCCACGTCCGCGCCACGTACCTGCAAAGCTGGGGCGGACCGGAGACCCCGCTCACCTGGCGCTTCCAGAAGAAGTTCGCCGGCTCCGGCGCGCACGGCGACCTGAACGCCCACATCATCGACATGGTCCGCTTCGTCACCGGCCAGGAGATCGTTGAGGTCACCGGGGCCATCATGGAGACCTTTGTCCCCGAGCGTGAGATCATCCAGCCCGCCCGCAAACCCATCGCCCCCACGCGCACGCGCCGCAAGCCGATGCGCGGCAAGAGCGACGTGGACGACTGTACGCTGTTTCTGGCGCGGCTGAGCGGCGGCGGCGTGGCCAGCTTCGAGGCCAGCCGCCTGGCCCACGGGCATCAGAACGACAACACGATGGAAATCAACGGCGAGCTCGGCTCGCTGCGCTTCTCGTTCGAGGACATGAACTGGCTCTCGTTTCTCGACGCGACGGAAAGTGCGCAGACGCGCGGCTGGCGGCGGATCATGTGCACGACCGCGGGTCACCATCCGTACGCCGGCGCGTGGTGGCCCGAGGCCCACATCATCGGCTACGAGCATACCTTTATCAACATGGTGGCCGACATGATGGCGGTTCTGGCGGGCGAGGAGCCGATCGTTCCGATCCCGGACTTCGCCGACGCGTACGAGACGCAGCGCGTGCTGGAGGCGGCCCAGATTGCGGCGCGCGAGCGGGCAGCCGTGAAGATGACCGAAGTCAAGTAGCGGCCCCCCACGTCCGCAGCCGGAAGGCCGCGGCGCGAAGCGCCCGACGCGCCGCGCTTGGCGTCGCCGGCGGAGTCCCGCGATAATCCCCCCAGCGCCGAACGACCCGTCTGCCGCGGAGAGCTCGCCATGAACATCGCTCGCATTTGCCGCACGCCGCGCCGCGTGGACCGGCGCGTGTGGCCGCTTCTGGTCTTGCTGCTCGTGGCCGGCTGCGCTGATCGCATCCACCCGATCGGCTCGGGCTATCTCTTTGAGCCGGACAAGGACGAGCGCCAGCTCTGGAGCTCCACGAACGAGGCCACGACGGAACTGGCCAAGAGCGACAAGCTCTATCACGATCCGCAGCTTACGGCGTACATCGAGAGCGTGGCGCAGCGCGTCTTGTGCGCTCCGCCGGCCGTGTTCTCCCCGCTGAACTTCCGCGTGTTCATCCTCGAGAACGACACGCTCAACGCGGCCGCGTTCCCGAACGGGACGATCGTGATCCACACGGCGATGCTCGGACGCATCCGCAGCGAAGCCCAGCTCGCGATGCTGCTTGGCCACGAGATCACTCACGCCACGCACCGCCACGCGTACCAGCGCTTCGAAAAGGAGGAGGACAAGCAGGTCACGCTGCTGATCATCAAGACCGCAGCCGGCGCCGCGGGCGGACTGATCTCCACCGGCGTCTCGACCATCAGCGACCTGACGGCGCAGGCGATGATGGCGGGCTACGGGCGCGACCTGGAGCGCGAGGCGGACCAGGTCGGCCTGTTCCGCGCCACGCAGGCGGGGTACGACCCGCGCGCGGCGATCGGCCTGTGGTCGCAGATGCTCGAAGCCAAGGGCGAGTCGAAGGGGCTGTACATGTACGCCTCGCACCCGCGGATGCAGGAGCGACTCGAGTCGTGCCAGGACCTCGCGGGGCGCATGCCCGTCGAACTGGTCGAGGCTGCCAAGGACGTGGGCGAAGACCGCTACGCGCGGGCCGCGCGGGCGCTGATCGAGCGCGAACTCCGGCAGCACGAGGAGCGCGGTCGCACGGACCTCGCCGAGTCAACGCGGGCCTACTTGCAGCGCTTCAGCGCGTCCGCGGGCCCGCAGCGCTGAGTCTCCGACCGCGGCGCTTCTGCCGTATTGAACGTTTCCGATCAGAACCTCGCACGGAGGTGCGAAGTCGCCCCTCGCTCCCGCAACGGGTTCAGTTCGCTGGCGCGACCCCGCGCGCCCCTCTGCTCCAGCCGCGCGGCGACCGCAACGAAACGGCCCGGCCCGGCCGCGATATCAAAGCGAGAGAGCCGGGACGTTCCTGCCCGGCTCTCTCGTCACACATGGCTCAATCGCGCCGCGCGCTTAGACGAGTCCCTGGTCCAGCATCGCGTTCGCCACCTTCAGGAAGCCGGCGATGTTGGCGCCGTTCACGTAGTTGCCCGGCGTGCCGTAGGCCCTGGCGGTCTCGTGGCACGTCTTGTGGATGTTGATCATGATGTTGTGCAGCTTCTGGTCCACCTCCTCGCGCGACCACATCAGCCGCTGCGAGTTCTGGCTCATCTCCAGGCCGCTGGTGGCGACGCCGCCGGCGTTGGCCGCCTTGCCCGGCCCGTAGAGCAGCTTGGACTCGAGGAAGACCTTGATGCCGCCCGGCGTGGTCGGCATGTTGGCGCCCTCGGAGACGCACATGCAGCCGTTCTTGACCAGGTTCTGCGCGTCCATCTCGTTGATCTCGTTCTGCGTCGCGCTGGGCAGCGCGATGTCGCACTTCACCTGCCACAGCGGGTTGTACGGCTTCTTGGCGTCCAGCTCCTCGTAGTGCGCCCGCGGGTACTTGTCCTTGTACTCCCTGATCCGGCCGCGCTTCACGTTCTTGAGGTGCATGACGAACGCCAGCTTGTCGGCGTCGATGCCTTCCTCATCCACGATGAAGCCGCTCGAGTCGCTGAAGGTGATCGGCTTGGCGCCGAGCTGGATGCACTTCTCGGCCGCGTACTGGGCCACATTGCCCGAGCCGGAGACGACGACGCGCTTGCCCTTGAACGACTCGCCCTTGGTCTTGAGCATCTCCTCCGCGAAGTACACGCAGCCGTAGCCGGTCGCCTCGGGCCGGATCAGGCTGCCGCCCCAGGCCAGATTCTTGCCGGTCAGCACGCCTTCGAAGCTGCGCGTGAGCTTCTTCCACTGCCCGTACAGGAACCCGATCTCGCGGCCGCCCACGCCGATGTCACCCGCCGGGACGTCCACGTCGGCGCCGATGTGCCGGAAGAGCTCGCTCATGAACGCCTGGCAGAAGCGCATGACTTCGCTGTCGCTCTTGCCCTTCGGGTCGAAGTCGCTGCCGCCCTTGCCGCCGCCCATGGGCAGCGTGGTCAGCGAGTTCTTGAAGATCTGCTCGAATCCCAGGAACTTGATGATGCCCAGATTCACCGACGGGTGGAAGCGCAGGCCGCCCTTGTACGGACCGATGGCGCTGTTGAACTGCACCCGCATGCCGCGGTTCACGTGGACCTCGCCCTTATCGTCCATCCACGGGACGCGGAACAGGATGACCCGCTCCGGCTCGACGATCCGCTCGAGAATCTTGGCCTTGCGGAACTCGGGGTGCCGGTCCAGCACCGGCGCGAGCGACTCCACCACCTCGTGCACCGCCTGATGAAATTCCTTCTCACCGGGGTTGCGCGCGGTGACCCCTTCCATGAACTCCTTCACGAAGCTCGACATGCGTTTTTCTCCCAGGCGCCGGAAACCGCGGATTCGGGTGCGCCGCAAACAGCGGCGATATCCGTCTGGGCCGCGGCGATCGCCGGGCGGTTTCCGAGACCGGCCAGTTCGCAGCGGCGGATGCGCGAGGTTCGCAACCGTCCAATGGCAATTGGCGTACCACGCACCGAAACATTACCTCGCACAGGGTTGGGCTACAGTGGAGGTCTGAAACGCAGGATTCGGCCCACCACGCCTGATATCGTCGCGGAAAAATGCCCCACCCTGCAAGCCGGCCTGGGGAATTTCGCGCTATGGTCGCGCGGAATTCCGCACTTCTGGGGCGGCCGTGCGGATCCGGTTTTCGCCTGCCCCCACTGGCGGAATCGCTCCGATCGGCGGCGCGATCCGGTTATAATCGCTGCATCGGGTCCAATCCCGGGGAGACCGGCGCCGTGGATGTCTGGAAACACTTTGAGCACAACGAGATAACGCACTCGGCCGCGCATCACCTGATGGCCATCGACGACCTCGTGCAGAAGTTCGGCTACGCGCGCGTCTCGGACGTGGCCAAGCGGCTCAACATCACGCGCGGCAGCGTGTCGATCTCGCTCCAGCCACTCAAGAAAGCCGGCCTCATCAACCAGGACGAGAACCGCCACCTGCAACTCTCCGAGATCGGCCAACAGCTTGTGCAGGCGATCAAGACCAAGCGGCACCTCATGCAGAGGCTGTTCAGCGAAGTGCTGGGCGTCGGTGCCGAGCAAGCCGAGATCGACGCCTGCAAGCTGGAACATCTCATCAGCAACGAAACCGCGCGCCGCATGGTGGCGTTCCTGCGCTTCGTGGATTCGAACGGCGCGCGGGTGCAGTCTTTCCTCAAGGCTTGGGCGGAGTTCGACCGGAGCTGCGACCATCAGCCCGCGGCTTGCCCGACCTGCCAGACGAGCTGCATGGCCGAGAAGGTCTCCCCCGGCCCGCGCGTGGAGATGACCCGGCGATGAAGCTCAGCAGCGAGGAAATCATCCAGGAACTCAACCGCATCTTCGACGAGGAGGTCGAGGCGGCGACACGCTACCTGCACCTGCGCAGCGCCGTCCGCGGCCTCGATCGGTTGCTCGTTGAGCGCGTGCTGAAAGACGGTTTCGACGACACCATCGGTCACGCCGAGAAGATCGCCCAGAAGATCCGCAGCCTCGGCTACGTCCCCAAGCTCGACATCCAAGTCAGTTGTCCCTCGTCGCCCATCAGCGGCCGCGAGGCGCTGCGCCAGGCGCTCACCTTCGAGGAGGCGGCCCTGGAGGGCTACCAGGAGTTGCTGCGCAAGGTCGAGGGCGACGTGGTGCTCGAGGAATTCGTCCGCTCGCAGATCGCCGTCGAAAGCGAGCACGTCGCGCAGCTCAAAGAGCTGCTCGCCGAATAGCCGGCTGCAACGCCGCTGCCGGGCCAGCAGCCCGTTGAAAAACCTTATGGCACGGGCGTCCCGCCCGTGTTTTCACCGCTGGAACGCCGGTGCCAGAACGATCTGGTTGGTTGGTTTTTTCACCACGCCGCCAAGGACTCTCATAACGCCTGGATCAGATTTTGGGGAGCAGGCCAACGGACCTTCCGAGGCTGCTCCGCTCCCCCTGCTTGTCAACCCCCAGTCGATCAGCCCAGCATCAACCGCAACCCCGCCGCGACGAGCACCACGTAGAACACCCCCCGCACGGCCCCGACCGGCAGCCGGTGCACCAGCGCCGCGCCGACGCCCCCGCCGGCCAGCGCGCCCGGAACCAGGAACAACGCCAGCCACAGGCCATCGGCGACGCGCAGCGCCGGCATGTTCGCCACGGTCAGCGACATGCCCACCGCCGCCGCCGCGGTCTGCGCCAGCACCAGCCCGGCGGAGTTGGCGATCGCGCTGCGCAGCCCGATGCCCATCAGCGCGTGCTGCGCCGGCACGGCCCACACCCCGCCGCCTACGCCCAGCAGCCCCGAGACCACGCCGGCCGGCAGCCCCACGATCGCCGCCGCGCGCAGCCGCCCGCCCGCGCTCCGTGCGGGCGGGGCGGCGGCGCCTTCGGGCGCGCGGGTGCTGCGCCGCATCCAAAGGCTGAGCAGCACCGCCAGGATCATGAACGCGCCGAAGATCCGCCGCAGAACGTGCGTCAGGTCGCCGGACAGCAGGCCCGCCAGCAGCACCCCCAGCGCGACGCCGACGAACCCGGCGGGGATCGCGCCCTCCAGCACTCGCGGCTGGATCGCCCCCGCGCGGATGTGCTGGCGCAGCGCAGCGATGCTCAGCAGCACCGCCGAGACCAGCGCAGCGAGCTTGTACAGGTGCAGCGAGTCCGGGCCGTAGGCATGTTCGCCGATCAGCAGCAGCATGGCGGGGATCATCACCAGCCCGCCGCCGATGCCGAGCAGTCCGCCCAGCACGCCCGCGAGCAGCCCGATGATGACGAGCAACACGAGCTGAAGACCGTTCGGACCGGTCGCGAGCAAGAGCATCAAGTCGCCTGCCTCGAATTCCGTTCGGCCGGCACGCTTCCGGCGCGGCGTCAAGCGGACCGCCGGCGATGCCCGCTCTCGCGTCGCCGCGCGGGAGAAGCTAAAGTCCTGCGGTTGCGGGGCGGCCGCCGCGCGGCAGAGCCCCGGATCGTAGCCGCCTCGCGCGGGTGGGGAAACGACCCGCGGACAGGTGAACGTGCCCATGCTCGCAGGCAAACGAATGACTAGACCGCGAACGGCCGTCCTGGTCTGCTTGCTCGCACTGGGGCTCGCGGGCGGCGCGTATTTCGTGCACCGCACGTGGTTCTCGCTTCCCAAGCGCTTCGCCGCGGTGGAGGAAGGCCGGCTGTACCGAAGCGGAACGTTGCAGCCGGGCCAGCTAGAGCGGCTCAAGCGGGATTATCACGTGGGCACGGTGCTGTCGCTCTGCAATCCCGACGCTCCCGAAAGCGCCGCCGAACGCCGCGAAGCCGAGCGGCTCGGGATTCGCTGGCTGAACGTGCCGCTCACGGGCGACGGCGCCAGCACGCCCGACGACCGCGACCGAATCCGCCAAGCGCTGCTGGCCGACACGGACGAGCCGATGCTGGTGCACTGCTCGGCCGGCGTCAACCGCACCGGGCTGGCCGTGGGCATGTACCGCCTTTACCGGCAGGGCTGGACGCTCGAGCAGGTCATGCGGGAAATGAAACAGTTCGACTTCGAGGACGAGCCGCACCACGAGAACCTGCGCCAGGCGCTGGCGGCGGAGTCCGCGGCGGCGGAACGGCGCCGCGCCTCGGCGACGCAGCCCGCAAGCCCGTAATCGGCGCGCGGCCGACGACTGGCCCTCGCGGCCCGCGGCGGCCTCAACACCCGCGCCTGGCGCATTCCCTGACGATCACGCGACGAGGTCGAAGGCGACGGACGCGAAGCGGCTGCGGAGCTGATCGATGATCTCTGCGTGCCGCTGGCAAACGCGCGACTCGCTCACGCCCAGGACCGCGCCGATCTCGGCCATGGTGAGTCGCTCGTAGTAGTAGAGCGTGATGATCATGCGGTCCTGCTCGCGAAGGCCCCGCGTGAGAAACTCGCGGATCAGCTCACGCTCGGTCTGCTGCACGGGGCTGGGGCCGGGATCGGCGGGCACCAGCATGCCGACGCGCGAGTCGTCATTGCGGTCGTTCGGACCTTCCAGCGGAACGCAGTGCGAAGCCGTGACCGTGCGTTTCATGCGCACGAATTTCGAGACGCTCACGCCCATTTCGCCAGCCACCTCGTCGGAAGTCGCCGGAGCTCCTCGGACGGCCTGGATTCGGTCCTCGATTGCGTTCAGCGAGCGTTCGAAGTTGCGGCCCGACCGGCCGAGCGGGTCGATCTCGCGCTGCCAGTCGCGAATCGCCCCCACGATCCGCTGGCGGCAGTACGTCTCGAACTTCACCCCGCGGTCCGGGTCGAACGTGCTGACCGCGTTGATCAGTCCGTCATAGCCGGCGCTGGCGAGCTCGTCCGCCGAGACGCGCGGCCAAAGCCGACGGGACATGATCTCAGCCAGCTTGTGGACCAGCGGCATGAAGTGCTCGACCAACGCGTTCCGAATCTCCGTTGACCGGGTTGCTCGGTACGTGGCCCACATTGCGGCGATGTCTTCCTTGACGAGGCGTCTCATTTCCCAGAACTCCTCTTGGCCGGTTCTGCGTGTTGTGGCGTGATAGACACTGCCCGGAAGAACGTGACCGGGCATTCACGCCGATCGACCTCACGCGCCGCCGGAGAAGATACCCAATGTCAACTCATATTTCCAGGTTATCGCTTGATAAATTTTATCTATTTTAACGATCCAGTGTGCAACTTGGGCGTTTAGTGGCGCTTGCAGCGCGAATCGGCACCTGAATAATTCCGCATTTTAGCTATTTTGCCGGGTTTCCGACGGATGCACGCTCGCTCTGACCGACCTGGAGTGCCGCATCGTCAGCCCCGACCTGTGAAAATAGGTAGGTGCGCTTGTACTGCTCGGCTGAGGATCCCCGCGCCGTCAGGAGTCGCCGGTCCATCGCGGCCATGGCGTCCGCGGAAACCAGCCTGTGCTGTAATCTACCAAGACGAAATGACTTACGCCTCGAATCGTACTCCTCGTTTTGCGCGCGGAGCGCTTCATCGAACGATTCGAGCAGTTGATCGCTGACCGGTTCAGGGCTGCTCACGCGGTAATACGGTGGCTCGCCCCAGCATGGCGCGAGAACGAAATCCAGGAACGGAATGCCGTGACGCTCGCACGTCGCCCGCACTGCGGCGACGACCTGGTTTTCCGTGAGCTTCTCGCCCGCAACCGAAGACACACCGCCGGCGCGGTAGAGGAACTCCAGCAGCGGCGTCCGGTGCAGTAAGCCGTGAACGCGGACCACGTCGTCGAGCCGGTAACGCACGAGCCCGGCGTGGTTTGTGAGGACGACGCCGTAGTCGCTCTGCGGTAAGAGCTCGTGCGCGAGCAGCGTCCGCGGGGACGCGCTCGCCAGATCGTCGGCTGGAATGAACTCGAAGAACGCCGCCTGCGTGTCGAGCACGCCGACCGGGGTGTTGTCCTCGAGCGGAATCGTGACGCGGCCCTCGCTCGCGAGCAGCCCGATGTCGCGCACCGGCACCGGACCGTACCACTCCCGGAGACGGCTGAGATAGTGCCCCATGCTGCCGCCCGTCCAGCAGGCGACGAACTCGATCCGCCAGTAGTCGCGCGGGCGAAGCTGTCCGAAGCGTTCGCGCAGGTTCTCCAACTCCCGGGCACGCTGCGGTGCGGGCCGCAGGCGGGCGTGAAGCTGCTCGCGGACCGCGGCGTCGCCGACGATCTCCTGCGACAATGTTCCGTCGCGCACGTCGCGGATCAGCGCTTCGCTGCTCGCGTCGGCGATCTGGGCCAGCCGGATCAGCGTGCTCGGGTTCGCGGTGACAGCGAATGCCACGTCACGGACGAGCGCGAAGCGCATCAGCGCGTAATAGCGCGCCGTCACATCGGCGAGCAGCGCGATCTCCGGGCGCCCAACGTAGAAGCGCCGCACGATTCCCTTCTGCGTCCGAGCCAAAAGGCCGGTGATCGCTCCGCAGGGGATGCCCGCCGGCGAGATCCGTTCGTCCATGCGGCCGCTGACCTGGAGGATTGGGCGCAGGACCGCGGCGGCGTGGTCGGTAAGCAGCTTCACGCCGAACGTGTTCCACCCGCGGCGATACTCGCGGACGAACTCGGGTGTGACGGGAACGAGCTTCGCGGCTGACGTGGTTCCGCTGCTGGTGGCGAACATCAGTACACGCCGACCGGGCGAGAACAGGGCGCCGGTCTCGCCCGCGGCCACGCGCTCCACGTACGGACGGATGTCCTCGTACGTCAGAAGCGGGACGGAGCGCCGCAGTCGCTCGGCGGTTCGAATCTCGCGCAGCCCGTAGCGGCGGCCGAACTCGCTGCCGGCGACCATCTCGATCGCGTTGCGCAGCGCGCGTCGCTGCATACCCTGCACGTCGGACAGCGATCGTTCGAAACGGCGGAACACGCCGCGCGCGTGGATCCGCGCGACGCGGGCGGCCAGGTGCTCGAACAGGTTCGCCACGGGGCGGGGCCTCCGGCGTCAGGCGCCGGCGGCCGACGCGGCGGGGGAAACGACGAGCGGGGCGGTGACGACCGCCGCCGCGGGGGCGGAAGCGGACTTCACGACCTGACGGCCGGCGAGGTAGCGGTCGAAAAACCACGCCGTCAGTCCGGCGTACGTCTCGGGGTGGAGCGCCACAGCCTGGTTGTGCCGCGCGTTCGGAGCGATCCAGAGATGTTTTGGCTGCGGCGCAAGAGCGTAGAGCAACCGCGTCTGCTCGACCGGCAGGTACGAGTCCTTCTCTCCGTGAATGAACAGCATCGGCCGCGGCCGCATGCTGCGCAGCGCTTTGCGCACCGAGGGGAACGAACAGCCGAACTCGCGCCGGGCGCGCGACATCAGGCACCAGCGCAGGAACGGCCAGAACGCCTGGTGTTCCGTCTCCGGTACGATCCGGATACGGGCGAAGATGTAGGCCCACCGCCGCATGAAGTACTCGATCGTCTTGTCGGTGCTGAATCCGCCGTCCGAGACGATCGCCTGGATGTTGTCGTTCTCCGACGCCGCCAGGATCGCGGCCGCCGCCCCGCGCGAGATGCCGAACACGCCGAACCTGCGGGGCAGGCCGTTGCGTTCGAGCCACTCCTCGACGAAGGCGACCGCCCCGCGCATGTCCGCCATGTCGTGGTTGGAAATCCACTGCCGCGGGGTATACCCGGGCTGGCAGTCGGACTGGCCGTGCCCGCGGAAGTCGAAGGCGAAGATGTCGTAGCCGATCTCCTGGAGCGGACGGCAGTAGCGCGCGCAGGAGTGCATGTCGGCGCAGTACTCGTGGGCGAACACGATCATCCCGCGCCGCTCCACGGACGCGCTGGCGCGGAAGAGCATTCCGCTGAGCGGCAGGCCATCGTAGGCGGAAAAGGTCACCGGCTGGCCGTGCATGCGCTCGAAGTCCAGCGGGCTGCGCGCCAGCGGTGGCTTCGTGCTGCGCATGATGTTCAGCGAGATGCGGACGTACTTGAGCACGACCAGCGACGGAACGAGCACCAGGGCCGCGATCGTGGCGGCGAACGTCACAATGGCCCAGTTGCGGACAAGCAGGTCCAGCAGCGACCAATGCGACAGCATCGTCATTCGGCTATCCGTGCAATGTTCCGAGAACCGCGCCCCCAATACCCGGGCCGCCGAATCATACCGGCCGGCGCGCCGACGTCTATCCGCCGTTCGCCGGTTCAGAGGCCAGCAGGACGCTCGCCCAGCAGGCGATCGCCTCGCCCCGGCCGAGCGCGTCCAGTCCCTCGTTCGTCGCCGCCTTCACGCCCACGCAGCCCGGCTCGATGTCCAACAGTTGCGCCAGCGAATCGCGAATCGCGGGCTTGTGCGGCGCGAGCCGGGGCCGCTCGGCGATGATCGTCACGTCTGCGTTCTGCACGCGCAGCCCCGCGTCATGCACGCGCGCTAGGACTTCGTGGACGAATCGACGGCTGTCCACGCCGCAGTAGCGCGGTTCGGTGTCGGGGAAAAGCTCGCCGATGTCGCCCAGACCCGCCGCGCCGAGCAGCGCGTCGCACAGCGCATGCAGCACGACGTCCGCGTCGCTGTGCCCGTCGAGTCCCCGGTCGCTCGGGATCGAGACGCCGCCGAGCACCAACGGCCGCCCGGCGGCCGTACGGTGGATGTCATAACCCGTGCCGATTCGAAACATGCGGCGTGCCCGCGCCTCGAAGGCGTCCATGCGACTCCGTGATGATACGTCCCCTGCCGGCGCGCGCACAGGACGGTCGCACTCCGATCGCCGCGGGAGCGCGCTGGCGACATGAAACGCCCCCGAGCCGCATTCGTGGACACGCGCCGGGGCGTTCGGTTGGATCGCGACCGCCCGCCCCGTCCGGCCGACGCCGGTATCATTCTGCGGAGGAGACCGCGGCCGCGCTTGGCCGCAGCAGCGCCTGTCGGCGCCCAGACTCGATGCGCACACGAACGGATACCTGGAGACCGATCGGCCGGCTTCGCGACGGAGGGGAGGAAGTCGTCATCGGCGCATTCGCGCGGCGGCAGCGCCGGAAGCGGATCGCCGTCGCGTGCCTCGGCCTCGGCCTCGTTGCGCTGGCGGGCGCACTGTATGTGCAG
>JABRWC010000105.1:0-53946 GCA_039961675.1 Phycisphaerae bacterium
GGTGGCGGGGGCGCGCGGGCTTGGCCGGGCGCTGTCCGAACGGCCGTCGTTGGCCGTGGCGGCAAGCGCGTTCGCGCTCTCCGTGGGCGCGCTCCTGCCGGCCAGCGTGACGGAGCTGCGCCACGGCTGGACGCAGAAGCCGCACTGGTATTCGCTGGACCGCGCGACACCCGCCCCGTACGAGGCGCAGGCGGAAGTTATTCGGAAGCTCACGCGGCCGCCGGATCGGATTTACGTCTGGGGCTGGAGTCCCGGCACGTATCGCTACGCATATCGTCGCAGCGCGTCGCGCTTCGCAACGCTGGAAAAACTAAGCCACGCCGGGCGGGCCGCACAGTTCATCTACGATGGCGCGCTCGCCGATTTGCGGCGGCGTCCGCCGGCCGTATTCGTAATCTCAGAGGGCGATTTCGCCGGCGTCGTGCGTGATCCGGCGAGCGCGCTGGCCGACTGGCTGCGCGCGGAATATTCGCAGCACTCCGCAATCCAGGGAATGTGCATACTGGTCCGCCGTGACTACGTCTTGGGCGGGACGTAGTTGGGGATGGCCTGCTCGTCGCCGAAGAAAAACTGCTCCATGAACTGCTTCAGGATGCGGTTGGACTCGTCGCTGGTGGCGTCGAGGCGGAACTCGTTCATGACCATCAGCATGTGGTCGTTCCACATGCGCAGGGCCCGGTCCGAAATCTGCTCGCGGACACGATCGGCCATCGCCTTGCCGGCGATCAGCGAGATCATCTTCAGGGCTCGGCCGCCCTCCGGCGAATCCGGGTCGATGGCGGGCAGCTCCTGCTTGAGCTTGGCGCACTGAACGAGTCGAACGGCCATTAGCAGGCTCCTTGTCTTGGCCGGAGATTCTAGCGGCTGGCTTGCGCCGCGCCGCCATTCGCAATCTACTCTCCCGCCGTCACTCCATCCGGGCGCGCGGCGCCGTGGCGGACGATCGGCGGCGCACCCGCAGGCCGCGCCCCGCGCCGGTGCGCCTCCGACGCCGGACGCACCTCGCTGGGTGCGCCCGATCCTCGGCTCGCACGTAGCGCCAGCACCGCATCGACGATCACGGGCACGCCCCGGGCTACGCACAGGACGGCCGCCAGACCCACCAGCGCGTTCAGCACGGCCAGCGCTGGGGACGCCCATTGCCGCCACGCGGACGGATAAAGCTCGGGGATCGGCAGGAGCAGAAAGATCCACCCGAACGCGAGCATTTTCACCGCCGCGTAACCAATCCGCATGAACCGGCCGGCCACCAGCCAGCGCCCCAGCCGCGTGTGCATCATGCCGAACGGCGTCTGGCCGTGACGCGCGAAGTGCGTGCGGATGAGATCGACCAGCACGCCGCGGGTGCAGAACAGGATCGGCACCCAGACGGCGACGAATCCCAGGTCGCAGGCGACGATCCAGAGCACGTATTCGACGAGGCGGTCGGCGGCAATGTCATACAGGGCGCCGAACTCGGTCGCCTCGTTCCGCCGCCGTGCAACGTACCCGTCTACCCCGTCGAGGATGAACAGTACGGCCAGCAGCGGGGCGCCCGCGAGTTGCAGCGCTGGCGGACCGGCGCTGGCCAGTACGACCAGCACGAAAAGCAGACCTAGTCGGAGTGTTGTGAATCCGTTCGCCATGCGCAACTCGTGTCGAGAGGCGTAGGCAGTCTCTCCAGGATTCTACGAGCCGCCGGCCCAAAATACCGCTTCATCGAGGCATTTTCGGGCCCCGGACGCCATCGGCGAAAGCGGCGCGGCCGCCCCCAATCGGACCCGGCGCTGCGGATATAATCAGCGACCATCGGCCGGGGGTGGTCGGTGACGTTTGCGCGTTTGGGGTGAGCAGCGCCCGCATTGCCGCGACGTGGAACCGGCCGACGCCTGCGCGTGCGCGCGGTTCTGCCCGCCGCAATCTTCGGGCGCCCTGCGCCGGGGGCCGGAGACGACCATGAGCGATTTGGCCGCCAGAACGTGCGTACCGTGCCAGGGCGGAACGCCGCCGCTTGCCGGGGAAGCGCTCGCGACGCTCTCGAAGCAACTGCCGGATTGGGAAGTCGCGCGGGGTCATCATCTGCACCGCCAGTTCCGGTTTCCCGATTTCGCCGCGGCGCTGCGGTTCGTGAATCGCGTGGGCGAACTCGCCGAGGCGCAAGGACATCACCCGGACATCGAGCTCGCGTGGGGGCGGGTCGGCGTCACGATCTGGACCCACAAGATCGACGGACTGACCGAAAGCGACTTCATCCTCGCCGCCAAGATCAACGAGCTGCCGCGCGAATGACCGCATCCCGAGCGAGCCTGGCGCCGTTGCTCCTGCTCGCCGCGCTGGCCGGCGCGTGCGCACATCCTGGCGCGTCGCCGACCGTGCTCGTGGAACCCGACGCCGAAGCCCTGTTGATCGACGGCGCTTTCGGCGCCCATCGCAAGATACTGAGCGGATTCACGGCCGAGTCGCGCGACGCCGGCTGCGTGCGCGGCGACCAGGCGCTGTACGGCGTGCGCATCGAGAAACTGGGCGCAGAGCAGGTCTGGTTCGTTCTCGCCGAGGTCATCGCCACCGACGTTCGGCCGGGTGCGCGCGTCGATCTCCCGCCGTCCGTGTGGCGCGTGGAACCGGACGGCCGCAGCGCCGGCGGCGACTCGCCGGCAGACCAGGCGCGGTCGCGGCCCGCGCCGGACTGGTCGCGGCTGGCCGCGGCGGCGGAGCGGCGTCGGGGCGTTCGGATCGAGCCGCAGAGCCTGCTGGTGCGGCTGCACGTGTTCGACCAGCAGGCGCGGCTGCTGGCCTGTACGCAGGAGTTCGTGCCGCAGAGCGTCCTGCGATCAGGCTTCTACCGCATTTGCGAGATTCACCGCAGCCGCGGCGATTCCGGCACGCCGCTGCGTGCGCTGACCGCTGCGGAAACGCAGGAGGTTTACGAGGGCGCGTTCGCGCTGTTCCTGATCGGCAAGCTGCTTTGGCGCGCCCCGGTGGTCGGCGAGATTTTCGATGAGATCGTGCCGCGTCCGTCGATCCTGTCGATCGTGCTCAACCTGGGTTTTCGCGTGAACTTCTCGCCGAAGTTTGAGCGGGTCGCACGCGAAGACCGGCGGCTGCCGGCGCTGGCCGCGGCGGCGGGCACAGCCGTGCGCGTGCCGATCGAGATCGGCGTCAACAACGAGACGCTGATGCGCTTCGAGCTGATCGTGGCGCCGCCCAATCCTCCGCTGCGGCTTTGCACGGGTATCCTCGGCGCGGAGGGGGCGAATGTTCGTGATCCGAATCACCGTTTCGTCCTGCGCCTGCTGGCGGCGCGGCAGGGGCCGCTGCCGCCGTCCGCGGACGAGCGCAACGTCGTGCGCGCTGGCGCGGCCAGCGCCGCGACGATATACTGAGCAGGCCAGGTTCGGGCCGAACCTGCGAACGCAGACTTCCACCGGACGAAGGAGAGTGTCTTGAGTCAATTGGTGTGCAACATCACATGGTTGATCGTGCTGGGCGGCCTGTCGAGCGCGTCGGCCGCAGACTTGTACGAGGTCGACAGCGTTCACTCGTCGGTCGTGTTCCGCATTCGGCACCTGAACGTGTCCTATGCGTACGGCCGGTTCAACGACATCAGCGGGCAATTCATGTTTGACGAGGCCGATCCCGCCAAGAGCAGGATCGACGTTTCGGTGAAGGTCGAGAGCATTGACACGGCGAACACCGACCGCGACAAGCATCTAAAAAGCGCTGAGTTCTTCAACGTCGCCGAGCACCCGACGATCGCATTCAAGAGCAGCAGGGTCGAAAAGCTCGCCGACAACAAGTACAGGGCCGAGGGCGAACTGACACTGATGGGCGTCACCAAACCGCTGACGGTCGAGCTTGAGCGCGTCGGCTCGGTGGACCATCCCAAGCTCGGCGCGAGATCCGGCTTCGAGACCGTTTTCACGATCAAGCGCGGCGACTTCGGCCTGAATGCCGCGGCCGGCATGCTGGGCGAGGACGTGCGGCTCATGGTGAGCATCGAGGGCGTCCGCGCGCAGAAGCCGGGCCCGAACTGACGCCGCGTTCGCGCTGCCGCCCGCGCGGCTTCAGCCCGTCAGCACTTTCTCGCCGCGAACCGGCGCGAAGCGGGCCTGGAAAAAGCGCAGGTGCTGCGGCTCGTGCGTGAAGCGAAGCCCGACGATCCGGTCGCGGTTCTCGTGCAGCGCGATGACCGATTCCGCGGTGACGTCCATGTGCGCCTGCGTGTAGACGCGCCGCGGAATCGTCAGGCGGACCAGTTCCAGCTTCGGAAAGATGTTCTTGCCCGTGTCCGGGTCGCGCCCGGCCGAAACAGCGCCGCGCTCCATCGCCCGCACGCCGGACTCCACGTAGAGCGCCGCGGCCAGCGCCTGGGCGGGGAATTGCTCGCGCGGAATACCAGGCAGGAAGCGCGCCGCGTTCAGAAAGATGCCGTGGCCGCCGATCGGACGGACGAGCGGCACGCCCGCGGCGATGAGCTTCTCGCCCAGGTATTGCACCTGCCCGATGCGGGCGTGCATGTGGTCGAACTGGACCGACTCCTCGATGCCGACGGCCATCGCTTCCATGTCGCGGCCGGCCAACCCGCCGTACGTGTGCAGCCCTTCGTAGAGTACGACCATGTTGCGGGCGCGCTCGGCCAGGTCGTCGTCGTTGACCGCCAGGAAGCCGCCGATGTTGACCAGCGAGTCTTTCTTGGCGGACATGGTGCAACCGTCGGTGCAGGCGCAGATTTCCCGCAGAATCTCGGCCAGGCTGCGGCCGCTCCAGCCGGGCTCGCGCTGCTGGATGAAGTAGGCGTTCTCCACCGCGCGGGTCGCGTCGAGAAACACGCGGATGCCGTGCCTGCGGCACAGCGCGCTGGTCTCGCGCAGGCTGCGCAGGCTGATCGGCTGTCCGCCGGCCATGTTCACGGTGGCGAACACGCACACGTACGCGACCTGTTTTGCGCCGACCTGCGCGATGAGCCGCTCCAGCTTGGCCAGGTCGATGTCGCCCTTGAAGGGCTGCTCGCTGTCGGGGTCGTGCGCCTCGTCGATGATCACGTCCACGAAGCGCGCCCCGGCCAGTTCCTGGTGAGCCTTGGTGGTGGTGAAGTACATGTTGCCCGCGACGACCTGTCCCGGCTGGATGCACAGGCGGCTGAGGATGTGCTCGGCTCCGCGGCCCTGGTGCGTGGGGATCAGGTGCTTGTAGCCGTAGTACTCGCGGACCGCCCGCTCCAGGCGGTAGAAGTTCGCCGAGCCGGCGTAGGCCTCGTCGCCGATCATCATCGCTGCCCACTGCCGGTCGCTCATGGCGGACGTGCCGGAGTCGGTGAGCAGGTCGATGTACACCAGCGCGCTGGGCAAGAGGAACGTGTTGAATCCCGCGTCGGCGATGGCCTGCTCGCGCTCGCTGCGCGTGGTCCTGCGCAGGTGCTCGACCATCTTGACTTTCCACGGTTCAGCCCAGGACCGTCGCGCGCTCATTTCTACCCCCGTCAGGAAAACCGGAATCCCATCCGTTTCGCACTTACATTAGCGCCGCCGCAACCAGCGCGAGCAGCGCCAGCACTTGGAACACAGAGTGCCCCAGCGCCGCCAGCGCGAACGCGCGGTCCGCGGCGCTGCGGAACGCGTACAGCGACGCGCCGCAGGAAACCGGCACTCCCACCACGATCACGCCCGGACCGAGCGCGCTGAGCGGGTGGCCTCAGCAGAAGACCTGCGACAGGCCAAAGCCGACCCACGGTACGCCGGTCAACAGCAGGGCGCGCAGGCCGCTCATAGCGCTCCTCCAATGCGATCGCACGAACACCCGGCAACCGGCCGGGCGCCACACGAGCAAGGCCCTGGATCATATCCGAGCCGCCGGGGCCGTGGGCGCGCAGAGAACGGCGGACGTGTCGGCGCGGCGGGAGAATCTTGCGCGAGGTGCGGGCCAGCCGGAACGCGCGGAGAACGAAGCGGGCCGGGCCTCGGAGATTCAGCCCAGCCCGCATCGCTTCGCGAGTGTCAGGAACCAACGGGTCTAACCGGGCTCGGACGCCGGACTCCGGGCCTTGTATGCCGCCAGCGCCGCCGGGTCCAGTGGTTGCAGGCGCGCGCCGCGGGGGGCCTGGAACACGTCCGCGGGCAGCGCGGAGTTGAGTTCGATGCGCGTGACCTCGCGTGTCTCGGTGCGTTGTCCGATTTCCCGGCCGAGATTGCGCACCGAGCGCGTGCGGAACGGCAGGACCTGCCCCGAATCCGTGCGACGGTAATCGTCGAGAAGCACTTCGTACTTTGCCTCGCACTTGTCGTCGTACTGCACCAGCCGACTCATTCGGTGTCCTTCTTCACCGCGGAGGGTGATTTCGAACGTCGGGTGCTCGGCGCCCGCAACACGGCCTTGAAGCAGCGTGGCGCCGTCCGGATTGGCCGAAACGTCGATCGTGAACGCGCCGCTCAGCAGCCGTTCAGGAACGATGCCCAGCAGGATCAGGCGCTCGTCGAGCCCCTGCGTGGAGCCGCGCAACAAGGCGGCATTGGTCCGGTCACGGTCGACGATCAGCGAGTAGTCGCGCGTGTTGATGAAGGTCTTCGACAGGTCCACATTCGGGAGCTGGCTGTCGGGGATGCCCTGGTCCCGCACGATCTCGGCCAGGTCGCGAAGGTCCCGCTGCTCCAGGCGTTCACGCCGCCCGACGAAGTCATAGTAATGGCGCTGCTGCGTCCACTCGTGCTCGTTGGCGCGCCATGCCGGGACGACCTCCGCGGCCAGCTCCGCACGGCCGGATTTGCGCATGCGCTGTTCGAGCAGAAACGTCTGCTCCGCGCGGGACAGGTCGCGCTCGGCCAGCTCGGCGGCGACGTGCTGCCGATAGGCGGCTTCTCGCTGATTCAGGAAATTTACAAGCTCCGCCTCCTCGGCCGCACCGCGGGGATTGTGCGTCCGGACCGTCTCCTCGACCACCAGCGACCGGACGGCCGCCGCGTACGCGGCGTGTTCGGCGCGGATCGTGTCGACGGAAGCGGGAGAATCCGCGATCGAGACGCGGGCTAGGCCCGCAAGGATGGCCAATGTTGAAGCGCGAAACACTGGGGACATGCGTAGGGCTCCTGTCTAGGTCTCGATGGGCTCACACTCGCAACCGGTTGGCATGTCGTCGTAAAGGACCACTCTGGGGTTGGCTTCGCGGCTGCACTCGGGAAACTCCTGGTTGCTGCAATCGGATACGCAGTAGTATTTGATGTAGACCGGCAAGTTTTCCGTCGCGCTGAACACGCAAACCCGGTGGAGCAGACACATTCCTGCACAATACGCATCGTACGTGCTCTCTTCGATCGTGCAGTTCTCGTAGCCCGACCCGCCGGGCGGGCAGGTCGTGCAATTGCCAGCCTGGTCGGTGAGCTCGTGCAACTGGCAGTTTCCGATCTGTTGCGCAAAGGTTGCGCCGACCGCGACTGCGAATACGAACACGGCCAATGAGCGACTCATGCGATGCCTCCCTGCCTGAGCGTACGCGCGTGGCGGCCCAACTTGCTCGCCCCCGCTCAGTATTATGGCGCGTTTTTTTTTTTTGCAAGTTCCCCTTCCAGAATCGAGATAGCTTCACCCATCGCATGTTCGTTTCACGGCGAGTACGGAGCGGCGCTCGCGTCCCGCCAGTGGATTGAGGCGCCCCGCACTCCGACGCGGGGTCCGGTTCAGAGCGGAGCGCGGCTGCGCCATGGAGATGAGCGGAAAGCCTACTTACCCTTGCCGTGGCACTGCTTGTACTTCTTGCCGGAGCCGCACGGGCACGGGTCGTTGCGGCCGACCTTGGGCGTCTGGCGGCGGATGGTCTGCTTGCCCGGCGCCTGCGGCTGCATGGCCGCCTGCACGTCCTTACTTTCCGCGAAGCCGCGGTTCGTCGCATCGGCGTGCGTGGCGGTGGCCTTGGAGAGAATCGACGGCTCGGCCGCCGCGTCGCCGCCGGATGGTTCGACGGGCAGCACGGCGGGCGGGCCGCCGGCCTGACCGTCGTCGCCGCCGATGCCATAGTCGAGGCGGAAAATCACGTCGGTGACGCGCTCACGGATGTTGGCCAGCAGCTCGTTGAACAGGCGTGTGCCTTCGCGCTTAAACTCGATCTTGGGGTCGCGTTCGGCGTAGCCGCGCAGGCCGATGCCGCTGCGCAGCAGGTCCATCGAGTACATGTGGTCTTTCCAGACCGCGTCGAACGTGTTCAGCAGGACCAGGCGTTCGAGCTGCGTCAGCTCGTAGCGCAGCATGTCGTAGCCGCACTGGCGGAGCTGGGCGCTCAGGTCCGGGCTGGCGGGGTCGATGCGGCGGCGCTCCACCAGCGGCCCGAACCGCCCGCGAGCCCACTCGATGATCTTCTCCCCCGGGTGCTGCTGAATGGCGGCGCTGATCTCCAAGTCGAGCTTGCCGTTGACCATGTACTCCTGGTTCAGGTCGCGCAGCAGGGCGAAAATCTCCTGCGGCGACTTGCCGACGAACTTCTCGTACGTCCAGCCCAGGCGGAACTTGAGGTTGACCCACTTGGCGAGCTGCTCGCCCACGGCGATCGCGTTGCGCCCGGCCTTGTGCAGCGTGAAGTTGAGCACGGCGGCGATCGGGTACTCGATCTCGCGCTGGCGGTACACGGCGCGCATGTTCTCGCCGATGATGCGGACGGCGTCCTCGCGCGTCGCGTTCTCCAGCGACTCCGGCGGAATCTGGACGCCGAACTTCTCGTGCGCCCAGACGGCCAGCCGGCGGCGGCCGTACTGCCTGTCGACGAACTGCTCCAGGGGGGAGAGGTCCGCGGCGGCGATCTTCTTGAGCGCGGCCTCGGTGATGGTGTCGAGCAGCTCGGTCGGGTCGGCCTCGCGCAGTTGTCGCTGGGTCATGTTCAGGCCGTACTGCGCGATCCAGCCGGCGAGGTTGCGCAGGTCCCAGTCCTCGGGCAGCACGTCGGGGTCGACGTACTCGCCGAAAGTGCGCTGCACGTGCCCGCGGACCTCGTTGCAGGCCAGGTCGCGGACCTGCTCGATGAGCAGCAGGCGGTCGCTGGGGTCGAGCTTGTCGTGCTCGAGCGCCACGCCGAGCTGCTTGCCGGCCCACTCCGCGGCGCAGATGGCGGGGAACTGCGGGTCGAAGTAGCGGTCCACGGCGTCGGCGACGGTGTGGTCGATGGTCTCCCAGATGTACTCGGTAAGCTCCCGGCCTTCGAGGATGCGCTGCCGCAGCTCGTAGAACGTGCGGCGCTGCTGGTCGGGGACTTCGTCGTATTCGAGCAGGTTCTTGCGGATGCCGAAGTTCCGCTCTTCGACCTTGCGTTGGGCGCGCTCGATGCCCTTGGTCAGGCTCTTGTGCTCGATCGGCACGCCCTCTTCCAGCGCGAAACGGTTCAGCACGCGCAGCACCCACTCGTTCATGAACAGCCGCAGCAGGTCGTCCTCGAACGACAGGAAGAAGCGCGAGCTGCCGGGGTCGCCCTGGCGCCCGCAGCGCCCGCGGAGCTGGTTGTCGATGCGGCGGCTCTCGTGCCGCTCCGTGCCGACCACGTGCAGGCCGCCGATGTCGGCCACGCCGGGGCCGAGCACGATGTCCGTGCCGCGGCCGGCCATGTTGGTGGCGATGGTGACGTTGCCGACCAACTGCTTGTTGCGGCCGCGGACCTGCTCATGCTGCTGGCCGGCCTTCTTGACGATCTCGGCCTCGCGGGCGTGGTTCTTGGCGTTAAGCACCTCGTGTTCGATGCCGTGCCGGCGCGTCAGGAACTGGCTGAGCTTCTCGGAGCTTTCGACCGACACCGTTCCCACCAGCAGCGGCCGCCCGCCGACGCGCTCTCCGGCCAGCTTCAGGTACGCCTGCTCCAGCCCGGCCGCGTCGCCGCGGCCCTCGTCGAAGGTCTTCAGCGCGTTCTCGATGGTCTCGATCATCTCCGCCGCGTTCGGGTATCCGCCGTCGGCCGCGGAGCGCCGCGCCAGCAGCTTGCGCGCCTGCGTGAGCATGTCGAACAGCGACCACGGGTCCGCCGGGTAGCCGTTGTGGCAATAACCGTTGATCTCTTCGACGATGGCGTCGAACTTGCTGTCGATGGACTTGTACAGCTTGTCGTTGTAGTCCACGCGACGGATGGGCTTGTTGGTCGGAATGGCGATAACTTCGAGCTTGTAGATCTTCATGAACTCGTCGGACTCGGTCATCGCCGTACCGGTCATGCCGGCGAGCTGCTTGTAGTTCTTGAAGAAGTTCTGGAGCGTGATCGACGCCAGCGTCCAGGTCTGGTGCTTGATCGTCACGCGCTCCTTGGCCTCGACCGCCTGGTGCAGGCCGTCGGACCACTGCCGCCCGTGCATCAGGCGGCCGGTGAACTCATCCACGATGACGATGGTGTCGTCCTGGATGACGTATTCCTTGTCCTTTTCGTAGCACAGGTGCGCCCGCAGCGCATTGTCGATGTGGTGCGGCCAGTTCATGTTCCGGCCGTCGTAGAACGTGCCGATGCCGAGCTCGGCCTGGGCGGCCTTGGCGCCGTGCTCGGTCATGTGGGCGCTCTTGCGGTCCAGCTCGACCACGAAGTACTGCGTGTGTCCGATCGCCTCCGCCTCGTCCGAGCTGAGCCACATCGGGTCGGAACGGAACTTCTTGATTCCCGCCTTGAACTTCGGGTCGCTCTTGACCGGCGGCGGGGCCGTGGCCTCGATCTCGTCAATCCGCGCGGCGAACTCGCGGTTGGCCTGCTCCTGTCGCCGGACGAGCGAGCGCGCGATGGCGTCGGCGCGCTGGTAGTTGCTGATGTCGTCCTGGGCCGCGCCGGAGATGATCAGCGGCGTGCGGGCCTCGTCGATCAGGATGCTGTCCACTTCGTCCACGACGGCGAAGTCCAGCCGGCCCTGGACCTGGTCGCGGACGTCCATCTTCATGTTGTCGCGCAGGTAGTCGAAGCCGAACTCGCTGTTCGTGCCGTAGGTGATGTCGCTGGCGTAGGCCGCCTGGCGGACGCGCGCGCCGGGACCGTACGAGTCCATCTCGGCGCTGATGAACCCGACCGTCATCCCCAGCAGGTCGAAGATCGGGCGGCAGAACTCGGCGTCACGCCGCACGAGGTAGTCGTTGACCGTCACCATGTGAACCTTGAGGCCCTGGAGGACCTTCATGTAGTTCGCCATGTAGCAGACGATCGTCTTGCCCTCGCCGGTGCGCATCTCGGCGACGCAACAGTCCTCGATCACCTTGCCGCCGATGAGCTGGCATTCGAACTGGCGGTGCGCGCGGGCGCGGCGCGAAGCCTCGCGCACGCACGCGTACGCCTCCGGCCGGATGTCGTCCAGCGACTCGCCGCGGTTGAGCCGCTCCTGGAACTCGGTCCGCTTGGCGCGCAGCTCGTCGTCACGGAGCGCCTGAATCTTCGCATCGAGCGGATCGATGCGCGCCCGCACCATGTTGCGCAGCGTGATCACCACGCGATCGTTGCGGCTGGGCATGAATTTGTAGATCGCCCAGCCCACGTACAGCAGCCAGATCACGGACATGGCCGAGAACGCGATCGCCACACGGTCGCGCGTCGCCCACACCCAGCCCGAGCCCTCCGGGCCGAGCGCCAGGACTGCGGCGATCAGCAGCTCCAGCGCCGTCAGCAGGCCCGCGACCAGCCCGATCATCCGACCCTGCCGCGCGCGGTACCAGAAGACCGTGGCGGGGCGCACGGCGTCGCGCAGGATGTCGACGTCACCGGTGGTCAGAAGAGAAATCACCGCTACGCAGCCCTATGGTTGTGTTCCAGGCCCCGGGTCCCGCCGCGTTCGACGGCCGGCTCGGCGGCGTGCGCGCTCGCGCCTGCCTCCGAACGCGCCGCCGGTCCGGCGCCGCGTCAGTTCTTGGCCCGCTCCACGTACTCGGAAGTTCGCGTGTCGATGCGCAAAACCTCGCCGTTTTCTATGAACGGGGGAACGCGCACGTGAAGCCCCGTTTCCAGCTCGGCGTCCTTGGTCTGGTTCGTGACCGTCGCGCCCTTGATGACCGGTGCGGTGTCGACCACTTTCAGCTCCACCACGTTCGGCAGCTCGATCGTCACGATCTTGCCGTCGATCATGCCGCACTTCACCAGTTCGTTCCCCTTCAGGAACTTGTCGGCGTCTTCCATCAGGTCGCCCGGAACATGAATCTGCTCGAAGGACTCCTTGTCCATGAGCACGAAGTCGCCGCCGTCGCGGTAGAGGAACTCGTAGTCGCGCGTGTCGAGGTACGGCGTCTCGACGCGGTCGTCGACGTTGAATCGCACGTCCAGCAGGTTGCCGGTCTTGATGGACTTAAGCTTCGATTGGATGTAGCTGCGCCAGTTGCCCTTGGACACAAGCTGGATCGTGTGGACGGTGTAGTACTCGCCCTCGTACGTGACGAGGCGCCCCTTCTTTAAGTCGCTCGCCTTGATCATGTTCCATCGCTCCTGGGCTCCGCCGGCCACCTGCGCCCCGCCCCGCCGGTTCGCCCGCGGTTGCGTCCGCTACCCGCCGCACGGTTCAAACCCAGTACTATACCGGCGGGTTGCGAGGGCCGCGACCCCCGCCCGGCGGGATGACGGTACGGCCGTCGCCGGCGGTTGCTCCGCGCGCGGCGTCGTTGGCAATCGACGAGCTTCAGGATGACGAGCTCTAAGGCGAACGTCACCCAGCTTCTGAATCGCCCCAAGCGGTTCGCCACGCGAATGCGGCCTTACGGCGTTCTCTTGTTTTTGGCGTTGCCCGTCGCCCCGAGCACCGCGCACGGGGCGCAGGCCGCCGGCGCGGCGCCGCCGGACGTTTCCTGGCCCGCGGAACTCACGCTCGCGGTTCGCGCATACGAAGCGGGCGACTACGCGCATGCCTCCGTGCTTTGCGATGAGCTCAGACGCGATGCGCGGGATCGCCGCGTGCGCTTTCACGCGGAATTGCTCAGTTCGTTCGTGCTGCTGTGCGCTTCGACGCGCGAAGAACGGCTGAACGGTCAGGGCCGGCTCGCGGCCCTGGCCGGCGACGACCCTCGCGTCTACGACCGCCCGGACGTTCAACTCGCGCTGGGGATCAGCCAGCTCTTCGAGCACGACACGTCTCGCGCGTTGTTGAACCTCACCCGAGCGGCCGACGGTTTCGCCTCGCTGAGACAGCCCGCCCGCGAGACCCAGGCGCTGATCGCGACCGCGAAGGCCTGGCTCGAGCACGCCGAGTGGGAACTGGAAGGCAGCCGCTTCCTCGTCCCCCAGCCGCCGTCGGCCGAGTCGGCCCACGAACTTCGGCGGGCGAAGGTCGCGGAGATTCGTGAGCGCCTGGTGCGGATCGGCGCGGGAGACGAGTCCGTCGCGCGCGTGGACCTGGCGCTGGCGAACTACTTGCTCGAGCGACCCGGATCAGAGAATGCGGGACTGGAGCTGCTGACCCGCCTCGCGGATTCCTCGCCGTTGAGCGAACCGGCGGCGGAGGCCGGACTGACGCTCGCCGAACGGAGCGAAGCCGCGGGCGCCTGGGAGGACGCGCGGGCACGCATTGAGCGCGTGATGCAGGCGGACATCGGCCCGCTCTCCGCTCGCGCCGCTGAGCGTCTTCGGGAGCTTCAGGCGCCGCAGCTTGAACTGACGGTTCCACGGCAGTGCGCGCCGGGCGAGCGGCCCGCCGTGCGACTGCGATGCCGCAACTCTCCCGCCGTCCGGTTCGAAGTCAGCCGGCTCGACCTGGAGCGGTGGCTGCGGCAACGGCAGGGGCGCTTGTCGGAAGCCGCGCTGCCCGACGACGGTTCCGTAATCGTGTTGTCCGACCTCGATACCCAGGGGTCCAGACCGTTCGATTGGTGGGATTCCGCGGACGCGTCGGCGCCTCTCGTCGGCGAACTACAAACCGGCGCGTACGTCGTCATCGCCCGGGCGCCGAGCGGCGCGGGTCCGCCGATCGAGCAGCGGCGGCTACTGGTGGTGAGCGACCTACGTGCGACGGTCGTCACGGGCACGACACGCGCGGCAATCTGGACGGTGCAAACGGGTCCGCGAACAGCCGAGACCGGAACGGCACTGTTCTGGATGCACGGCTCGTTCGTTCCGCGCGTAATCGATCTGCCCTCGGAAGCGGTGTGTTTCGCGCTTCCCGGCGAGTCCCGGGCCTTGCGAGACCGGCGTTGGAGCCTGCTCGTGAAGCGGGGCGACGAGCTTGCGTTCTGCGAGGGCGAGCTGCCCGCGTCCGCTCGAAGCTCGACGCCGGTCGTGCCGTATCTTGCGGCTGCGGGTCCGCCCGACCCGCGCGCCGGCGATCGGCTGTACGTCGCCGGCTGGCTGGCCCCGCCGATCGGACTCGCTCCCAGGAACTGGCCCGGCGCGATCGATGTCCGACTGGTGGACGCACTGGGCGATCCGTGCGCCGACGTCCAGGCGCCGCTGCGGCCCTCCGGCGGCTTCGCCGCGACGCTTGAGATTCCAAATTCCGCCGCCGGCAGGACGCTGAACCTCTCGCTGCGCGCCAAAGAGGCGGTGCTGGCGCCGGTGTTCGGACGCTTGGCCGTTCCGGTGCGGCCGCTGGACGAAGCCGAATTCGACGTGGCGGTGAAATTGCCGCAGCAGCTCGCGCCGGATTCGCGCACCGTCGCGGGCACGATCCTGGCCCGAAGCGCCTGGGGCGCGCCGCTTTCGGGCGGCGCCGTCGACAACCGCTACCGAGCGATCCGGCTTCCGACCAACGATCCGCATACGTCGGCGACGAATGCGGTTCCCTGGATCGAGGACCTGCGCCTGGACGCGCGCGGCGCCGTGAACTTTTCCCGCCCGTTGGAAGAGTTCGAGCTGCCGTCAGGACCCACGGCCATACAGGTATGGGCGACGGTGACGGACGTCGATCGTCGCACGGCTACGGACTCGCGGGAAGTCATCGTGGGTTCGGAGGCGCTGCATGCGTGGATCAATGTCATTCCAAACCAGGCCGTCGCGGGCCAGCCGGCGTACGTCGAGTTCGGCTGGTTCGACCCCACGGCGCGACGCCGGCCGGAGCTCCCCAGACTTCGTGTTCGCACAGGCGAACAGGAAACGCGGACGCTGGGCGTCACGCCCGTCTGGGGCGGAGCAGCGAGCGCCCCGTGGGTCCCGCAGCAGTCCGGCGCACACGAGCTTGAGGCGACGGTGCCGCTGCGAGAAGGCGCACCGCTCGTGATCCGCGAGCCGGTGGTCGTGGCGAGCGCGGATCGCCAGGCCGTCCCGCTCGTTTGCGACGCTCGCGCCGTATTCGGTGCGGGCGAGCCCCGCGTAGAGCTGACCGTCCACGGCGAGCGGCGTTCTTCGATGCTGGCCCTGCTGGAGGCGGACGAGCCGATCGCGGCGGCCGTCGTGCCGGCGGGCGACGCCGACTTCGCGGCCACACTGGGCGGCGGCGCGTGGTTCTCGGCGGGCGCGCGGGTCCTACTGCTGGAAGTCGGAACCGACAGCGTCGCCGTGGCGATGCCGGTGCGCGCCGAGGATCCGCCGCGCGTGATTGCGACGCCCGCGCATTCGTCGGAGGCGTCGCCCGCGTCGCTGGAGCTGGATCTTCGCGTGGAGGCGTCGGCCCGCGTGAATCCATTGGATTTCATGGTGCGCCTCGAACGGGGCGGCGATCGATCCACAATCGCCTGGACACCCGGCCCGATCCGGGCCGCGATGTTGGACCAGCGCTCCCCGATCCGCGTGGCGGCTTCGTCGAGCGCGCCGCGCCGAGCTGATGACACAATGCTGGCCGCGTCACCGCCGGCAAGTCCGCAGATGCTGCACGCCGTGCTCAGCGGCAGGACGGAGTGGTTGGGCATCGTGGAGGCGCGCGACCGACGAGCCCGCGTCTCGATTCCGACTCCCGCAGAGCCGGATCAGTACGTGTTGCATGTGCTCGCACGCCTGACGGACGGCAACTGGGCGTCGGGCGCGTTGCCGCTGGACCTTCGCGACCGACCGGCCGGAAGGCTGGACGTGCCGGATGTCCTGTCGCTCGGTGATCGCAGCGTGGTCACGTTGATGATCGAGAATCCGGCGGCCAGCGAGAGAGAGTTCGTTCTGACGCTGGACTGTGGCGAAGGACTCGCAGTCGAGGCGCTCAACTCGTCGGCGCCGCTGGCCGCGTCGGAACTCGACGGGACGCATTGCAAGTGTCGCGGCACGCTGCCGTCGGGTAGCCGGATGTACGTCCGAGCGCGCGTCGAAGCCGCGCGCGCCGGCGATTATCGCGTCGCGGCCGAGCTGCGGTCGTCGGAAACCGCTGCGGCATGGGGCCGCGATTACGCGGTCGTCGCGATGTCAACGGGCAGTACGGTCGCCCCCGACGCCGCGGCGCGTCTGACACGCGAACTGTACAAACTGACGCGGCTTTCGCCCGCCGAGGCAGGAATCAGCCAAGACGAACCGGCCGCCGACGCCTCAGTATTGTGGCAACGCGAACCGCTCGCATCGGGCGAGGCCGTGCGGTCCGGGCAACTGATGCTGCTTGTCGAGCGACTCGATTGCCCACGGGAGCTTGCCGGCGTTCAGTGGCGGCAGGCACTCCCGCCGACGGCCCGCACGTACGGCGCCCCGACGCCGGAATTTCGCGCACTCGGAACCGACACGGTGAGGCGCCTGCATTTGATCGAGTACTCCGGCGTTTCGCTGCCAGCCGGGCCGTTGCTCCATGAACTTGTCGTTGTCGCGGGCCGACCGGGAGCGGGCGCTGTCCCGCCGCCGCAACTTCGCGTTGGCGACCGCGAAGTCCCCGTCCTGTGCGAGCCGTCGAGTCTACTGCTGATCGTCCGCGATGAAGGGTTTGCGGATTCGGCGACGCCGTAGACCCGCTGACAATGCGTGACGGTTCGCCGTCTCCGGGGCTCGGTCCGGGCGCGACTGACGGGAATCCATCGCTGCCCGCGCGAAAACCGTTTGCGAAGCGCTAGCGCGGAAGCTAGACTTCCGCGCGGGTTGGCAGTCCGGCAGTCCGACCGTGCGGTGCACGGCGACGGTTTCGACACGCTGGAAACCGGCTCGCCGTTGCCATCCAGGAGATGCTTTCATGACCCGTACGGCACGCATTCTCGGAGGCGTGGTCGCGGCGTTCGTCCTGGTTGCATGCTCGACGGCGCTTGCGGCGAACGAGCAACTCGAGAAGGCTCGGAAGCTCTTCGACCAGCAGGAGTACGCCGCGGCGCAAGACGCGCTCAAGAAGGTGGACCGCGGCTCGCTGTCGAGTCAGGAGAAGTCCGACCTGGAGTTCCTCGAACAGCAGCTTCCGAAGGCCGTGGCCGGGTCGCTGACCGCCAACGCCGACGTCAAGGCGGCCGATGAAGCGTTCGCGCAGAGCCGCTGGAACGAGGCGGATCAGAAATACGTCGCCGTGATGGCCAACGCCTACGCGAAGGCCGCGCAGCGCAACCACGCGGCGCAGAGGCGGCAGGAGATCGCGCAGAAACGTACCCAGTCCGGCTCGGCGCAGGCGTCCGGCTCGGCTGCGAAGCTCCAACCCACGGAGGTCAAGCCGGGCGCGCCCGCGGCGCCGGCTGCGCAGAGCTCGTCGCCGACCGCTGCCGCGGAACCGGCGGGCCCGCAGCGCCAGACACTGGTGGACGAGATGTCGCGCAACGACGAGCTGCTCTGGCAGCGCGCCGTGGCGCGGATGAACGAGGCCATTCAGAAGGCGGACATGGCCGTCGCCGAGGCGCGCTTTGACGAGGCGCAGCAGTTCGCTCAGACGGCGATCCAGATCATCGAAGCTGCGCGGATTTACGCGCAGCCGCCGTCCAAGTACGAGGCCGCCCGCGCGACCGCCGAGGCGGCGCGCCAGCGGGTGCAGGATCAGCGCGCGGCATGGGAGATCACGCAGGCCGCGTCGGAACGGTCGGAGATCGCGGCGCGCGTCGAGCAGCGCCGGGCCGTCATGGACCAGCAGCGTGCGGAGAAGATCGACCAGCTTTTCAGCACCGCCGGCCAACTGCGCAAGGAACAGCGCTTCCGCGAAGCGGCCGAGGCGATCCGTCAGGTGCTGATGCTCGATCCGTCCAACTCGAACGCGCGGTACTTCCTGGACGTGTACGAGGACTTCGCGGCCCTGACGGACCAGAAGGACCTGGAGCGCGAGTTCACGCGCCAGATGCAGAACACGCTGATGGACACCGAGCGCTCCAAGATTCCCTGGTCGCAGGACATCCTGTACCCCAAGAACTGGCTGGAGATCAGCGAGCGACGGCGCACCGCCGGCGTCGGGGCCATGGGCGACGAGGACAGCGAGCTGAACAGCAAGCTCGAAGAGGTCCAGCCCGAGATCAGCTTTGAGCACCAGCCGCTGGATCAAGTCGTGGACTTTTTGGTCGACCTGAACAAGATCAACATCGCCGTGGACTGGGAGAATCTTCAGGAGCAAGGCATCGAGCGCGACAAGCCGATCAGCATGCGGCTGCGCGACGTGACGCTTGGTGCGGTGCTGCGCGAGGTCCTGGCCCAAGCCGGGGGCAACGTCTCGCTCGGCTACACGATCGCCGACGGGCTGCTGCGGATCGCCACCAAGGAGAAGCTCGACCAGCTCAAGTACATCCTGGTCTACGACATCCGCGACCTGCTGGTCCGCATTCCGCGCTTCACGAATTCACCAATGGTGGACCTCGCCGAACAGTCGGCCCCGGCGGCGGCGGACTCCGGCCAGGCGTTCGACGCGGCCTCCACGACGAGCGACGACGAGGCCGACAGCCAGTCATTCGCGAAGAACCGGGAGATCGTGGACGAAATCCTCGACATCGTGCGCACTACGGTCGAGCCGGATTCGTGGCGCGAATCCGGCGCCGGCGACGGCGCGCTCCGCGAGCTCAACGGACAGCTCATCGTCTACAACACGTCGGAGGCGCACCAGCAGATTCGAGACCTGCTCAGCCAGCTCCGCGAAACGCGCGCCCTGATGATCGCCGTCGAAGGCCGCTTCCTGATCGTCACCTCGAACTTCCTCGAGGAGATCGGCGTCGACCTCGACTTCGTGTTCAACGCCGGCAACGCCGGCTTCGACCGCGCCGCCAACGCCCAGGGCGGCGGCCTGTTCGACCCGATCACCGGCGCGGCAGTGCTGATTCCGCGACAGTTCAGCCGTTCGGGGATCCTGCCCGCGGTCCCGGCAGGTTTGGGCGCCGGGCAGCTTACGTCGGTAACGCCCGCCTCGCCGAACCTGAACCCTGCTTTTGTCCCGCAGGAAGGCGGCGTGATTCCGTCGTCGCGGTTCCTCTCGCCGATCTCCGCCCAGCAGGGATCGCTGGGGCTGGTCGATCCGTCGGCAATCAACACCGGAATTCCGGGCAGCATCAGCCAAAGCCCGAGCTTCGGTCCGGCCCTGAACCTCGCCGGGACGTTCCTCGACAACCTTCAGGTGGATTTTTTGATCCGCGCGACCCAGGCCAATCGCCGGTCCAGCGTCGTGCAGGCCCCGCGCCTGATGCTCTTCAATGGGCAGCGCGCCTGGGTCGCCGTGCAGCGCCAGCGGCAGTACGTGAGCACCGTTACCGCGAACGTCGCGGAAGGCGCCGTCGGCGTGCAGCCGCAGACGGCGAACATCAGCAGCGGCACCTCGCTGGACATCGAGGGCACGATCAGCGCCGACCGCAAGTACGTCACGCTCACCGTGCGTACCGGCCTGGCCGAGGAACCCAACCTCGAGGACTTCGAGGTGCAGCGCGCCAGCGGCAATTCCCCCGGCATCTTCATCCGCCTGACCGACCAGGAGACGCGCGGCATCCGCACTACGGTCTCGGTTCCCGACGGCGGCACGGTGCTGCTGGGCGGGCTGAAGCAGGTGGGCGAGGTCGAGGTCGAGGCCGGCGTGCCGATCCTGAGCAAAATCCCGATCCTGAAGCGCGCCTTTACGAACACGACCACCGTCAAGGATACGCAGACGCTGCTTATCCTGCTGAAGGCCAAGATCCTGATCCAGCGCGAGGCCGAGGAAGAAGCCTTCCCGACGCTCAGCGCCGCCGGCTGAGCCGCCGCGGTTCCATGTTTTCCGACCACGTCCCTCGAATCGACAGCCCGGTTCGAGCGCCGCTTTTTGCGCGGCTGATCCTCGCCGCTGCCGCGCTTGGCATCCCCTGCGGCGGCGCATCGCCGCAGTCCGCACCCGCGACCAAACCCGCTTCACCCTCGCTGCGTGAGTTTCAGCCCGGCGTCCAGATCGACTGGGCGGCCCGGGCGGTTCGGCTGCGCGGCACGGTCGTGCTGCGTGACGGCGCGCTGGAATACTTCGCCTGTTTTCCCGGCAAGGAGCACGAGAGCATCGTCCGCCTGGACGCTCAGCCCGAGCACGTCTACATGGCGCTCGGCCTGATCGGCGTGCTGCCGGGGCGTCCGGCGGCGTGGGACGAGCAGCGGCGGCGCTTCGTTCCACCCGCGGGAGAGTTCGTCGACCTGTCCGCCGAATGGACCGAGGCGGGAACAACCCGCGGCTGCGACGCGTTTAACTGGCTGCTCGAAATCGCGTACGCGCGCGTGCCGCTCGCACGCCCGTGGGTCTTTACCGGTTCGCAGCGCCTTCCGGACGGTCGCCTTTCCGCCGTGCAGACCGGAGCGGGGATCGCGCTGGTGGACGACCCGGACTGCCTGCTGGCGATGACGAGCCCGCGCAGCAGCTCGAACGCCGACCTGTGGGTCCGGGCGCGGACGGACGCGATCCCGGCCGAGGGAACGGACGTGACGGTGGTGCTTCGAGCGGCGGCCCCGCGGCGGCACATGTACGGCATCGACTTCCGCGGCGCGGCGTTTGTGGACGGGCGCTTTGCGTCTCGTGCAGATCTACTGGACCTGCTGGACATTGAACTTCGGCAATCGCAGGGGGAGTTGCTGACGATCCACGCCGCGGAAACGCCCGCGTGCGAACTGTATCGGCTGCGTGAGTTTCTGGACGGGTCCGGTTTCGGGCCGCAGAGGGTCCGGATCGCGGCGGCGTCCACGCAGCCGGCGCCCATCCGGGCTACTCCTTAGGCCGCTTCCCCGAGGAGCGCATACGCCGCACGGCGAGGAGGTTCTGCACGCGGTCGTGGAGCTCCAGCTTGTTGACCGGCTTGCTGAGAAAATCGTCCGCGCCGCACTCCCGTGCCCGCTCCACGTCGCCCAGCTCGTTCAGCGCGGTGACCATGACGATGGGGATGTCGCGATAGCGCGGGTCCTGCTTGAGAATGCGGCAGACCTCGTAGCCGCTCTTCTTCGGCATCATCACGTCCAGGAGGATCAGGTCCGGGCGCGTCTGCTCGACGCACGCGAGCGTGGCCTGGCCGTCCGCGGCGGAGATCACACGCACGCCGAGCGGATCGAGGTAGGCCTCGATCAGCTCGAGAATCTGCGGGTTGTCGTCCGCGATCAGCACCGTCGGACTCTTGGGCTTCGTGGCCGGCGCGTCCATTTGAATCCCCGCGGGAACGTCCCGCCCGTAGTGTGCCGGAAACGGCGGCGCGCTGCAATCACACTCGTCGCCGCCTTTGAGGCGCACGCCCTGCCGCGCATGCAACGCCGATCCTTGTGGGAAACCTGTGGCCTGCGTATAGTTTCAATGGGCGCAGCCGGACCGGCCGGGCCTGGCGCCGTCCGGCGTTGCGGGACCGGAATCCCCGGGTGTCGCGTTCGGAGTATCGGGAATGAGCGTGTCGGGTTTGCGCGTTCCGCGCTGTATCGGCTGCCTCGCACTGGCGGCGACGCTCGGGTCATTCTGGACTGCCGGTTGCGGCACGTCCGCAGGCGACGCTTACTCGTTGCTCGGGTTTCCGCTTTTCACGAGCACGGGCACGACCACGACCGGCGGGGCCACCGGAGGAACCGACTCCGGCGGGTTCTTCGGCGGCTCCGGAAGCGGCTCGACCGATCCCTGCGACGAGGCGACGACGCGGAAGTTCATCGACATCTCGATGCGGAACCTCGATCCGCGAGACCACGTTCACTACTTCCTGGCGCTCATCGCGCTGGTGCAGGGGGACGTGTATCCCAACGGCTCGGTCTGCGCCGACGACGTGACGCTATATACGAACTTCGGGTACACGGAGATTCCGGAAGGCCAGGCCCAGGAGTTCGGGAATTTCTGCATCGTCGGCCCGGCGCTGATCTACTTCCATGAAAGCGGCCGGTTCCGCTCCACGGGCCAGCGGCTTGCATCGGCGATCGCGCCGGCCCAAGGGACCAGTGCCACGTTCGACGAGTTCTTCACGTCCGCCGGCGCGCGCGTCCCTGTTCCCGACCTGATTTACTTCCACAATCCCGGCACGGGCGACGGAGCGGGGCTGCGCGTCAGCGACCCGTCGATCGCTCCGTGCGACCTGGTCGTGATCGCCGGTGACGCGGAGTGCGAGCAGGACGCGTTCTACTACGTCGATCAGAACGACCTGCGCGCCGGCAGCGCGACGCTTGGCGCCGGCGCCGGCCGGCGCGTGCCGAGCGAAATCCAGGGAACCGGCTGCGAGTGCCTCGGGTTCCAGGACGCTTCACAACAACTTGCCCCCTCCGCCACGCGTGCCGCCAACGCACGCTGCAATCAGTTCCTCCGTGGCGGACGGATCGAGTACGCCTTCATTCGCAACGACCGCAACCCGCCGATTCCGCAGCTTGTGTGGCGCGTATTGGATTCGTCCGGCGGCGTGGTGCACGAGTTCGACCCGCGGGCGGACATTCCGTAATCCGATTCACGACCGGCCCCGGACCGAACTCCCGATCCGAGCCCCAGGCACAAGCCAGGGCGCCTGTCGCCAAGGCGCCGGGTTTCTCGCCTGCATTGCGGGCCGCGATGGTCTCGCCCCGATTCGATCCGCCACCCCATGCTCAACGCGGGGGCCAAGGCACTTGAAGCCCAACGCCAAGCCGCTATAAAGTGGCCGCTCTGGCGCGGGATGAGAACGACGCCCCGGCCACCCGCCGGTGGCGCGCAGCACTGGCGGATCGGCTGATCCGAATGGGGCCAGGTTTGACCGCCGTGCGTCGGCCGCCTGAGGATGTTCCGCTCAGGTGACGCTCGCGTAACGTGGAGACAGTTCAGTCTCATGCCGCGGCGCGCGGAGCCGCGGAGGCGTCGGTGCGGTTGGCGCGATCACACAGGCCGAAGCGCAGCGACGTCCCGATGGCGAATCCCGTCGTTTTTCGCGCGGCGACATGGCGCGGACGGCGATTAACTACCGTTGCCGGCAGCAGTTACGTGAACCGCTCAGCGCGGGAACATGATTCCTTCCGCGATCGCCGCGGACCCCGATGCGAATTACGACCGTGTTGTCCGTCCGACGAAGCTGAGGAGCCGCAATCGTGCAAAGCTTGAGCCGTATTCACCGCGTTCGCTGCTTGGCTATCGCAGCCATGCTACTGGTCCACCACGGTGCCGTCGCCCAAGCGGCCAACGAACAGAACCAGGGCCACCCGGCGGCGCAAGAGGCCATCCGCTCGGCGTCCCCGGCCGCGGCACCGGCCCGACCCCACTCCGGCGGTGAGGCGAGCCTGATCCTGCCCGACCTGACCAACTCGGACGTGAAGGCGACGTTCATGGGAATGAGCGGGCACAACCTGCTGCTGGGCGGATTGGTCGTCTGCGCCTTGGGCCTGTTGTTCGGATTCACATCCTACGCGCGGCTCAAGTCGCTGCCGGTACACCAGGCGATGCGCGAGATCTCCGAGTTGATCTACGAAACGTGCAAGGCGTACCTGATCCAGCAGGGCAAGTTCCTGCTGCTGCTTTGGGTGTTCATCGGGTTCATCATCCTGGCGTACTTCGGCCTCCTGGCGCCGTTCGAAGACCCCGTGACGCACCAGATGCAGCACGGCATGCCCGTCGGGCGCCTGCTCATAATCCTGTTTTTCAGCCTGGTCGGCATGGCCGGCAGCTACGGCGTCGCCTGGTTCGGCATCCGCGTGAACACGTTCGCCAACAGCCGCACGGCGTTCGCCGCGCTTCGCGGCAAGCCGTTCCCCTGCTACAGCATCCCGCTCAAGGCGGGCATGAGCATCGGCATGGCGCTGATCAGCGTCGAGCTGCTCATCATGCTCATCATCCTGCTGTTCGTTCCGGGCAACCTTGCCGGGCCGTGCTTCATCGGCTTTGCGATCGGCGAGTCGCTCGGCGCCGCTGCGCTGCGAATCGCCGGCGGCATTTTCACCAAGATCGCCGACATCGGCAGCGACCTGATGAAGATCGTCTTCAAGATCAAGGAAGACGACGCCCGCAACCCCGGCGTCATTGCCGACTGCACCGGCGACAACGCCGGGGACTCGGTCGGCCCCAGCGCCGACGGCTTCGAGACCTACGGCGTGACCGGCGTGGCGCTGATCACGTTCATCCTGCTGGCGGTTACGGACCCGGTGGTGCAGGTGCAGCTCCTCGTCTGGATCTTCGCCATGCGCGTGATGATGGTCATCGCCAGCGGCGTGTCGTATCAGATCAACGAGTGGCTGGCGATCGGCCGCTACGCGCACGCCGACAAGATGAACTTCGAGGCCCCGCTGACGAGCCTGGTGTGGCTGACCTCGTTCGTCTCGGTGGCGCTTACGTACATCGCGTCCTACCTGCTGATTCCAAAGCTCGACGGCGACACGACGTTGTGGTGGAAGCTCTCGACGGTCATCACCTGCGGCACGCTGGCCGGCGCGATCATCCCCGAGCTGGTCAAGGTGTTCACCTCGACCGACTCGCGGCACGTGCGCGAGGTGGTGACATCCTCCAGCGAGGGCGGCGCCTCGCTGAACATCCTGTCGGGTTTTGTGGCGGGCAACTTCAGCGCGTACTGGCTCGGCATAAGCATCATCATCCTGATGGGCGTCGCCTACACCGTGAGCACGTTCGGCCTTTCGTCGCTGATGGTGGCGCCGGCGGTGTTCGCCTTCGGGCTGGTCGCGTTCGGCTTCCTGGGCATGGGACCGGTGACGATCGCGGTCGATTCGTACGGTCCGGTGACGGACAACGCCCAATCGGTATATGAGCTTTCTGTGATCGAGTCGATCCCGGGCGCGGCCCAGGACCTCAAGAAGCAATACGGCTTCGACGTGAACTTCGAGCGGGCCAAGCACTTCCTCGAAGACAACGACGGCGCCGGCAACACCTTCAAGGCCACCGCCAAACCCGTGCTCATCGGCACCGCCGTCGTCGGCGCGACCACGATGGTCTTCTCGATCATCATGGCCCTGACCCACGGCCTGACCGAGAACATCGACAAGCTCTCGCTGCTGCATCCGCCGTTCCTGCTGGGTCTCATCACCGGCGGAGCGATGATCTACTGGTTCACCGGCGCCAGCACGCAGGCCGTCACCACGGGCGCCTACCGGGCCGTCGAGTTCATCAAGCGAAACATCCGGCTCGAGGGCGCGACCAAGGCCAGCGTCGAGGACAGCCGCAGGGTCGTCACCATCTGCACCGAGTACGCCCAGAAGGGCATGTTCAATATCTTCCTGTGCGTGTTCTTCGGCACGCTCGCGTTCGCGTTTCTGGAGAGCTTCTTCTTCATCGGCTACCTGATCTCGATCGCCTTGTTCGGGCTGTTCCAGGCGATCTTCATGGCCAACGCCGGTGGCGCCTGGGACAACGCCAAGAAGGTCGTCGAGGTAGACCTGAAGCAGAAAGGAACCGAACTGCACGCGGCGACCGTCGTCGGCGACACGGTGGGCGACCCCTTCAAGGACACCAGCAGCGTGGCGATGAACCCGGTCATCAAGTTCACCACGCTCTTCGGGCTTCTGGCCGTCGAGCTGGCCGTGAGCACGAAGTCCAGCCCGCTCGCCAAGGAGCTGGAAACGGCCACCGGCGCGCGGGTCCAGCAGCTACAGGAATTGATGATGAACGCGCCGCACACCACGCTTACAGCCGTGCTGGCTGCGGCGTTCTTCCTCGTGTCGGTATTCTTTGTGTGGCGCAGCTTCTACGGTATGAGCATCGGGGCGCACCGCGCCGCGGCCGCCGCGGCGTAATAGCGGTCTCCGACGCCGATCGCAGCCGCGAGCGCCGGAAGCGCATGCCAGGCTCGCGCTCGCTGGCGCTCGCGGTTCTGATGCAAGCCGTTCGGAACCGTGAGCGTCAGCGAGAACGGCGGCCAACCGCGCCGTGACGCGCCGCCTCCCATCCGAACCCGCGCGGTTGTGCGGGGCGCGGCGCGCTCGAGTTTGCACGCGACGCTCCCAACGGCCCCGCATCCCGACGGCCGGCCTATCTCCGGCTCCGCGCCTTCGCCAGCGGCCGCAGAATCTCCAGATACAGCCAGACCAGCGTCACCAGCAGCCCGAACGCCGCATACCACTCCATGGGCTTGGGCGCGCCGCGCGCGGCGCCGGACTCGATGAAGTCGAAGTCCCGCACCAGGTTCAAGGCCGCGATCACCACCACAAACACCGAGAACCCGATACCCACCAGCCCCGACTCGTGGATGAACGGCACGCGGACGCCGAAGAGCATCAGCCCCAAGGCGACCAGGTACAGCAGCGCGATGCCGCCGGTCGCGGCGAACACGCCCAGCTTGAAGTTCTCCGTCGCGCGAATCAGCCGCGATGCGTAAGCCCCCAGCAGTGCGAGCAGTACGCCGAACGTCAGCCCGACCGCCTGGAGCACGATCCCCGGAAAGCGGGCCTCGAACACGGCCGAGATCGCGCCCAGCGCCAGGCCCTCGGCGACGGCGCAGAGCGGCGCGGTGACCGCGGCCCACGGCTTGTTGAAGATCGTCACCAGCGCCAGGACGAGGCCGCCGATCACGCCGCCCCAGAGAAAGGACATGATTGCGCCGACGCCGGACGTGGCGTAAAGTCGCCAGGGCCACACCGCGCTGGCGACGAGGATGATCGTCAGCAGCGCGGTCTTGTTGACCGCGCCCTGGACGGTCATCGTCGTCAGGCCCGCCGCCGGCGCGGGGAAGCCGTCGAACGTGTCGGCGCGAAGCGCCGGATTCGCGGTGCGCATGCCGATTCTCCCTGCAAGGACGCCGATCTTGTATGACGAAGTGTGCGCCGCGCGAAATTGCGCTGCTACGGAATCACCCCTGCCCCGCGCCGAACGCGCCCTGTATTCCCGCCGCCAAGGCGCCCATCGCCGCGGAGTCGTGCAGCGCGAAGAAGTACTCGCGATCCTGTGCCAGCGCGTCGTCCCGGGTGTCGCGCTCGGCCGACCGCAGCCGCTCTTCCACGGCCGCGTACTCCCCGCCGGCCGCGGCGCGCAGCGCCGCGTTCACTTCGCGAATTTCCTGATACACGCGCCGCCGCCGCGCCCGCTCGCGCGGCGCCTCCGCGCGCAGCCGCCGCGACTCGTCGAACAGCGCCGCCCGCCGCGCCAGCATTTCCGCGGGCAGCGACGAGACGTGCCGCTGCGGGTTGTACGGCAGGTCGTGCAGCGCGTGTCGCGCGGCGGCGCGCGACAAATCGCCGCCGCGCCGCGGCAGCGGCAGGTGCAGCGTGGCCGTGACGCAGCACATCGCCGCCGGCTCGACGCCGAAGAACGCCCGCACGAAATCCTCGGTCATCTCGTCGTACTTAGCGCCGCCGACGCCGTGGATGAACACGTCGGCCAGCAGCAGCCGCGCGAACGACGACAGGGACAGCGCCCGCGGGCGCACGCGCCAGCCGTCGCGCTCGACTCCCCACGGCTGCCCCTGGCATTCGGCGCAGCGCAGCCGTGAGAGCGGCTCGCGCCCGATCGGCTCTTCGTCCGCCAGGAACACGATCTCGTCTGCCACACGCCGCACGAAGAGCCGCCGCCGGGGCTGGCCGTCCCGCCAGACCCACAGCGGCGATTCGGTGCGTTCGGCCTCGACCATCAGCGGCGGCACGGGCCGCTGATCATTGCGGACGCGATTGCGGCGCCGATACGCCTGTTGCGCTGCGTTGTAGCATTCTGCGAATCCTTCGGCGTTCAGCAGCAGGTGCGCGGCGAAGCAGCGCAGCGCGCGCGTCTGCGAAAGCTGCGACACGCGCAGGTCGCGCGAGCCGCCCAAGCCCAGTGCGTGTTCAACGGCCGCATGGCCGCGCACCACGGCGTCGCAGAAATCCAGCCGCTGCGCGGTGCACGCCAGCCAGCCGCCGGTGTAGACGGGCAGCAGGCTCGACGCGGCGTGTGCGTACGTGTGCCGCACCTGGCGGAAGAACTCGCACCAGCGCTCGACCGGCAGCGCCGGCTGCGCTTCCAGCGGCACGCTGGGATCACAGCCGGGAATGTCCAGCAGCTCGCGACGCACGCGCCCGTCCACAACGCGCGGCACGGGCACATGCCTCGCCTTGGGCACGTCCGAGTCCACCGTGAGAAACACCGCCGTGCCCCTTACGGCCGCCGCCAATGCATCCGCGGCGATCGTTTTCGCGAACACGCCGGCATGGAAGAACTCGGCCTGGTGGCCGGTCATGACCACCGGTGCATGGATGTTGAGTTGGGCGAGCAGCTCCCGGTGCAATTCGCCGGCGTTCGTGTCGAGCAGCGCGAGCTGGTCGAGCGCATCGCGGCGCTTCGCCGCCAGGGCGGCGACGATCTCGCCCGGCGCCGGCTCGATGAGCACCGCGCCGTGCTCGCTGGGAGTCTTGAGCCGCTCGCGCGCGATCATTCGCAGATCGGACAGGACTCATCGAGGACCCGCGGCGGCGGGCACGGCCGCACGGCGGGCTCGCGCCGCAGTTCCCGCACCAGAACGTGCAGGTAATGCTGCATCCGCGCGGCCGGATCGTCGAGCGTGCCGCCGAACTCGCGGCTGCGGTCGCGGTAGATGCGCGGCACGGGGATCTCGCGAATCCGCAGGCCAGCCCGCGCGGCGCGCACCCAAAGCTGGAGCGGAAACGCGTAGCCCGGTTCGTCAAGTTCCAGCCGCCGCATCGCGCATACGCGGTGCGCCTTGAAGCCGCAGAACGAGTCCGTCAGCCGCAGGCCGAGCGTCAGCTCGAGCAGGTTGTTGACCGCGGCGTTGATGCGGCGGCGATCCTCAGGCGGGTCATGATCCGCCGAACTTTCCGCCAGATAGCGCGAGCCGCTGATCAGGTCCGCGTCACAGCGCTTGGCCTCGGCCAGGAACGCCGGGATGCACCCCGGCTCGTGCTGTTCGTCGCAGTCCATGGTGATGACCCAGTCATAACCGCGCCGGGCGGCGAAGTCGAACGCGTCGATCACGCTGCGCCCATAGCCGCGGTTCTCCGGGTGCGTGATGACCGCGATGTCGGGCTCGCACGCCAGCAGCTCGCCGGTGTCGTCGGTGGAGCCGTCGTTGACGACCAGGATGTGCGGCGTGTAGCGCCGGACGGCGCGGAGCACGCGGCAGACGTAGCGCTGCTCGTTGTATACGGGGATCGCGACCAGGGTCTTCACGCGCCGCCTCCATCGCGATGAGGTTTCCGCCCGGACGTGCCAGATTATAGCGGGCCCGCCGAGCGCGTCGCGTCGGCGCCGACGCGGTCACTGGAGAAACAGGCGCGCTCACCGCGTGCTGCTCGACGTGCTGGCGGAACGCGGCGGCATCGGGGTCGGAACTGATCGGCCGCGGCGCGCTCAGCGTGCTGCCGTCGGCCGCCCTCGACTGCGAACCGAGACGGGTCTATCGTCCTGGCGTGAAGGGCTTCGTATGGCAGGGCACGGGATTGGTGCGGCCACAGGCGAGACGCCTGTGCTACCGAGTCGCCACAGGCGAGACGCTCGTGCCACCGAGTTGATGCGGCAAGCGCGGCAGCCATGACCAGCAATTCCAGCACAATCGGCGTGGCGGTGGAACCGGCGGAGCTGGCCGACTTTTCGTGGCTGCGCTTGTTCGGCAACGGCCGCGCGGTCGAGCTCGAAATCGGGACGGGCAAGGCCGGGTTCCTGCTTCGCCGCGCGCGGGAGCATCCGGAAATCAACTTCCTGGGCATCGAGTGGGCCAACGAGTTCTACCGCTTCGCGGCTGACCGCATGCGGCGCTGGGGCGTGCGCAACGTGCGCATCCTGCGAACCGACGCCGGCCGCTTTGTTCGCGAAATCTGCCCGCGCGCTTCACTCGCGGCATTGCACGTCTACCACCCCGACCCGTGGCCGAAGCGGCGGCACCAGCGGCGGCGTCTGTTCCAGCCGCCGTTCGTGGACGCCGCCGTGGAGTGCCTGCTTCCCGGCGCGCGCTGGGCCGTGCAGACGGACCACGCGGAGTATTTCGAGGTGATTCGGGGCCTGCTCCTTGCGCACCCGCGGCTCGAAGAAATCGCGTTCGACGACCCCGCGTTCGGCATCGAAGACGAGCGCGTGGAAACGAACTTCGCGATCAAGTACCTGAAGGAGGGGCGGCCGATGTACCGGATCGCTGTCCGCCGGCGTCCGCCGTCGCCGTAAGCGCGCTCTCCGACGGCGACCTTCTCCGTCATTCCCGCGCAGGCGGAAATCCAGGCGGCGCCAACAGCGATGGATCCCAGCGTTCGCGGGGGTGACGGACGTGGCGGGACTTGCGCTTGAAGTGCGAATTGCGAAGAGCGAAGAACGAATTGGAGCCCGTCAGCGGGCACATTCCGCAATTCGTCGCAATTCGTTCTTCGCATTTCACATGGGGGTGCGCCGGTGGCCTTCCGCTTACCCCGCGGCTTGCACCACCGCCTCCACCTCGATCTCGACCAGCATCGCCGGATCGATCAGCGACCGCACCTCGACCATCGTCAGGCACGGCGGGTGCTCGGCGAACAGCGCGGCGTGCGCCCGACCGAACTCATCGCAGCGCGAAATTTCGGTCACGTACATGCGGCAGCGCACCACGTCGCGCAACCCGGCGCCAAGCTCACGCAGCGCGCGGTCGATGATCTCGTAGCAACGCCGCGCTTGAGCACACGCGTCGCCGGGAGCGAACACGCTTCCGTCGTCGGCGATCGGCGCCGTCCCGGTGGTGAACACCTGGTTCCCGGCGCGGATCGCACGGCAATAGCCGTAGCGTTTCTCCCACGGCGCCCCGCTGAACACGCGAATCCGATCCATGTGCTGCTCACCGTCGAGAACTGCGGTCCGCGCCGGCTTGACGCTGCGCCGGCCGCTCGGCTAGAAAGTGCAGTCTATGGCGAAGAGCAGGCACGTACACCTGGTGGTCATTACGCCGGAGCAGCAGGTTGTCGACGCCCACGCCGACTCCGTGGTCATCCCGGCCCATGACGGCGAGCTGGGCATCCTGCGCGACCGGGCCGCACTGATGTGCGAGCTGGGCGTCGGGCAACTGCGCTACACGGCCGGCGGGCAGACGAAACGGCTGTTCGTGGACGGCGGATTCGCGCAAGTGAATCGGAATGAGGTCTGCGTTCTGACCGAGCGGGCTTGTCCCCCGGAAGCGATCACGGACGCGATGATCTCCGACGCGCAGGCGGCTCCACGCGACGCCGAGGGCCGTGCGCCGCGCCGAGTGAGCACACTGCGGGCGCTGCGCGGCCAACGCTAGCGTCGAGTTCTCCCAGGACGGTCATGCTGAGGCCGCGTACTGCGACCGAAGCATCTCATTCACTGCCGTGTTCACGCAGCGTCACGGGGCGTTGTGGGCCAGGGATCGGACGCCTTCGGCGGGTTCTGGCGCACTCCCTAAAGGCCGGGCAAGCTCGCGAATTTCGATGGGCACAGCGAAGACGGGCAGGCTGGTCGTCATCTCCGGTCCATCCGGGGCCGGCAAGACCTCGATCTGCAACGAGCTCCTGCGTCGGATTCCAAACTCGGTCTGGTCGGTCTCCGTCACCACACGCGCGCGACGGGGCGACGAGGTCGATGGGCGCGCATACCATTTCATCAGCATCGAGGAGTTCCGGCGGATGCTCGAAGCGGGCGAGTTGCTCGAGCACGCGGAATACCTGGGCCACTGGTACGGCACGCCGCGCCGGCCGGTCGAAGAGGCCGTTTCACGCGGGCAGGTCGTCATCATGGAGATCGACGTGCAGGGCGGTGCACAGGTCGCCGCCAAGGCGCCGGAATCCCTGCGGATCTTCATTCTGCCGCCTACGATGGAGACGCTGCGGGCGAGGCTGGAGGGACGACGGACCGAATCCGAGGCGATCCAGGAGCGGCGGCTGCGCGAGGCCGACGGCGAGATCGCGTTCGCCCAGACCAGCGGACACTACCAGTACTTCATCACGAACGATATACTGCAAGATTCGGTGCGGCGAGTCCTGGACATCATCGAGGAGTCGATGCGGGCATGATTGAACCACTGAAAAGCGATCAAATCATCAACAAGGTCGGGGGACGCTTTCGGCTGACGGCCCTGATCCAGAAGCGCCGCCTGGAGATTATGCAGGGCGCGCGGCCGCTGGTTGACACGACAGGGAAGACCGAGATCGAAGTGGTCATCGAGGAGATCCTCCAGGGCAAGGTGGGGATCGACTACGCCGCTTCCGGCATCACGCCGCAGCGCTGATTGCTCCCCCGGCGCCGCGGCAGGCTCCGGTCCCGGCGAAACTGGCCAACCCCAACGGAACGGTCCGGCCGCATGAACCCGTCCACTCCCTCAGCTCCGCCGCCGCTTGAGGGTTACGAGCTGCTGGTGTGCGTGACCGGCGGAATCGCCGCGTTCAAGGTCGCCGCGCTGGTCTCCACGCTGGTTCAGCAGGGTTGCGGAGTGCGCGTGGCAATGACGCGCGCCGCAAGCCGGTTCGTTGGGCCGGTGACGTTCCAGGCGCTGAGCGGGCGGCCCGTGCAGACCAGCCTGTGGCGCAGCGAGGGCGACATCCCGCACTTGCGGCTGACCGAGGTGGCGGACCTGGCGCTGGTCGCGCCGGCGACCGCGAACACGATCGGCAAGCTCGCCGGCGGCCTGGCGGATGACCTCGTCGGCTCGCTGCTGCTCGGGGCGGCGTGCCCGGTGATGCTCGCACCCGCGATGAACGAACGCATGTGGGCGCACCCCGCCGTGCAGCGCAACGTGGCGTTCCTCCGCGAACAGGGCTTCCTGTTCGTCGGCCCGGAGGAAGGTTGGCAGGCGTGCCGGGCGGTCGGCCCCGGCCGCATGAGCGAGCCGGAAACGATTCTTCAGGCGATTCGTGAACACCTCCTGGTGCGGCCGCCGCGCAGCGCGGGATAGCGCCGGCGTGCGGCTCGCCCCTCGGCGGATTCAACCCGATGCGGCAACGACGGCTGCGCATCCTCGTCACCGCCGGCCCCACCCGCGAGTACCTCGACCGCGTCCGCTACCTTTCGAACGAATCATCGGGACGGATGGGCTTCGCCCTCGCCGCGGCGGCATTGCAGCGCGGACACCACGTGACGCTGATCCACGGCCCGGTGGCGCTACGACCGCCGCGCGGCGCGCGGTGCGTGCCGGTGGTGTCGGCCAGGGAGATGCTCGCGGCGTGCGAACAGGAATGGCCGGCGCACGATGTGCTCATCATGGCGGCCGCCGTCGCGGACTACACTCCGCTGGTGCGGTTTGCGTTCAAACGGAAGAAGGCCGCGGAGCCGGTCAGCGTCCGGCTGGTGCCCACCGTGGATATTCTGTCCCGCCTCTCGGCATCGCGCACCGCGGGGCAGGTCGTGATCGGCTTCGCGCTCGAAGACCGCGCGCCGCGGCGACGCGCGCGGGAGAAGCTGCGCCGCAAACGGCTCGACGCGATCATCCTGAACCCGCCCAGCGCGATGTCGGCGCCGACGGCCACGATCGAGTTGCTGGTTCCCGGCGCCGGATGGCGGACGTTTTCGGGGACCAAGCTCGCGACGGCACGCCAGTTGCTTCGCGCGATCGAGCCGATTGCGGAACCGGCGTTGCGGGACGCGTCAACTCATTCTTCGCGATTCGCAACTCGAACGTCCAAAGCGACCGCGCGCGATTCGCGTTGACCACTCTGGACACCGTCGCGGCTCGGCCCGGCCAGGCCACGGCGCGGGCGAAACGAGCGCAGCTCGGATATGAGCCGTGCGCGTGAGCAAGCGGAGATCGTCGCGAAGGCGGCGATGGCCGGGGGCGCAGAGCGGGACGTCGCGCGCTCCCGCTTCCTGACGGTCAGGGCCTAGCCGCCCGTCGCCAGCGCAGCCCGCAGCCCCGGAATCTGTTCGGCGCCGACCGGAACGCGGATGCTCGACCCGCGGAAATCGTCGCCAACCGGCTCGACGCGCCCCCCGAGATGCTGCGCCAGGAACGCCTCCGCCACCGCGTAGAACGAGGCGCGGTTCTCCGGCCGGGCGAAGCCGTGCCCTTCATCCGGATACAGAACGTACGTAACCGGAATCTGCTTGTCCTGCATCACCTTCACGATCTGGTCCGATTCCGCCTGCTTTACACGCGGGTCGTTCGCGCCCTGCCCGATCAGCAGCGGCCGCCGAATGTTCTGCACGTGGCTGATCGGCGAGCGCGACAGCAGGAACTTCCGCCCGTCGTCCGTGCGATGGTCCCCGATGCGCTGCGTGAACATCTCGATCATCGGCGTCCAGTACGGCGGGATCGACTCCAGCAGTGTCACCAGGCTCGACGGACCGACGATGTCCACGCCGCAGGCGAACACATCCGGCGTGAACGTCAGGCCCGCGAGCGTGGCGTAGCCGCCGTAGCTTCCGCCCATGATCGCGATCCGCTTGGGGTCTGCGATCTTTTCGCGCGTGGCCCACTCGACCGCGTCCAGCAGGTCTTCGTGCATCTTCTCGCCCCATTCGCGGTCGCCGGCGTTGGTGAAGTTCTTCCCGAATCCCGTCGAGCCGCGGAAGTTCACGCTCAGCACGGCGTACCCACGATTGGCGAGCCACTGATGATTCGCACTGTAGCCCCATTCATCACGCGCCCATGGCCCGCCGTGCACGAACAGCACCATCGGCAGCGGCCGGTCCGGCCGGGCGTCGCCGTCAGGGTCGCTGGCAAGCGGCAGCGTCAGGTAGCTCACGAGCGTCAGGCCGTCGCGCGAGGCGGGCAACACCACGTGCATCGGCGCCAGCGGCGCTTTCTCCAGCGCGGCGTTGTTGGTGAAGAGCAGCTCCGCGTTGCCCCGGTCGCGGTCGTAACGAACGTAGCGCACGGGGCCGTTGTCGATCGCATAGGCGACGATCCACTGCCGGTCGTCGAGTGTGCGGCTTACGACGGAAAGATCGCCCGGGCTGACGGACGCCAGGTAGTCGAAGTCCTTCTGAATCGACTCGTCCAGCACGCGCCAGCACGCGCGGTCGTAATTGAACTGCACCGCCTGGACGCGGCGTTCGACCGGATGCATCAGCGTCCCCACCGCATCCGTTCGCGAATCCTCCGCCAGAATCCGGGCCGCGCCGGCCTTGAGGTCGAACGCCATCAGCGCCGCTGTGTTGCGCCCGCGACTGTCGAGCATATAAAGCGTGTCGCCCGCGCGGTCGAAGCCGACCGGCGACGTGGTCAGGCTATCGGCCGGCGGAATCTCCGCGAACGGCTTCCACTCCTGACCGTCGCGCTGAAGCAGCGCCTGCCCGCCGTTCGTGGTGACCTTGAGGCCGAAGCGCAGCGCGAATGACGAGTCCGTCAGGTAGCCCAGGAAACCCTCGTGGTTAACGGCGACAGGCTTCATTTCGCCCGTGAGAATGTTCACGCGGAAGATGTCGTGGAGCTTCGGGTCGCGCCGGTTCAGCGCCACGAGCACCTCGTTTGGATACTGCTCGCTGATCTCCTGCACGCGGGCCTGCACGTTCTCGTACGGCGTCAGGTCACGGATTTCGCCCGTGTTCACGTCAGCGCAGAAAATCCGCCAGTTCTCGTCACCGCCCTTGTCCTGGCGATAAAGGATGTGCTCGCCGCTGTACGCCCAGAAGTACGTGCGAATCCCACGCTGGGTCTCCTTCGTCAGCGGCTTGGCGTCCGCCGGACGATCGCTCGGAGCCACCCAGACGTTCAGCACGCCCTCCGCCGGAGCCAGGAACGCCAGCCGCGTGCCGTCCTTGTTGAGCTGCGGCGAAGCACGGTCCGGATTGCCGAACAGCACGCTTCTCGGGATCAACTCCGGGTCTTCCGCCTGGACGGCGTTGTTCGCCAGACACACAAGCGCCGCTGCGAGCAGGCGAAGCGAACGGAACGGCGTCCGGCGTGCGTGGCCCGAACGCAACTTCAGTGGCGCTCCGGCCGCTGCCAGCGAATAGCGACGAACGCGGGACTCATCCAAAACGGTGCCAGACATCACGCTCTCCCACCAGTGCATACCGTTGCGCGCTGCGGGCTGGCTACGGTGCGCCAGACAAGACGAAGCGAGCATGCTATGTGGTTCGGGAAATCCCGACAAACGCCGACCGGTGCCGGGTACTGGTACAGCCTGGTTCGGACCGAGCCGCGGCCGTCAGGGAGCAGGGGTTGGCGAAGTCTACGCCCGCGTGCCCCGGTCCCCCTGAGGTCGCAGCTCGAATCGAAACGGACCCACACCTCATGCCTCGGGTCCGCCTTGACGCCGGCGGCTTGACGCGCCTGGCTGGGTGCGCCGGCCGCGGCGCAGCTTGTCGGACCAAGCGTGCATAGACCGACCGATCGAGTTCGACGCCGATTCGGGAACCGCCCCGCGTGCCGTTGCTGCGCCGTGTTCTCGCAAACTGCGTGAAATCGCGCACCGGGGTGCGCGAAATGCCCCAACTTCCGGCCGCCAGTCCGCGGCGAAACCGCGTTTTCGTACCCGGAAACGGCATTCGCGCTCTGGCACGCGAATGGCTAAGGGAATGTCTCAGTGACACGCACGGGGAGCAGGCAACAAACGACGACCCCCTTCCCTTCGGCCCGAACACCCCGGTCGTCGGTGGCCTGCTCCCTCCTCCTTTTTATTCTGAACTGATCGAAAACCGGCACGGTCTCGCGGCGGCTTTCCGTCACACAGCTTGTCCTTGTCCTGGCTTCGCTACGCGCGATAATGCCGCCCGATGTCAGGCAGCACAACGGTGCGGGACCGAACGGTCATCGTCCTCGCACGACGAATCTATGAGACTGCACACGCGCCACCGCGGCGTGGCGCGCTGGTCATAGCGGACGGACGAGTGGCCGCAACCACGGGCCGCCGCGCGGCGCTTGCACACCGCCCGGCGGATGCCCGCGTGCTCGATTTGGGCAACGCCACGCTCATCCCGGGACTCACGGACGCCCACACGCACTTCTTCTACTGGGCGCTTCAGCGCACGTTGACCATCGACCTGACCGCCGTTCCATCACGGGCGGCAGCGATACGCCGGGTAGCGGCCTCGCGCCGGGCGGTCGGCGACTGGGTTCTGGGACAGGGGTTCGACGCGAATACCTGGACTGACGGGCCGCCGAGCGCCGCGATCCTGGACGCCGCCGTACCCGACCGGCCGGCGCTCTTTTATTCGCGCGACTGGCACAGCGCCTGGCTCAATACCGCCGCACTGCGGCGCGCCGGCATTTCGGCTCGGACGCCAGACCCCGCGGACGGAGTGATCGTTCGGGACGCGCGGGGGCGCCCGACCGGAATCCTCCGCGAGAATGCGATCAAGCTGGTACCGGACCCGCTGCGCGAGCTGGCGAGGCGAACGGACGGGGCGGCAATCTCGCTGATCGACCGCGCCCTGGACGGCGCGGAGCGCGCAGCCCGAGCGCTGGGAATTGTCGGCGTTCACAGCATGGACGACGGGCCGTCGCTCTGGCACCTCGAGCGCCGGCATCGCGACGGCCGGCTCGGGATTCGCGTCACGCACGCCGTGCCGCTGGACCGTCTCGACGACGCGCTGCGCCTGGGACTGCGCAGCGGTCTGGGAGACGATTGGCTGCGCATCGGCGGGCTGAAGATCTTCAGCGACGGCTCCCTCGGTTCGCAGACCGCGTACATGTTCACGCCATACCCTGGGAGGGGCCGCTATTGCGGCGTGCCGGTTGTCACGGGCGCTGTCCTGCGTGAGGTCGCGCAGCGAGCCGTCGAGCACGGCATGGCGCTGTGGGTACACGCCATCGGCGACCGCGCCGCATGCGAGGTAATCGACGCGGTCGCCGCGACGCGGACGCTTCCGCGTCCCCCGATGCCGCACCGGATCGAGCATGCGCAGTGCGTCCGCGCGCGGGACATCCGTCGCATGGCCCGACTGGGCATCGTGGCTTCGGTGCAGCCCTGCCACATCATCGGCGACATCGCCACGGCGGACCGGCACTGGCCCGCCGCCCGCCGGCACGCGTTTCCGCTGGCGGAGATGGCGGCGGCCGGCGTAACCCTGGCGCTCGGCTCGGACGTGCCGGTCGAGTCGATCGACCCGCGACGCAGCCTCTATGGAGCGGTCTGCCGGCAGGATGAGCACGGCGAGCCGCGCGGCGGGTGGTTCCCGGATCAGCGGCTGTCGGTTCGCCAGGCCCTGGCTGCGTTCACGCAAGGGCCGGCGCAATCCCTCGGGTCGAACGCGTTGCACGGAACACTGCGGCCCGGCGCGCCGGCGGACATGACGGTCTGCCTCGACGATCCGTTCGAATGCGACGGCGACGCCCTGCTTCATGCGCGCATTCTCGGCGTCATCGTCGGCGGCCGGCCGTGCCTTGCCGGCGCGCCAACGGCCCGTTAGCTTCCAGCCGATCGGCGACCCCGGAGCGATGCATGCCCAACGAGTTCACCGTCGGCCTCGATCTCGGCGGAACCAATCTCAAGGCCGGACTACTGGACGCATCAGACCGGCTCGTCGCGCAGGCGACGATCCCCACGCAGCGCGACGGCGGTTATCGGCACGTGCTGGCGCGGCTCGCCGAGGTGACGCGCGAGTTGCTCCGCACCGCCGGCATCGAAAAGGACCGTGTTTACGGCGTCGGACTCGGTTGCCCCGGACCAATGTCGTCGGAGAAAGGCATCGTTTACGGCGCACCGAATCTGCCGGGCTGGGAGAACGTCCACCCACGCGACGATCTCGCCGCGCTCCTGGGATTGCCGGTTGTGCTCGACAACGACGCCAACCTCTACGCGCTGGGGGAGTACACCGCCGGAAGCGGACGCGCGCTGCACAGCATGGTCATGCTCACACTGGGGACCGGGATAGGCGGCGGGATCGTGATTGGCGGGACGCCGGTTCGCGGCCATTTCGGCAGCGCCGGCGAAATCGGGCACATGATCGTGGTCCCCGGGGGGCGGCCGTGTCCGTGCGGGCAGACGGGTTGCCTGGAGCGCTACTCGTCCGCGGCAGCGATCGGCGAACGACTGGTGGAAGCGGTGCGCGGCGGCGACGCGTGCAGCCTGGACTTGGCGATTCGCGCCGGGCGCGAGGTCTCTTCCCGAGACGTGGCGACCGCGGCGGCGGCGGGCGACGCGCTCGCGGCCCGAATCTGGGATGAGGCGTGCCTGTTCCTGGCGCTGGCATGCGTGAACATTCAGCACATGCTGAACGTCGAGTGCGTCGTGCTCGGCGGCGGACTGATCGGCGCGGGGGAGCAACTGCGCGGGCCGGTCGAGACGCACTTCCGACGGCTGACGTGGCGCGTGGTGGACGACGCGCCGCGGATCGCCCTGGCGACGCTCGGCGATGCGGCCGGAATCATCGGCGCAGCGGCGGCGGCACGCGCAGCACTGCGTGCACGCCCGGCGGAATGAATCGGCGCTCAGCGCCGGCGGTGACGCGCGCCCGCCAGAAGTCCCACCACAGCAAGCAGCGCCAACGAGGACGGCTCCGGCAGGACGGTCACGCGGTCGATCGCGAAGTCGCCGGCCTTGTTGTCCGGGTCCTGCATGAATGGGGCCAGGTCGTGGCGGATCAGCAACCGGTCGGAGTTCGCGAGCGCGTCGGCGAACGTGCCGCTGCCGATGGTCTGCACCCAGTTGGCGGTGTCCGACAGGTCGACGAAATGCTCGGTCCACTCGCTCGTGGGATAGAACGGGACCGTGTACAGCCAGAAGTTCAGGAACGACGCGCCGACGCCGACGTGGATTTCCAGATCGTCGAAGTTGTCGGTGTCCTTGAGCCAGACCGAGAACCCGGTCACGCCGTCCGCCGTCAGGTTTCCGGTGAATTCGGCCGCCGTGGTGCGCGTGCCCAGGTTGGATGGGAATGTGTTCGTGACCTCGAGGAAGCCGTCTCCGGCGCCGCCGACGCCGCCGCTCGGCACCACGACGTACGAGCTCGAGTTCCCGCCGAAGCCGCCAAGGCCGCTGTTAAAATCCTGCACGTACCCGACTTGCGCGGCGTTGCCGGCGCTTGCGAGCGTTCCGCCCGCCAGCGCAAGAAGAAACAAAGAGCGCCTCATCCTTCCCTCCTCGCGGCTTCCAACGTGTGCTTGCATGATTCTCGCCGGTTCACGCCACGGATTCAAGGCAACTTCGCGGATAACGGACTTTCACGGGGCCGATTCTCCCAACGGACGCGCGTGAGCCGGTCGCGGTTACAATCCCGTTTCGAGTCCGCGCCGGCGACATCAGGCGGGCTCCAGCAATGGAGAAACTACACAAATGAAGCGCGCCAAGATCACCATTATCGGGGCGGGGAACGTCGGAGCGACGTGCGCCCACTGGGCGGCGTCCAAGGAACTGGGGGACATCGTCCTGGTCGATATCATCGAGGGCCTGCCGCAGGGCAAGGCCCTCGATCTTTACGAAGCCTCGCCGATCGAGGACTTCGACGCGCGGATCGTCGGCACGAACGACTACGAAGCCACCGCGGGCAGCGACGTAATCGTCATCACGTCCGGCATCGCGCGCAAACCCGGCATGAGCCGCGATGACCTATTGGCCACGAACGTGAAGATCGTGGCCGACGTGACCGCGAAAGCCTGCGCCCAAAGCCCGGAGGCGATGCTGATCGTGGTCTCCAACCCGCTCGATGCGATGGTCTTCACCGCCTGGAAGGTCTCCGAGTTTCCGCCGCAGCGCGTGATGGGCCAGGCCGGCGTCCTTGACGTGGCGCGCTACAAGGCGTTCATCGCCCAGGAAGTCGGTTGCAGCATCGAAGACATCGGCGCGCTGCTGCTCGGCGGTCACGGCGACGACATGGTCCCCCTGCCGCGCTACACGACGATCTGCGGCATCCCCGTGACGCAGTTCATCCCCGCCGGGAAACTCAACGACATCGTCACCCGCACGCGCAACGGCGGCGCCGAGATCGTGAGCCTGCTCAAGACCGGCAGCGCGTACTACGCGCCGGCGTCGGCGACCATCGCCATGGTCGAGTCGATCGTGCGCGACAAGAAGCGCATCCTGCCCTGCGCGGCGTATTGCGAGGAGGCGTACGGCGTCGGGGGCTACTTCGTCGGCGTGCCTTGCCTGCTCGGTTCTGCGGGCGTCGAGCGGATCATCGAAGTGGAGCTGGACGCCAAGGAACGCGAGATGTTCAACGCCAGCGTCGCGCACGTGAAGGAGCTGTGCGCGGCGACCGAGAAGCTGCTCGCAAAGTCGGCCTGATCGGCACGGAGCCGCGATTGTTACGGAGCGGGGATCTTCAGCCACGGGCGAGACGCCCCTACCACCCGCTTTTGTCCGAGCCGCGATCGTGAGGGAGCGGGGAAATGCGGTCGACGCCCGCAGGTTCGCGCCGCACTACGCATGCCGTGATAATGTGCCTGTCGGCGCTGCTGATGCTGGCGCCTGTGGCGCGCGCTCAGGTTGCGACCGCAACGTCCCACCCCGCCTTGGCTCCCGCAGCGAAGTCGCAAGTCTCCGCGCTGTGTCCGGTGGACCACCGTTCGGTGAACGCGGGCGTCTTCTCGCGCTTCCGTGGTAAGCGCGTCTACTTCTGCGGCTCGGCGTGCCGGGAGCGTTTCGATCGCGCGCCGGACGACTTCGCCGACGCGCTTCGCGCGCAGTGGGCCGCGCTCAAGCCGTTGCGGGTCCAGGTGAAATGCCCGGTGACGGGCAGGCCGATCGACCGCAGCGTGTTCGTTGAGGCGGCCGACTCGGACCTGTACTTCGCGGATGCCGCGGCGCGCGCCGCGTGGGTGCGCGATCCGGCCCAGTACGCCGAGCGCCTCGATGCGTGCTTCACGTTCCAGACGACTTGCGGAACGTGCGAGAACGAGCCGCGCGCGGGCGTGTGGCGGGAATTCGGCGGGCGCACGGTCTACTTCTGCTGCCCGGGCTGCATGGAGCGGATGAAGCAGGACCCGGCGGCGTTCCTGCCGACGATTGAAAAGCAGGTCGCGGCGAACGAGGCGGCGTGGCGCGCGCGGAGTGAATCGGCCCCCAACCCCGACGCGTCCTGGCGTCGGCCATGAGATGTCCGAGCACCGATCGTCTGCGTTGAGCAAGGCAATCGGAGATTGCGGTTCGGCCGGGAAGAAATCACATCGCGCGCCCCGTCGAGCCCTGAGCAGAAGCGGGCGGTCTTGCTCCGCGCTTCCGTGAGGGGTTCGGATGCTCGTTGCGGGCGGAACGCTTGCGCTCCCCTTACGGTCGCGGCCCGAATCAGACGGGGCGCGGCCCGGATTGAACGGCGCGAGCCCCGATGATCATCCAGTCCGCGACACGCTCCGCCGCGTCCGGGCGCCCGAGCCGGCGCGCGGCGACGGACATCGCGCGGCGTGTCTCGTTGCACGCCAGGCGGTCGAGCGCTTCGCACAAGGGGCCCGCGTTTCGCTGCGGGTCAATGCAGTCCTCAAGCAGCAATGCCGCGCCCGCGTCGGTCAGCACGCGCGCGTTGGCGTGCTGGTGCCGGTCCTTGTGATACGGGTACGGCAGAAGTACCGACGCCCGGCCGAGCGCCGTCAACTCGGCCAGCGTGGACGCACCCGCTCGTGACACGACGGCGTCCGCCGCCGTGATCGCATCCACCATCTCATGCGTGAACGCCAGCACCGTTGCCGGCACGCCGGCCGCCCGATAACCGTCGCGCGTCGCGGTCTCGCCCGTGCTCCCGGTCAGGTGGAGAAGCTGCCAATCGGGTCGCCGGCTGACGAAACTGGGCCAGGCCTTCAGCGTCGCCTGGTTGACGGTCCGCGCCCCCTGCGATGCTCCGGTCACCAGCAGCGTGGGGCGCAGTGGATCAAGCCCGAAGCGGATTCGTGCCGCCTGGATCGCATCGTGCGACGAACCGGCGCTCTGATGCGGTTCGTCCAGCAGCGCGGCCCGCGACGCGAATTCCGCCCGGATCGGACAGCCCAGCGTCACAGCACGCACGCCAAGTGGAAAATGCGGCCGCGACGCGTCCCATTGCAGGACGACGAGGTCGGACCGCGTCGCGAGGTAGCGATTCGCGCGGCCCGGGATTGCATCCGGGTTGAGAATCGCCGCGGGAACGCCGAGCCTGCGCGCGGCAACGACCGCGGGTCCGGCCGCGTAGCCGCCGAGGCCCAGCACGGCGGCCGGTCGGACGCGGCGAAGCAGGGCCGCGGCGGCCGAGACGCTTCGCCGCCACGCCAGCCAGAACGCGGGCCAGTTCAGCGGGTTGCCGCTGAACGGTCGGACGGGCTGCTCGATTTGCTCGAAGCCGGTCGGACGGAGCAGTTCGCGGTCCAGCGGTCGATCGGTCGTGAGGAAAATGATGCGCGCGGCCGGATCGCGCGAGCGGACACATTGCGCGACCGCGATGCCGGGAAACAGGTGCCCACCCGTTCCGCCGCCGACGAATACGTAGCAGTCGCCGCTCATCGGGCGGGATCATACCGCCGGTCGCGGCGCGCCGCGGACGCGCGGGGAGAAAGGGGACGGGCCGGCGAGTCGGCGCTTTCGCGCGCTCAGCCGGCCCCATGTCCTCCTCCTATCTGTTTCGCGATCCGCGCGGCGTTCGGCGGAGCTTGGACGCACTGCGTCCCCGAACGGCGGCGCGGTCGGACACCGCGGCCGCGTCCCCGATCACGACCCAGATCGCCTGCTTTCGGACTCGACGTTGCGCGATTACCGAGGTATCGGTGCGAACGCGGTCGGAATCCGTGCGCAGCGCGGAGGAGATGCACCCTGACAACGTGCCCGGCGGATGCGGAGCCCGGAACGGGCGGCTCTCCCCACACATTCGCCGTCACTGAATCTTTCGCACGCCGGACGAAAAGGTCAAAGGGCGCTGCGAAAAAACGCCGCTCCAGCGCCGGACGAGCGAGCGCTACGTCCGAATTGCGTGCGCCGGACAGGGGCGACGCCCTCGGGCGTAACGCGTATTGCCCGCGCGTACGCAGCGGGGTATGACAGTGCACGCCCGAGCAAGACGGTCGCAGCGGGCCAAGACCCAACTCGGCGTTGGAGCGTTCGTGTGAATCCGCGCCCCGACACACAATTCGCGCGGCGGTATGCACAACTGCGCCGCCCGGTGCCGCTGCTGTCGCGGCGCGGCGTGTGGATCGTCGTGCGGAACCTGGGACTGAACGTCATCGGCCGGCTGCTGCCGGCGGGGACCAAGCCGTTCGTCCGCTGCCTGTACCTGCACTACGCCTACGACGATCAGACCGCCGAGTTGCGGCGTCTGCTCGCGCACCTGCTCGGGCTGGGCTCGTTCATCAGCACGCCTCATCTGGTCGACATTCTCACGGGGCGCCGGCCGCTGGATGGCCGGTACTTCCACCTGTCGATCGACGACGCGTTCGACAACATCTATCGCAACGCGTTCCCGATGCTGCGGGAGTTGGAAATCCCGGCGATCGTCTTCGTCCCGACGCGGCTGGTCGAGATGCCGGACGAAGAATTCCTGACGTACTGGTGGGTCACCTACCTGAAGCTGCCGACCCGGCTGATGACGTGGCGTGAGATTCGCGAGATGTCCGAGGCGGGCTTTGAATTCGGCAGCCATACCGAGACGCACGTTCGGTTGCCGACCATCGCAGGCGACCGCGCCCGGCTCGAGCGCGAGCTGCGCCGCTCGAAGCAAACCCTCGAAGATCGGCTTGGGCGACCCTGCCGCTATTTCGCCCCGCCGTTCGGCAAGAACGGAGACGTGAACGAACCCGTGCAGGCGGCGATCCGCGAGGCAGGATACGAGGCGAGTTTCAGCGCGGTCCGCGGGGGCCTCCGACCGGGGGTCACGTCGCCGTACTTCATCCCGCGACAGCACTTCGAACCCGATTGGCCGTGGCCGCACGTTCGGTATTTTGCGCTGGGCGGCGGCGAGGAGCGTTAGGCCGTGCGCGTGCTGATCCTGACCGGTCAACGGTACGGCCCGGCGAGCCTGTGTCTTCCACACCTGGCTGCACAGCCCGGAGTCGAGTTGGCGTCGATCGTGTTCAGCGAAGGACAGCGCCCCAGCCGCTGGAGGAAGCTGCGGCGCGACCTGAAGAAGGTGCTGAGGATCGGTCCGCTCGGCGCGCTCGCGGGCCTGCGGATGCGCACGTGGTACGCGCTCATCGGCGCCGAGGACCTGTTCGCCGTAGCAAAGCGCTGCGGTGTCCCGCTTCAGCGCACGCCGCTCGTGAATTGCGACCGGACGCGCGCGTTGTTCCGCGAAGCGCGGGCCGAAATCGGACTCTCGCTCGGCAACGGCTACATCCCGCCCAGCGTGTTCCAAATCCCGGCGCTCGGAATGCTGAACGTGCACGGCGAGATTCTGCCGGACTTCCAGGGCGCGGCCAGCGTGATCTGGTCGATTTACGACGGCCGCACGGAGACCGGGTTCACGATTCACCAGATCGACGAGCGCATCGACACCGGCCCGATCGTCTACCAGGAGCGCTTTCCGATCGCATTCCGCGAAACGCTGGAGCAGACCGTCCGCGCCACCGTCGCCGAAATCAACCGACGGGTGCCGCCGGCGCTCGCCAGGGTCGTGGGCGACTTCGAGACGTACCGGTCGCAGACGCGCGCGCAGGCCGGCGGCCGCAGCTACACCACGCCGACGTACCGCCAGTATCGACGCATGCTGAGTCAGCACCGCTCGCTCTCGCGCACGTCGGCCTCCGCAGAAGCCGGGCAAGGCCCGGTCCGGCCGTGACCTGGGACGGACGATGCGGCCGGAGGGCCAGCCGCGCCCTGTACGCTTGGAGGCGTATAAGCGGTTGGTTATCATGCTGTTATGAACCTGCGGCGGGGTGCTCCCGGTACCGCGAGCATTACCAACACCACAACCGAACTGCTGGACGGCCTGCACGACAGCGGAAACCGGGCGGCGTGGGACGAGTTTGACCGCCGCTATCGCCCGATCCTGATCGCGTTCCTGCGCCGCATGGGGCTGGATGAGACCGATGCGGCGGACGTGGCGCAGGACACGCTGACGTGCTTTGTCCAGGATTACCGCGCGCGCAAGTATGTTCGCGAGCACGGGCGGCTCCGATCGTGGCTGATCGGAATCGCGCGCTGCCGACTGGCCGATCTGCGCCGGCTGAAGGGCCGCCGGCGCGAGCTTCGCGGCGAGTCGGCGATCACGGAGATGCCGAACGACTCCGACGCCGACGCGATCTGGGAGGCGGAAAAACGCCGGGTGGTTTTTCTCCAGGCCGTGGCCGAGCTGCGCGAGACGACGCGCTTCAACGAGCGAACGATCCAGGCGTTTGAACGCGTGGTCCTGCGCCACGAGCCGGTGGAGTCGGTCTCGGCGGAACTGGGGCTGAGCGCGCAGGAAATCTACAACGCGAAGAACCGCGTGGTCGAGCGGCTGCGCGAGATCGTCGCCCGGTACGAGGCCGACGCCTAGGCGGATGGACCATGTCCGGTTCAACCACGGGCTGCCCGCCGCCGGACGTCCTGGAAGGCATCGCGCTGCGCCAGCCGGGCCCGCAGGACGTCGAGTCGCACGTCGCGTCGTGCCCGGCGTGTCGACAATCGCTGCACGAAATTCAGGCGAACAATCGGTTCCTTAGCGCCTTCGCCCTCGACGGCGCGCTGCCCAGCCCGCCGGCGGTGGAGCCGCAGCACGCAATCGACATCCCCGGCTATGACATCGTCCGCGAGATTCACCGCGGTGGGCAAGGCGTTGTATACCAGGCGGTGCAGCGCTCCACGCGGCGCGACGTGGCGATCAAGGTCATGAAGCACGGCCCGTTCGCGACCCTGGCCGACCGGGCGCGCTTCGAGCGCGAGGTTGAGACGCTCAGCCGCCTGAACCACCCCAACATCGTCGCCGTGCACGACGCCGGAATGATCGCCGGCAGCAGCTATTTCGTGATGAACTACATCGACGGCGTGCCGCTGGACGAGGCCCAGGCGACGGGCGAGCGTGAGGTCATCGAACGGTTCATCCAGGTGTGCGACGCCGTGCACGCAGCCCACCTGCGGGGCGTGATTCACCGCGACCTGAAACCCAGCAACATCCGGGTTGACCGCGCGGGCCGGCCGCACGTGTTGGACTTCGGGCTGGCCAAGTCGCTGGAGAGCGAGCCGGACTCGGCGATGACCCGAACCGGTCAGTTCGTCGGCTCGCTGCCGTGGGCGTCCCCGGAGCAGATCGAGGGGGCCTCGTCGAAGGTCGACCTGCGCACGGACGTGTACTCGCTCGGCGCGATCTTGTTTCAACTCCTGACGGGCAAGCTGCCGTTCGACGTCGGCAGCAGCCTGCGCGACGCGCTCGACGACATCCTGACGCGCGAGCCGCCGCGACCGAGCGCCTGCGCCCAGGCGGAGGGGCGCCCGCGCATCGACGACGAACTCGAGACGATCATCCTGCGCTGCCTCTCGAAGGACCGCGAGCGGCGTTACCAGAGCGCCGGCGAGCTGGCCCGCGACCTGCGCCGCTACCAGGCCGGCGAGCCGATCGAGGCCAAGCGCGACAGCGCCGTGTACCTGCTCCGCAAGACGCTGCGCCGCTACCGCATGCGCGTCGCGGCGGCCGGGGCGTTCCTGGTGCTGCTCGCCGTGTTCAGCGTCGTCATGTCGCTGCTCTACCGGCGCTCCTCGCTGCTGGAGCAGCAGGCGCTCCGTTCGGCGGCTTCGCTCGCCGAGTTGCTCTCGCAAAGCAACATCGAGAACGGGCGCTTGGCCGGCGTGCTGGGAAACCTGGAGCAGGCCGAGCAACTGCTGTGGCGCGAGCTGCTGCTGCACCGGCACACGAACGGCGACGGTCCGTCCGCGGGCTTCAACACTCCGCCCGGCCCGCCCGAGGCGTACTGGGCGCTGTGGGAGCTTTACCGCCGGCGGCCGTGCCTGCGGACGCTGATCTCGGACCCGCTCGTCGCTCGCGGCGCCATTGTGGCCGCGAACGGGGAGGACCTCTGGACGGCCACGGGGACGGGACTGATTCAGCTATTCAGCGCCTCGGGCCGCCTGCTTGATGGATACCCCGTTCCCGTTCCGACGCCGCCGGCAATCCCGCTGTTGGCAATGGACGGCGCGTTCTCCGTCGGTTGGTACGGCGCGGGCTGCGAGTTGCGGGCGCGCGGCCGCGACGACCCGTTGATCGTGATCTCACCGGCGCCAAGCCGGGACGAGTCGTTTCTGCACCTGTCACGCAGCGGGCGCCGATTCGCGGCGTTGACCGAAGGCGCCGCCGTGGTCTGGAAAACGGAGCCGCTCGAAGAACTCGCCCGGTTCATGCCTGAGAGCGCCGAATTCGCGGCGATCGCGATATCGAACGACGACCGCCGGGTTGCGGTGCGCGACCGGCTGGGGGGCTTTTTCGTCTGGGACGTCGAGTCCCGAACGCGCATCCGCGCGGCGTCGTCGGCGCTGCCGGAGCGCGATTCCCTGCGTGCCCCGGGCGAGCTGCACTTTTCTCCGGACGACACGCGCGTCGCGGACGCCTGGATCGAGACCGCGGGACGCATCTGGGACCTCACCGTCGATCCGCCGACCGCGACGGAACTGGTCGAGCGCGCCGGGTCGCATCGCGTGCAGAGCTTCAGCCCGGATGGACGTCTGCTGGCGGTCGCCGATCTGGGCGGGTACGTGCGCATCTTTGACGCACGCTCGGGAGCGCTCGTTTCGCGCTTCGTCGCGCATTCCGGACGGGTCAACAGCATCAGCTTCACCGGCGACGGCCGCGGGATCTGGACCACCGGCCAGGACGGGATGCGCGAGTGGGAAGTGGGCGACGATCCATGCGTCCGCGAGCTGCGCGTGCCCGGCGAGTTGTTCCACGGGCTGGACTTCAGCCGGGACGGGAGCGAACTGCTCTCCGTGGGCCTGTCGGGCGTGCTGCACCGGACGGGGAGCAGCGACTGGGTGACCGCGACCGTCGCGTTCGGGAACGACGCGACCATTTCCGCGGTGGCCGTCTCCGATGACGGGGCGCATGTCGCGGCGGGCACGTACAGCGGGGCCGCGTATGTGTGGAGCGGCGCGCTCGACGCCAGCCCGGAGCGCCGGCTGGATCATCCCAATCGGCTGAGCTACGTCGCGTTCAACCGCGACGGCTCGCTATTGGCGACGGCCTGCGACGACGCCGTGGTGCGCGTGTGGCGCGTCGCCGACGGCACGCTCGTGCGCGAGCTGCACGGCGCGGCGGGGCGAATGCCGCAGGTCAGGTTCGATCCGACCGGACAGCGCGTGGCCGCCGTCGTCCGCGATGGGTCCCTACTGGTCTGGGATCTAGCAACCGGCGCCGTGGAGACCTGGACGGGTCCGCGACCGACCCCGCTCCGCACCCTGCGCTTCACGGCCGACGGGCGGCAGCTCGTGGTCGGCGGAGGCCAGCGTTCCGTCGATATCTGGGACGTGGAGCGGAAGCGCTGCGTCGCGCAGCTCGTGGGCCACAGCCAGGAGATTTACTGTCTCGACATCAGCCCGGACGGCCGGCAGATCGCGAGCGGGGACAGCGGCGGCGTGATCCGCTTGTGGGACCGGGAACGCGCGCGGCCGCTGGCAACCTTGGAAGGTCACACGGCGTCGGTTATGGCGCTGCGCTTCGCACCGGACGGGCGGACGCTCGCATCGGCTTCGCTGGACCAGAGCGTGCGCGAGTGGGACCTCACATACTACGATCGGCACATTGCGGGCCAGGTTGACGCGCAACTGCGCGCGATCGAACCGCAGCTTGAGGACCCGGAGGGCGCCGCCGCGTGGCGCGATTGGGCCGCGGCGACCCTGCAATCGCAAGCACGGTGGTGAGGCGTGCGGGCGTAGAGCGATGCCGGCTCCGTCGGGAGTTTTCGACGAATCCCGTAGCGTCGGACCTGCGAGTCCGACGCTACGACGCGGTCGAGACGCAGGTACGACGCCATGCCGTCCCCGAAACCGCACTACTTGCCGGCCCAGGCCACGATCTCCGCGAACAGGTCCTGCATCGGCGGACCATTGCGCGGCTGGTCGACGTCTTGCAGCCCGTGGTCGCAGTTCGCACAGCGGCGAATGACCACGTCCTCCCGGCCCGCGCGGATCAGCTCGATCACCAGCAGGTCGAACGCCTCGATCGGCACCGATTCGTCGCGCGTCCCGTGCGCCAGAAACAGCCGGGCGTTGCTTTTCAGGAGGTTCTCCACCGGCGGGTGCGAAAAAAACGAAGCCCACCGGCTGTACGCGTGCCCCATGAAAAACTTCGTCGTGCTCGTCGGATCATTGAATAATTCGCGATACTCGCGTTCCAGCTCCGTGATCGCCGCCTCCGCCTCCGCGGCCGACGCGCCGGACTTGAGCATGCCGTCGCGGCGAAGCACGAGCAGGTCGAACATCTGCGACGGCCCGCCGCCGGCCAGAAACGCCACGTGCGTCACGCGCGGATCGGCCGCGGCGGCGCCGGCGGCCACGTCGGCGCCCTCGGAGTGCCCGACCAGCACGATCCGCGAGGCGTCCACGTTGGGCTGCGCCGCAAGGGCGTCGATCAGCAGCCGCACTTCGGACACCCGATCGTCATACGTGGCGTGCCGCAGATACTCCTCCGACGCGCCCTCGGCGCTGCCCGGCCGCGCGGCCGCCTTGCCGAACTCGACGCCGCGCTTGTCGCACGCGGCCACGATGAACCTGCCGCCGGCGGCCCGCGTCAGCAGGCCGTACAGCCCGACGCTGAGCATGTGGTCATCAACGATCTGGAATTGCGATTGCGCGCCCGAGCCGTCCACGTAGATCATGAGCGGCTTGCGCTGCTCGCCTTCCACGGCGTCTTTCGTGACGAACGCGCGCTGCTCGCTGCCATCCGGGCGGCGGACGGTGAACTGCCGCAGGCTGTCCGGCAGGCGCTTGTTTTCCACGACGGCGAGCGTCGAGCGCGTCATGGCGCTGGACGGCGCCGATTGCGGCTCGCCGGCGAAAGCAGGCGCTGCGGCCGCGAGCACAAAACCGAGCATCACGCGGAAGGACCGTCGGTGCGACAAGCGAGTTCTCCGGGTATCCGTGATTCTGTTGGCGCAGGATGGACGATGACTGCCGCAGCCGCCTGTCAGCAATCGGCGCGATTCCGCGATTTCGCACGCCAGCGGCCGCCGGCTCACGCCTCATGCCGGCTGAACCAGCCGAACAGCAGCGTCTGAAGCAGGATGCGGACGTCCAGCGCGAGGCTCCAGTTCTTGATGTAGTGCACGTCGTGCTGGATGCGCTTGCGCAGCGAAGTCTCGCCGCGCCAGCCGCGAATCTGCGCGTACCCGGTCATCCCGGCCTTCATCTTGTGCCGCAGCATGTAGCGCGGAATCTCCTGACGGAACTGGGCGATGAACTCGGGGCGCTCGGGGCGCGGGCCGACCAGCGACATGTCGCCCTTGATGACGTTCAGCAGATTGGGCAGTTCGTCCAGGCTCGTGCGGCGCAGAAAGCGGCCGATTCGAGTGCGGCGCGGGTCGGAGCGCTGCGACCAGACCGGGCCGTCGGATTCCGCATCCGCCCGCATGGTGCGGAACTTGAAGATGTCGAACTCGCGGCCGTCCAGCCCCATGCGGCGCTGGCGATAGAGCACGGGGCCTGGACTGCTCAGCCGGATCAGCGCCGCGATGATCACCATCGGGACCGCGGCAACGACCAGGAAGAATGCCCCGACCACCAAATCGAAGGCGCGCTTGAGCAGCGCGTTCGAGCCGTACAGCGGGGCCTGCCGCAACGAGAGGATCGGCACGCCGTCCAGCTCGCTGACGTTCGGCCGCATGGCGTAGCCTGGGTCGATCTCCGGAACGAGCCGCACATCGCACATGTCGTGCTCGAGCAGCTCCAGCACCTCGTTGACGCGGCCGGCCGCGTCGTTCGGCAAAGCGACGTACACCGTGTCAATGCGCTGGCGCTCCACGATCACCGGCAACGTCGACAAGGGACCGATCACGGGTACGCCGCGAATCTCGCCCGGCGCATCGGCCGAACGATCGTCGATGTACGCCAGCACGTGCGTTCCCGTCCAGGCGTTCCGTTCCAGCGCGGCGTGCAGCCGCTGGGCGGTCCGGCCGCTGCCGACGATCACGGCCGTGCGACGGTTGTATCCCCGGCGGCGCAGGGCGCGCAGCGAGAGCCGCACGGCCAGCCGGAACGTCGCAAAGCACAGCGTGCCGACGACGGCGTAGGTGGCGATGAAGCGCCGCGAGATTTTACTGGAGTGGGGCAGAGCGTAGTCGATCAGTATGACGACGATGACGGCCGCCACAAAAGCCTTCAGGATGTCGCGCGTTTCGCCGAAGAGCCGGTCGCTGCGGCGGGGGCGGTAGAGCCGCATGCGGTAAAAGATGAAAATGTGCGCGACGACGATCAGCGGAAGCACCGGCAGGTACAGCCGGGCGAGCTCGGGCACGCCCTTGCCCGGATCGACGTACAGAAACGTGAACCGCAGCCAGTAGCTCAGGATCCACGCCGTGGCGACGGCGCAGGCGTCCGCGATCATGAGCAGCGAGAGCATGAACTGGTTGTGCTGCTTGAGCATCCTTGTGCCGCCGCGCGGGGCCTTCTCACCATTATTTCTGCGAGGGAATCGGTTGGGAAGGCCGGCGATCGAAAACGAGGCACGCGTGGCCGCGCAGCCGGACCGCTCGCGTCTTCCCGCTCCCATACGGTGCTGGGTCGCGTCGAATCGGCGGCAACATATACTCTACGCGCTTCGAATTGCGAGGATCGCAGGATGAGCGGGCGGCGCGTGCCAGAAACCGATTCACCAGATGTCAACGGCGCGGCGCTGCCGGCGCGCCGGGCGCCCGGCGCGGATGCGGCGCCGCGGCGCGCAGCGCTGTCGGCGCTTGCGTCGTCGCCCGACGCGGGCCGTGTGCACTTGCTCGGCATGGATGCGCAGCGGATGCGGGACTGGGTCGCGTCGCTCGGACAGCCCGCGTATCGCGCGGCTCAAGTCTTGCAATGGATCTACGAGAAAAACGCCGACTCCTTCGAGCAGATGACCAACCTCTCAAAGGAGCTGCGCACCCGACTCGCCGAGCAGGCCTGTCTGTACTCGATGCGCGTCGTGCAGCAGTCCGATTCCGCCGACGGCACGCGAAAGCTCCTCCTGGCGTGCGGCGACGGCGCCGCGGTCGAGACCGTGTGGATTCCCGCCGACGGCCGCAACACCGCGTGCCTCTCGTCGCAGGTCGGCTGCCCGGTCGGCTGCCGGTTCTGCGCCAGCGGGATCGACGGCGTGCAGCGCGACCTCTCCCCGGGCGAGATCGTCGAGCAGGCGCTGCACATCCGGCGGCTCATCCGCCAGCACACGCCGGCGGCCGAGGCCGCCGCGGGAAACGAGCCCGGCGGCCGGCTTTCACATATCGTGATGATGGGCATGGGCGAGCCGCTGGCGAACTACGAGGCGGTCGTCGCCGCGATCCGCATCCTCAACGCGCCGTGGGGTTTGAACGTCGGGGCGCGAAAGATCACGGTGAGCACGGTCGGGCTGCCGAGACAGATTCGCCGACTGGCCGACGAGCAGCTCCAGCTCAACTTGGCGCTCTCGCTGCATGCGCCGGACGAGGACCTGCGGCGCGAACTCATCCCGTGGGGCAAGGTGCGCTTGCCGGATCTGCTCGACGCGTGCGCGTACTACTTTCAGAAGACAGGCCGCGAGATCACGCTCGAGTACGTGCTGCTCGCCCGTGTGAACGACCACGCGGCGCACGCCCGCAAGCTGGCCGCCATCGCCCGCCGGCTGCGGGCGAACATCAACCTGTTGCGCTATAACCCCGTGCCCGGTCTGCCGTTCGAACGGCCGACCGCCGAAGCCGCGCACCAGTTCCAGCAACAGTTGCGAAGCGCCGGGGCGAACGCGCACCTGCGCACCTCGCGCGGGCGCGACGTGGCCGCGGCGTGCGGCCAGCTTCGCCGCCAGGCAATCGCGCCTGTTTCCCCCGCCGGAGCCGACGCCGATGCCGCGAATCCTGTTGGCTGAGCCGCTGGACGCCGACGCTGAGGCGCGCCTGGAAGCGGCCGGCGAGGTCATCCGTCCGGCCGACGCCGATCCGGACACGATGGCGCGGCTGGTCGTCGACTGCGACGCGCTGGTCGCGCGCACGCAGACGCCCGTGACGCGCGAACTGTTGCGCGTCGGGCGGCGGCTGCGCGTGGTCGGCGTCGCCGGCGTCGGGGTGGACCGC